>CAYTMM010000047.1:0-3884 GCA_964438875.1 uncultured Sphingosinicella sp. | reverse complement strand
TCACCTGCCCGCCCTTGGGGCTGTGCTTGATCGCGACCTTGAGGCCCAGCATGTCACCCAGTTGCCGCTCCAACGCGGCGATATCGGCATGGGCGCCCTTATATTCGATCGGCAGCGGGCGCTGACGGGTCGGCTTGCCCTCGCGCGCCAGCTTCTCGGTCTCGCGCACCGACAGGCCGCGGCGCAGCACCTCGTCGGCCAGCCCTTCCGGATCGGGCGCTGAAACCAAAGCGCGGGCATGGCCCATGCTCAATTGCCCGGCGCCGACCATGACCTGCACCTTCGCCGGAAGATCGAGCAATCTCATGAGGTTGGCGACATGGCTGCGCGATTTGTGGACGATCTTGCCGAGCGCGTCCTGGGTATGCCCGTAATCGTCGATCAGCCTTTTATAAGCCTGCGCCTCCTCGATGGCGTTGAGATCGCGCCGCTGGATATTCTCGACCAACGCGACTTCCAGCGTCTCCTCGTCGCTGAATTCACGCACGATCGCCGGAATCTCGTGCAGCCGCGCCTTCTGCGACGCACGCCAACGCCGTTCGCCGGCCACGATCTGGAAGCGGTGGCCATGCGGCCGGACGATGATCGGCTGGATGACGCCGCGCGCCGAGATCGATTCGGCCAGCTCAGCCAGCCCGTCCTCGGCGAAGATCCGGCGCGGCTGGGCGGGGTTAGGCTCGATACTGGCGACCGGGATGCGCCGCACCTCGCCGGTCACTCCGCCGCCAGAGACCGGTGTTTCACGTGAAACCTCGCCGAGCAGCGAAGACAGGCCGCGCCCCAGCCCGGACGGGCGCTTGGCGGCGCGAGGCGCCTCGTCGTTCATGCCGCCTCCGCCTTGCGCGGCAGCCGCGCGATCAACTCGCGGGCCAGCGCCATATAGGCTTCCGAACCGGGGCAGCGATGATCGTAGATGAGCGCCGGAATGCCGTGGCTCGGCGCTTCGGAAAGCCGCACATTGCGCGGGATCACGGTCTGGAACACCAGATCGCCGAGGCAGGCGCGGACATCGTCGCCGACCTGCGACGACAGATTGTTGCGCCGATCGTACATGGTGAGCGCGACCCCAAGGATCGACAGCTCCGGATTGAAGCGTCCCCGCACCCGCTCGACCGTCTGAAGCAGTTGGCTGAGGCCCTCCAGCGCGAAGAATTCGGCCTGGAGCGGCACCAGGATCGAATTGGCGGCGATCAGCGCGTTGACGGTGAGCAGCCCCAAAGAGGGCGGACAATCGATCAGGCAGACGTCCCAGCGTCCCGGCGGCACATTTTCCAGCGCCCCGTCGAGCCGATGGGTTCTGCGTTCGAAATCAATGAGTTCGATCTCCGCACCTGACAGGTCGACCTTGGCTGGCACGATGTCGAGGCGCGGCACCCTTGTCTGAACGACGACCTCGTCCAGCGTGGCCTGCCCGGTCAGCAATTCGTAGCTGGAGCGATCACGCAGCGCCTGGGCGATGCCGAGCCCGGTCGAGGCGTTGCCTTGCGGATCGAGATCGATCAACAGCACCCGCCAGCCCGTCGCAGCCAAGGCGGTGGCGAGGTTGATCGCGGTCGTCGTCTTGCCGACCCCGCCCTTCTGATTGGCGACCGCGATCCGGATCATCGGTGCTTCCTTTCGGTTCTGCCGACCCCCTGCGCGACGATGATGCCGGCTTCGGGATCGGTCAGGCTCTGCTCGAGCCGGAAGTCACCCTGCCATGAAGGATCGAGCGCTTCCAGTTCCGACTGCGCATTTCGTCCCTTGGGAAGCACCCAGAGGCTGTTTCTTGTGGACAATCCTGTGGCCAGGGTCAGCAATTTCTCCAGCGGCGCGAAGGCGCGGGCGCTGATCACGTCGAACGGACGGGCCGGCACGCGCTCGACCTTCATGCCCAGTATCTCGACTTGGACACCCAGAACGTCCGCTGCGTGGTGGAGGAATTGGACCCGCAGCCGCCGCTCCTCGACGAGCGTCACCGGCCCCTTATGCAGCGCCGCGACGATCAGCCCCGGAAAGCCCGGCCCGCTGCCGAGATCGATCCAACTCGCCTCCTGTGACGGCGCAAAGCGCAGCAGCTGCGCCGAATCGGCGATATGGCGCAGCCAGAGCTGGTCCAGGCTGGCTTTGGAGACAAGATTCTGGCGCCCATTCTCCTCGCGCAGAAACTCGGCGAAAGCGTCCAGCCGCGCCAATGTTTCACGTGGAACATCGAACTCGGCCGTCACCCAGGCCCGCGCCGTCGCCTCGTCCATCAGGCCGCCTTGCACCGCGAATGGACGAGGATCGCCGCCAGCGCCGCCGGCGTGATGCCCCTTATGCGGGAGGCAGCGCCGATCGTGGCCGGCCGCGCCGCCGAAAGCCGCTCGATCATCTCATTGGAGAGACCCGCAATGCCTGCATAATCGAGCTCGAGCGGAATCCGCACCGCCTCGTCCGCGCGCAGCCGCGCAATCTCGCCCGCCTGCCGTGCGACATAAGGCGCATAGCGGTGGTCTTGGATCGCTTCTTCCAGCCGCGCTGCCGGCACCTCGGCGAAGGCCGGATCGAGCCGCCTCAGTCCCTCCCCGTCCAGTTCCGGAAAGCGCAGCCATTCGCCCAGACTGCGCTTCACCCCGTCGTCGCGCACGGCGATGCCGGCATCGCGCAGCGGCTTGGCCGGCATCGTCCGCGCCAGCAGCGTCTCCACCTGTGCGCGTTCGCTCTGCGCCGCCTCGAAATGCCGCCGCCGCTCGGGCGAGGCACAGCCCGCCGCGATGGCGATCGGGGTCAGCCGCGTCTCGGCATTGTCGGCGCGCAGCCGCAGGCGATATTCCGCCCGCGCCGTCAGCATCCGATAGGGCTCGGTGACACCCTGCAGGACGAGATCGTCGATCATCACCCCGATATAGGAGTCGGCGCGGTCGAGGATGATCGGCGCCTTGCCGGCGGCCCAAGCAGCGGCGTTCAGCCCGGCCACCAGCCCCTGCGCGGCCGCCTCCTCATAGCCGGTCGTGCCGTTGATCTGTCCGGCCAGATAGAGGCCCTCCACGTCACGCACCGCCAGGGTCGCGTCGAGGATGCGCGGATCGACATGATCATATTCCACCGCATAGCCGGCTTGCAGTATCTCGGCGCGCTCCAGTCCCGGCATTGAGCGCACGAAATCGCGCTGCACGTCCTCGGGCAGCGAGGTGGAAATGCCGTTCGGATAGACGGTGAGATCGTCCAGACCCTCCGGTTCGAGGAAGATCTGGTGCCCGTCCCGATCGCCGAAGCGGTGCACTTTGTCCTCGATCGACGGGCAGTAACGCGGCCCCACCCCGCTGATCTCCCCGGCAAAGAGCGGCGAGCGGTCGAGATTCGCGCGGATAATCTCATGGGTTCGCGCGTTGGTTCGGGTGATCGCGCAGAAAAGCTGCGGCACGGTGCGGCCGGGGCTCATCGGCGACATTGTCCAGTCGCCGTCGTCCGATTCCTGCCGCTCCAGCGCGGCCCAGTCGATCGTTCGCCCGTCCAGGCGTGGCGGCGTGCCCGTCTTGAGTCGTGCCAGCGGCAGGCCGAATGCGCGCAGTTGATGCGCCAACTCGGTCGCCGCCCGCTCACCCACGCGCCCGCCCGCGCTGGACGTCATCCCGAAATGCAGCTTGCCGCCGAGGAAGGTGCCGGTGGCGAGGATGACGGCCTTCGCCGCCAGTTCCCGCCCGTCCGCGAGCGTCAGTCCGGTCACGCGCCGCCCGTCGAGCGCCACTGCGCGCGCCTCGCCCTCGACGATCTCCAGCCCCGCCTGCGTGCCGATAAGGTCGTGGATCGCGCGCTTGTAAAGCTTGCGGTCGGCCTGGATGCGCGGTCCACGCACCGCTGCGCCCTTGCTGGCATTGAGCATCCGGTAATGGATCGCCGCTTGATCGGACGCCCGGGCGATC
>CAYTMM010000046.1:0-23870 GCA_964438875.1 uncultured Sphingosinicella sp. | reverse complement strand
CCGGTGCGCGGCGGCGCGACGATCAGCGCGCGCTGGCCCTTGCCCTGCGGCGCAATGATGTCGATCACCCGCGCGGACTTGTCCTTGAGCGTCGGATCGAGCGTGTCGAGGCGCAGCTTCTCGTCCGGATAGAGCGGTGTCAGATTGTCGAAATTGACGCGATGGCGGACCGCTTCCGGATCATCGAAATTGACCTGGGTAACACGCACCAGGCTGAAATAGCGTTCGCCGTCCTTGGGACCACGTATTTCGCCTTCCACCGTGTCGCCGGTGCGCAGGCCGAACTTGCGGACCTGATTGGGCGAGACATAGATGTCGTCGGGACCAGCCAGATAGTTGGAATCGGCAGAGCGCAGGAAACCGAATCCGTCCTGCAAGACCTCGATCGTCCCCTGACCCATGATCTCGTCGCC
The DNA here is from genome assembly GCA_964438875.1 of uncultured Sphingosinicella sp. Classification (GTDB taxonomy): domain Bacteria; phylum Pseudomonadota; class Alphaproteobacteria; order Sphingomonadales; family Sphingomonadaceae; genus Allosphingosinicella. The sequence goes on along the minus strand of CAYTMM010000046.1, from coordinate 23,457 downwards.
ATTTTCGGCACGGACCTTGAGGATGGAGAACATCAGCTCCTGCTTGCGCAAGGTCGACGCACCTTCGACACCGAGTTCCTCGGCAAGCGCGACAAGCTCGGCGGGTGTCTTCTGTTTAAGATCTTTGAGATTCATTGAATTTCTCGTTTTGAGTCGGATTCTGGGCGTTAGAGAGCTCAGAAGGTTCGAAAATGTTATGCAGCTTGAACGCCCGCGCGGACGGCGGGCCAATGACTGCATCGGCGTTATGCGTCGCCAAAAGGCGAGTCAAGCTGGGGAAGACCGCGAAAAAAGGTCTAAAAGGGTCTGACAATAACCAGAACGACGATCAGGACCACGGCAATGCCAGGAATCTCGTTCATCATCCGGAGCCCGCGGCCGCTGACCGGGCGCTGGCCGGCCGCCAGCTTTTTGCCGTAGCCGATCATCCAGCCATGATAACCGGACAGCGCGAAGACCATTGCAAATTTGGCCATGAACCAACCCTGGTGCCAGGCGGCGGTCACATAAGCGAGCGCCAGCCCCAGAACCCAGACCAGGATCATGGCAGGCGTAATGATGATCGTACGCAGCTTGCGCTCACGTTCGATCCAGCGCGCCTCCTCATCCGATCCGGGCGTGGATTCCTGATGGTAGACATAGAATCGCGGCAGCATGAACAGGCCGGCGACCCAGAAAATGACGAAGATGATGTGGCCAGCCTTCAGCCATACATATGTCACGCCAAGCGCCCATCCCAAGTCATCGATCACCGATCGCGTACCAGTTGGAGCAGACGTTCGACATGATCGATCGGGGTTTCCTTGGATATGCCGTGGCCGAGATTGAAAATATGCGGCCTCCCCGCAAACACAGATAGGATATGCGCCACCCCTTTTTCAAGCGCCTCACCGCCGGCGAGCAAGGCGAGTGGATCGAGATTGCCCTGCGTCGGCAGCCCCTCCGGCAGCTCGCGCACCGCCCAGGCCGGATCGATTGTCTCGTCGAGGCCGACCGCGTCCACACCCGTCTCGCGCGCATAAGCGGCAAGGCGCGCGCCGGCGCCTTTGGGAAAGCCGATCACCGGCAGGTCCGGCCGGCGCGACTTCAGCCCCGCAACGATCCGTGCGGTCGGTGCGATCACCCATTGCTCGAATTGGGCGGGGGCGAGGCTGCCGGCCCAGCTGTCGAACAATTGCACGGCCTCGACGCCGGCATCGGCCTGGCCGACCAGATAGTCGATCGTCATGTCGGCGATCGCGTCGACAATCTCGGCGAACGCGACTGGGTCTGCATAGGCGTAACCGCGCGTCTCACTCTGGTCACGGCTGCCCTGGCCCGCCACCATATATGTCGCGACAGTCCACGGACTGCCGGCGAAACCGAGAAAAGTCGTCTCCGCCGGCAGCAATGATTTCACTTTCTCCACAGTGCGGTAGATGGGTGCTAGCCGTGCCGGAACGCGTTCGAAACCGGTTAGCGCAGCATCGATCAGCGGAGGAGACAGACGCGGCCCTTCACCCGCGCCGAAGCTCAAATCCTGGCCCAGCGCATGAGGCACGATCAAAATGTCGGAAAACAGGATCGCGCCGTCAAAACCGAAGCGGCGGATCGGCTGAAGCGTTATCTCGGCTGCTGCGTCCGGATCGTTGACCAGCGCCAGGAATCCACCTTTTTCCGCCCGCAATGCGCGATATTCCGGCAGGTAGCGTCCTGCCTGGCGCATCAGCCATACCGGATTTATCTCGGATTTTCTGCCGTTTAGGACATCGAGAAGCGGCTTTGAAGAAGCGGTCATGACGGGCTGGGCGCTCCGCTCTCTATCCATTCTTATTAGATAATAGAGAGTCTGTTGAAGTGAGTTGGCGTGGGCAAAGCGGGGTTTATGGGCTCGCACATATTTTGCCAACAGTTTGACTCGAAGACAGCCGCGGCTTTCCGCGGATTCGTGCAGCTCATCCCCACGATCCACAGGTCGTTCGATAATTTTTTACCATGTTTGTGAGGTTGTGGATGGTTGTGCCGACGGCCGGGGGTGAATCCTGTCCTTGCCGTCGTACCCAGGCTTCCGCTAGCGATTTCCCCATGTTTTTCCACAGGCTTCGAAATTGTCCGGCGTGATGAGGCAACTCCATCTGCATCTTCTCTCGGATTCGACCGGCGAGACGCTCGACATGGTCGCCAATGCCTGCCTCGCGCAGTTCGACGATGTCGATGCTATCCGTCATCCTTGGCCGATGGTCCGCTCCGAAGGCCATCTTGACCGGGTACTCGACGATGTGGAGCGACGCCCCGGACTTGTGCTCTATACGGTGGTGAATCCGACGATCCGACGGGAACTGGAGCGCAAGTGCAAGCAGCGGAAGATCCATGCTGTGCCGGTGCTCGATCCGGTGCTCGACGCGCTGGCGGCGATCAGCGGGCAGCAGGCCAAGGGACGCGCAGGCCGACAGCATGCGCTTGACGCCGCTTATTTCGCCCGGGTCGATGCGATTCAGTTCACCATCGCGCATGACGACGGAGTCGGGCCGGAAAACTGGGAGGAAGCGGACATCGTCCTCGCCGGCGTCTCGCGCACGTCCAAGACGCCGACCAGCATTTATCTCGCCAATCGCGGACTGAAAGTCGCCAATGTGCCGCTCGTGCCGGAATCGCCACCGCCACCGGTCCTGTTCCAGATCCGGCATCCGCTCATCGTCGGCCTGACCACCAATCCGGACCGGCTGATCCAGATCCGGCGCAACCGGCTGCTCTCGCTCAATCAGGCGCCGGAGACCGATTATGTCGATGGCGAGGCGGTGAATGCAGAACTTGCTTTCGCGCGGCGGATGTTTGCCGACAATGGTTGGCCGGTGATCGACGTGACCCGTCGCTCGATCGAAGAAAGCGCGCTCGCTATATCCCGACTTTATTCGCAATGGCTCGAGACGCGGGCCTGATGCAATTGCTGCTCGCCTCCAGGAGTGCAACCCGGCGGCGGATGCTGGCGGATGCGGGGATATTGTTCGACCTTGTCGACGCGGTGTTCGACGAAGAGGCGGTCAAGGCTGACGTCATGGCGTCAGGCGTGGATGCCCGAACGCTCGCTGCCAGGCTTGCAGAAGCGAAGGCTCTTAGCGCGACCGCGATACCTAATGCTCTGGTGGTGGGCGCCGATCAGGTGCTGGAGACAGAAGATGGCGCCGTGCTGAGCAAGGCGAGATCGCGGAACGAACTACGCGGTCAGCTTCGCGCGTTGGCTGGCAGATGCCACCAGCTCCATTCCGCTGCGACGATCGCGCAGGGCGGCGTGCCGGTCTGGTCGGCGATGGAGAGCGTGACGCTCGTTATGCGCGATTTCAGCGAAACCTTCCTCGAATCCTATCTCGATCGTGACTATGAATCGGTGCGTTGGAATGTCGGCGGCTATGCGATCGAAGGGACGGGCGTACAGCTTTTCGAGCGGATCGAGGGAAGCCATTTCGCGATTCTCGGCCTGCCGTTCATACCATTGCTCGCTTTCCTGCGCGAGAGGTCTATGATCGGCACATGATCGTCCTAGGACTCACTGGCTCCATCGGAATGGGCAAGTCCACGGTCGCGCGCATGTTCGCGGCTGAAGGAGTACCGGTGTTTGATGCCGACGCAACCGTCAGGCACCTGCAAGGGCCGGGCGGTGCGCTGGTCGCCGATATCGAAGCGGCTTTTCCGGGGACGACGGGGTTGGAAGGCGTCGATCGCGAAGCGCTGGCGGGACGAGTGCTGGCGGATCGCGCCGTGCTCAAGCAGCTTGAGACGATTGTCCATCCGGCGGTCGGTGCCGCTCGCGAGGCGTTTCTGACCGAACATGCGGCGCGGCCGCTCGTTCTGCTCGATATTCCTCTGCTGTTCGAGACTGGCATGGACCAGGTCGTCGACAAGGTTGCGGTCGTTTCCGCCGACGAGGATATCCAGCAGATGCGCACGCTGGCGCGCCCGGGCATGACGCCGGAGAAGTTCGCGCGCATCCTGTCGCACCAGACACCGGACGCGGAGAAGCGGGCGCGGGCGGATTTCCTGATTCCTACCGACGTGTCGATGGATGAAACGCGCGAATCCGTGCGCCGCGTGATCGCTGCTTGTCTCGCTAAGCCTACAGATTCATAGGGCCGCATGCGCGAGATCGTCTTCGACACCGAAACCACTGGACTTAGCCCCGGCAATGGCGATCGGCTGGTCGAGATCGGCTGTGTCGAGCTTTACAACCGGGTCGAAACCGGCCGCACCTTTCATTCCTATTTCAATCCCGGCCGCACCATGCCGGCCGAGGCCGAAGCGGTGCACGGGCTTTCGGAGCGGTTCCTGTCCGACAAGCCGATCTTCGAAGATATGTGCGAAGCGCTGCTCGACTTTATCGGCGATTCGCCGTTGGTCGCGCACAATGCGGCCTTCGATTTCGGTTTCATCAATCACGAGTTGGGCGGTTGCGGCCGGCCGAAGGTCTCCGATTCGCGTATGGTCGACACGCTCGCCATCGCCCGGCAGAAATTTCCCGGCGCGAAACACAGCCTCGACGCGCTGTGCACCCGCTTCGGCGTCGATCGTTCTCTGCGTGTAAAGCATGGCGCGCTGATCGACGCGCAATTGCTTGCCCAGGTCTATGTCGAATTGACCGGCGGACGGCAGATCGGCCTGACGCTGGTTGCGGACATGGTGGTGATCGAAGCCCAGTCTGTCGATATGCTGGTCGAACCCGTGTCCGCGGAACGCATCGTCCGTCCGGCGCGGCCGCACGCGCCCAGCGAAGCCGAGTTGGCAAGGCATGCGGTTTTCCTTGCCGGGATCAAGGATCCGATCTGGCGCCGGCTCGAAGGCCGCGGTTGACCTTCCACGATCTCGCGCCCACATGCCGGGCAAGGACATCAGAGGCCCGCAAAAGGGGCCGTTTATCGGGAGCCAGATGATGGACATTCGTGTCTCCGGCCATCAGATCGATACCGGCGAGGCGCTTAGGACCCATGTCGATCAGAGGCTGAACGCGCTTGCCGAGAAATATTTCTCGCGCGCCATTTCCGCGCATGTGACGTTCGGCAAGGGTCCCTATGACCGCAGCTTCACCTGCGACATCGTCGCTCATGTCCCCCAGGGCGTCGTGCTGAAGGGCCGCGGCTCCGCCAACGACGCACATGCCGCGCTGGACCAGGCGGCCGAACGGATCGAGACTCAGTTGCGCCGTTACAAGCGCCGGCTGAAGGACCGTCATGCACAGGTCGCCCATGCCGAAGCGGAGATCGAAGCGGCCTATGTCGTCTTCGCGCCCCCGCCGGAGGCCGAGGAGCCGGTCGACAATCCGCCGGTGGTTGCCGAGACCCGTGTCGACATTCCGACCGCCACCGTTTCCGATGCTGTGATGCTCCTCGATCTGCGCAACACCAACGCATTGATGTTCCGCAACAGCGCAACCGACCGTTTCAACATGGTCTATCGGCGCGGCGACGGAACGATTGGCTGGGTTGAGCCCGGGCAGGGATGACCGCTAACGGGTTTTTCCCGCAACAGGGGCCGGGCATGCGTCCGGTACGACAATGAGCGATTTGACCGAGATACTGACCAGCGATGCGGTGGAAGCCAGCCTGACCGCTGCCAACAAGAAGGCGCTGTTTCAGCTTCTGTCGGCCGCGATGAGCCAGCGGACAGGCCTTGCCACCAAGGATATCGTCGCGGCGCTGAATGCGCGTGAGAAGTTGGGATCGACCGGATTCGGCGGTGGTGTCGCGATTCCGCACGGCAAGGTTGACGGGCTGACCAGGGTGGTTGGCGCTTTCGCACGCCTATCGCAGCCGATCGATTTCGGCGCGGTGGATGGCTTGCCCGTGGACTTGGTCTTTTTGCTGCTTTCGCCGCCAGATGCCGGCGCAGATCATTTGAAGGCACTCGCCAGCGTCAGCCGCGCCTTCCGTGACCGCGCCATAGTCGCCAAGCTGCGCGGCGCGGGTTCTAGGGACGCCCTGTATGCGCTGCTGGCGGGTGAAGAGACGCGGCATGTCGCCTGAAGGCGGCGAGCGCGCCCATTTTCGTGCGCTTGAATCGCTTTACACCGTCGCCGCGATCAACCGTATCTTCGAATCTCAGCTTGAGATCATCGAGCAGGGCTTTGCCCGAATTCGGTTCGAAATCACGCCTGAGAGCTTCCACGCCGCCGGGGCGGCACACGGCACCGTCTATTTCAAGATGATGGACGATGCCGCCTTCTACGCCTGCAACAGCCTGGTCAGCGACCGCTTCCTGCTGACCACAGCGTTCAACCTCGTCTTCACCAAGCCGCTGAAAATTGGCCCGGTGATCGCCGAAGGCCGATGGATCAGCGGCAAGCGCCGTGTCTTTGTCGGCGAGGCGCGGCTGGTGACAGAAGATGGCGAGGAGGCGGGACGCGGGACCGGGACATTCATGCGCTCGCATATCCCGCTCGCCGGACTCGAGGGCTATCGGCCGTCCGTATGACGCCGCGCCTCGCAAGCTCGGTCCTCGTTGGTGCATTGATCAGACGTGCCGAATCGGAAGGAGGTTTCGGCGCGATTGTCGCAAAAGGAGACGCCGCTGCGGGCGCAGTGGCCATAATCCTTCGCCAACGCGGCCGCCCTGTCGCGCTGCTCGAACGCGCGCTGCAGTCCGACGGCCGCTATGAATGGCAGGATTTATCTTTTCAACCCACTGATAATGAACGGATTTTATCCGGTCTGATCGATCGCAAGCGGCGTTTTGATCCCGATCTCTGGGTGGTTGAACTGGATATCGCATCGGCCGAACGCTTCGCCGCTGAAATGAACGCCATCGGTTGACGCGGACCGGCGCCGGTTCTAGCGGGCTGAAAGCACTCAGAGCGGGGGCTATCCGGAATCCGGAACAGGATAGGGTGGCACGCGAGACGGGAGGGCGACCGGGGCAATCATCTTTTCTTGCCCGTCACGGTTCGGCCGACCGCAATGACCAGAGTTTCAATGCGAAGCACCCTGCGCACCGCGGCGATCGCTGCGGCGGCTCTCTGCTTTTCCGCGGCCGCCGGCATTGCCGGTTTCGCCGGACCTTCGATCGCTTCGGAGGCGGCGGGTGTCCCCGCTTCCTCTTATGCTTCCCATGCCGGGCTGGCGCTTCAGCAGTCCGGCGATCTCGGCCTCAATCCGACAGACGTGCCCGCCCTGTTCGCCGAGGACGTGCACTTCTCCACGCCCGTTGCCAGCCACGCGATCGCACCGGCCGAGCAGGGTGGTATCCTGCGTGAAGCCGAGCGCGACGGGCGCTCTCTTGCGGCGCTGGTTGACGATTATGCCGGCACGGAAACACCCGACGAAGAGGCCGAGTGCCTTGCGCGTGCGGTCTATTATGAATCCAAGGGCGAACCGCTCACCGGTCAGCTCACCGTCGCCGAGGTGATCATCAATCGCTCGAGGTCCGGCCGCTTCCCGAATTCCATCTGCGGCGTGGTCCGACAGGCGAGCCAGTTCTCCTTCGTCCGGCGCGGCGTTATCCCGACGCCGCCGCAAGGTGCGCGTGACTGGCGCATCGCGGTGGCGATCGCGCAGATCGCGATCCAAGACCTCGCCGATGGCGGCGCGCCCAACGCGCTGTTCTTCCATGCCCGCCACGTCAATCCGCGTTGGCGGCTGACCCGGGTGGCGACGATCGGCAATCATATCTTCTACCGCTAGGCCTTTGTTGCGTCTGGCAGGTTGGATCGGCCCGCTCTCCAGTGCCCTGAGAGCGGGCCTTTTTCTTGCCCGGCTTCCCCATGTTCCCGTTTTATTCTAGATTGGGCCGATGGCCAGCCTGCCCGAATCGGACCTTTGCCTCGTCGCGCTTCCGCTAGCCGCACAGGATGTTGCGCGCGGCGTGGCGCGGATGTTTCACCGCCAGGATCTCTACGGCATCTGCGAGGCGCCGCTGCCCAATGGACGCCGGGCCGATTTGATGGCGATCTGCGGCAAGGGGCTGCTCACCATCGTCGAGATCAAGGTCTCGAAGGCCGATCTGATGGGCGACCGCAAATGGACCGACTATCTCGATTATTGCGACCATTTCTACTGGGCGGTGCCGGCCGGCTTCGCGCTGGAACCGTTCGAGGACGCGGCGCGCGGACCTGATATGGCCGGCCTGATCGTCGCTGATCGCTATGATGCGGAGGTGATCCGTCCGGCGCCATGCCGCCCGCTCGCTGCCGCCCGGCGCAAAGCGGAGACGCTACGATTCGCGCGCCGTGCCGCGCGGCGGCTGGCCGGGGATTTCGATCCGGCGCTGACGGCCGGCCCGGATTACTGACTATTGTGGCCCGGGAGCGTCGGTGTCCGCCGACCCCTGCCTGTCTGTACCCTCCAGCACGCGCACGATCGAAGCGCCGCGCCGGTCCTGCCGCGCATAATCGAACGCGGAATAGCCGGCGACGCTGTCGGTTTGATTGGGGTTGGCGCCCTGGGCCATCAGCAGGCGCACCATTGGCAAGTCCATGCGCTGGACCGCGAGGATCAACGCGGTCTCGCCGCGATTATTGGCCATGTTGACGCTGGCGCGGCGTGTCAGCAGGCGCTCGGCCCCGTCGCGCCAACCGATCTGCGCGGCGAGCATCAGCGGCGTCGTACCGTCGCTGCTCTGGAGATCGGGCCGTGCCCCCCGGCTCAGCAGGAAGGTGAGCCAGTTGAGGTCGCGCCCGCGCACCAGGATGTGCAGCGCGCCTTCGCCAGTCGATTGCTCGCGCGCATTGATCGCGACGGAGCTTGCGTTGGACGTGATCTCGTCGACCACACTGCCGTCGCGCTCGCGCACAGCCTTCAGGAAACGGTATTGCTCCGAAAAGCCCATCTGCGCGACCACCGGCACGGCGATCAGCGCCAGCATCATGGCCACGAGCGCGCGATATTTGAACCTGCCCATGATTCGAAGCGATCTCCGCTGCTATTCGACTTGATCGCAGCGGCTTAGCAAAGCATGGCTGCGAGCACCATGAATGAAAGCGCGATCCTTCGGCCCTTTTCCCTGTTCGCCCTGCTGTTGGCGGTCCTGCTCGCCGGTTGCGGCACGCCGCCGGCCGAGGCACCGCCGCTCCAGGGCGCGACGATGGGCGGGCCGTTCACACTCATCGACCAAAGCGGACAGCGGGTTAGCGATACCGATTTCGCCGGCCAGTACCGGATCGTCTATTTCGGTTTCACTTATTGCCCAGACGTCTGCCCGGTGGATCTCCAGGTGATCGGCGCGGGTCTGCGCCGGTTCGAGGAAAGCGATGCCGCGCGCTCCGCGCGCGTGCAGCCGATCTTCATCAGCGTCGATCCGGCGCGGGACACGCCCGATGCGATCCGGGCCTATGTGGCGAACTTCCACCCGCGGCTTATCGGGCTGACCGGGAGCGAGCAGGAGATTGCGGACGTGGCGCGTGCCTTTGGCGTCTATTTCAGCCGCGGCACGCCCAACGAACAGGGCGCCTATCTGGTCGATCACACCCGCATCATCGTCCTTTACGGACCGGAGGGCGAACCGATCGCCATCATCCCGCACGACGAGGGAGCGGAGGGCGTCGCTGCCGAGCTCGCGCGCTGGGTGCGATGAGGCCGCGGTTCTGGGAATTGCCGCTGGAGACGCTGGACCGGGCAGAATGGGAGGCGCTGTGCGACGGCTGCGGCAAATGCTGTCTGCACAAGCTGGAGGACGAAGTGACGGGGGAGCTGTTCCCGACCAACGTCGCCTGCCGCCTGCTCGACCGCAAGAGCTGCCAGTGCAAGGATTATCGGAACCGGCGCGCTTATGTGCCGGATTGCGTGCGGCTGGATGCGGAAAGCCTTTGCGGGATCGACTGGCTTCCCTCCACCTGCGCCTATCGCCTGCGTGCCGAGGACCGGCCGCTGTTCGACTGGCATTATCTGATCAGCGGGGATCGGGAGAGTGTGCACGAGGCGGGCATGTCGGTGCGCGGCTGGACGGTATCGGAAGACGATGTCGGTGATCTCGAACATTATCTCGTCGATCGCATTCTCTGAGCGCGGTCTGGACGGGCTGCCGCTCATCATCCGGATCAATCCGCGCGCGCGTCGCTTGCGGTTGAAGGTAGACAGCCGCTCGCGCACGCTTCTCCTCGTCGTGCCGCCCCGCATTTCGCGCCGCCGGGCGCTCGCCTGGGCATCGGAACATCGCGATTGGGCGGAGCGGGCGTTGGCGGCCCTGCCCGCCGATATGCCGATCGCGCCGGGCGCGACGATCCCGCTGCAGGGCGTCGCTTATCTCATCGACTGGTCGGCGGATCGCCCGCGCCGCATCGCAGCGGCGAACGGACGATTGCTGGTCGGCGGCCCGATCGAAGGGCTGCGTGGGCGTGTCCTGCGCTGGCTCAAGGCCAGAGCGCTCGAGTGCCTCGAGGTGGAGACGCGCGAATATGCAGCGAAGGCTGGCGTCATGGCGTCACGCGTCGGCGTCGGCGATCCCGTCTCGCGTTGGGGAAGCTGCGCCGCATCAGGAATGATCCGCTATAGCTGGCGCCTGATCCTGGCGCCCGAATTCGTCCGCCGCGCGACGGTGGCTCACGAAGTCGCCCATCTCGTCCACATGAATCATGGCCCCGCTTTCCACGCCTTGGTCGCCGATCTGCTCGGTACAGACCCTGCCCCGGCACGCGCCTGGCTGCGGCGCAAAGGCGCGGGTCTTCATCGGGTTGGCGCAGGATAAAGCCTAGCGAACCGGTTCGGGGCGGGTGGACGGCGGCTGGCGCTCCACCGGGCGCGGCCGGGTCAGCGTCCGCTCCAGCCAGCGCTGGTCGAGCTGGTCGTCCGGCTTTTCCTCCTCGACCCGCGGTGCGGGCCGGTCGCCCAGGATGACCTCGTCGCTGGGCGGGGGCGGCGCGAGCGGATTGCCGTCGGCGTCCATCATCGGCCCGTCCTGCGGCGGCGCGTACCAAAGGTCCTCTTCCGGATCGACCTGCCATTCCGGCGCAGAGGCTTCGGTGGCGAAGGGCTCGGGCGCGCGATTGGCGACGGCGCGGCTCATATAGGCGCGGAAGGCCTGAGCTGGTGCGCGGCCGCCGGACAGGCCAGCCAGCCGGCGATTGTCGTCGCGGCCCATCCACACGCCGGTGGTGATACCGCTGGAAAAGCCGACGAAATAGCCGTCGCGGTTGGAGGAAGTCGTACCGGTCTTGCCCGCTGTCGGGCGACCGAGATCGGCGGCGCGGCCGGTGCCGTTGGTGACGACGCCCTGGAGCAGTTCGGTCATCTGCGCCGCGACCCAGGGCTGGACGAGCACGCGCCCGCCTTCGTCCTGATGCTGGTAGAGCAGGGTGCCGTCGGCGGTGGTGACGCGGCGGATGCCGTAGGGTACGACCGAAGCGCCGCCGCGTGCCACCGCCGCATAGGCCCGCGTCATGTCGATCAGCCGGACCTCGGACGAGCCCAACGCCATCGCCGGGCTGGTATTGACCCGAGTGGTGATCCCGAAGCGTTGCGCCATGTCCGCCACCGATCGGGTACCGACCTGCTGCGCCAGCCGCACCGCCACGGTGTTGATCGAATAGGCGAAGGCGGTGCGCAGCGGCACCGGGCCGACATTGCGGCCATTGTCGTTGCGCGGGCTCCAATTGCCGATCGTGATGGGTGAATCCTCGACGATCGTGTTCGGATTAAAACCTGCCTCCAGTGCGGTCAGGAAGACAAAGAGCTTGAACGAGGAACCCGGCTGGCGTGTCGCCTGGGTCGCGCGGTTGTAGATCGAGCTCGCATAATTGCGTCCGCCGACCATCGCGCGCACGGCGCCGTCCCGGTCGAGCGAGACGAGCGCGCCTTGCGCGCCTTGCGGTGCATTGGCGTTGATCGCTTCCGAAGCAGCGCGCTGCATGCCGACGTCGATCGTGGTCCATACGTCGATCGGCGCGCTGGTCTCGTCGATCAGCATATCGAGCTGGGGCAGCACCCAGTCGACGAAATAGCGGGTCACGTCCTGGCGGCGCTCCTGGCGTGCCAGTTCCACGCCCTGCGGATCGGCGGCGTTCGCCTGGGATTGCGTGATGGCGCCGCTCCGGACCATCAGCCGGAGTACGACGCTGGCCCGGTCGCGCGCTGCCTCGGCATCGGCCGTCGGCGAATAATTGGACGGCGCCTTGACCAGCCCGGCGACGATCGCCGCCTCGGCGATGCTCATGTCGGTTGCACTGTGATCGAAGAAGAGGCGCGAGGCGGCGTCGATGCCATAGGCGCCGCCACCGAAATAGACGCGATTGAGATAGAGCTCCAGGATCTGGTTCTTGGAGAATTTCCATTCCAGCGCGAGCGCGAGAATGCCTTCGCGTACCTTGCGCACGAAGCTGCGGTCGTTGGAGAGGAAGATGTTGCGGGCAAGCTGCTGCGAGATGGTCGAGACGCCGCGCACCCGGCCGCCATCGGTCCAGCCGATCCAGATGCCGCGCGCAATGCCGATCGGATCGACGCCGGGATGCGATCGGAAGCGCCGGTCCTCCACCGCGATCATCGCGTCGCGCATGATCGGCGGGATCTGTTCGTAGCGCAGCCATTCGCCGAACACCGGTCCCATCGAATGAACCACCGTGCCGTCGGCGGCGCGCACCCGGATCATTTGGCCGAGATCGTCGCGCCGAGTAAGCTCGCTGTAGCTCGGCAGCTGGTTGACCGCGACCGCGACGGCGACGCCCAGCGCGACCAGCGACACGATCAGCAGATAGGCCGCGATCTTGAAGCTGGAGACGATGAACCGTCGGATGCGGGACCGGGGAGGGGCGCTTGCCATCAAGGGCTACCGATAGGGGCGGCGAGTCATGGCGGCAAGAAGAAGCGCGCGGCGCCTTAACCGGGGCTTACTTTGGTCGGGGTGTGTTTCAGCGAAACCGAACAGCTGTGCCAGCGTACCTGACCCCCCCTAATCCCGACGCTTGAAATCCAGGCTCGCCGAATTGATGCAGAAGCGCAGACCCTCTGGCCCCGGTCCGTCCGGAAAAACATGGCCGAGATGGCCGCCGCAGGCCGCGCATTTGACTTCCGTGCGAACCATGCCGTGGCTGCGGTCCTCAAGCAGCGTCACCGCCTCGCGCGCTGCTGGACTGGTGAAGCTCGGCCAGCCGCTGCCGCTGTCGAATTTGGTGTCGCTGTCGAACAGCAAGGTACCGCAGCCAGCGCAGCGATAGCCGCCCTTGTCGTGATTGTCCCAGTAGATGCCTGTGAAGGCTCGTTCCGTGCCGCCCTCGCGCAGCACGTGATAGCCTTCGGGCGAGAGGCGGTCGCGCCATTCGGCGTCGGTGAGATCGAGTCTGTCCATGCGCAGAATGTGGGGCGGCGCGAGGCTGCGATCAATCCCGCATGATGCCTGGCCGCAGACCGCCGGGACTGCGCCTGTCGCCGCGGTTCAGGGCAACGCGGCGGTGACGATGATCTCGACCTTGTAGTCCGGTGTCGCTAATCGGACCTCTCCTGTGGCGCGGGTGGGCGCATTCGCCCCACCGATCCATTCCTCCCAAATCTCGTTCATGGCCCCGAAATCGGTCATGTCGGCGAGCCAGATGGTCGCCTGGAGCAACCGGGAACGATCGGTGCCGGCCTCTGTCAGCAATGTGTCGATCGATGCCAGGATCGCGCGGGTTTGCGTCCGTGCGTCTTCCCCCGGCGCGCCGACCTGGCCGGCAAGATATACGAGGTCGTTATGGATAACCGCCTGGCTCATGCGCCGGCCGGACTGCAGACGTTCGATGGTCATGGAATTTCCCTTTGCTGGAGATCAGGATGTGTAGCGTGCGATACTAAGTCCGCCGGGATCGACGGGCGGCGGGGTGCCGCCGACAAGGCTCGCGATCAGGCTGCCCGAGCCGCAGGCCATGGTCCAGCCCAGTGTGCCGTGACCAGTGTTCAAGAACAGGTTTTCGATGGGCGTTGCGCCGATCACAGGTGGTCCGTCCGGAGTCATGGGGCGGAGGCCGCTCCAGAAGTTCGTGCCGCCCGGACCGGCTGCGCCGGGAAACAGATCGTTCAGCGAATGGAGCAAGGTCGCTTGTCGGCGTGATGGCAGACTGCGATCGAAACCGGATATTTCGGCCATGCCGCCGACGCGGATCCGTTCCCCTAGGCGGGTGATTGCGACCTTGTAGCTTTCGTCCAGCAAGGTGGAAACCGGCGCGCGCTCGGGATCGGCGACCGGCACGGTGATCGAATAGCCTTTCACCGGATATACGGGCAGCCGGATTCCGAGCGGCCGCACCAGATCGGTCGAATAACTGGCGAGGGCGACGATATAGCGATCGGCCTGGATGGTGCCGCCGTTGGTCTCCACGCCGACGATTTGACCGTTTGCCGCGTTGAGGCGTGTGATCGTGGTGCCGTAGCGAAGGCTGACGCCATTTCTTGCCAGCCAGGCAGCGAGCGCTTGAGTAAAAATCCGGCAATCGCCGGTTTCGTCGCCGGGGAGACGCAATCCGCCGACGAATCGATCGCGCGATGCGGACAGCCCAGGTTCGGCGCGCACGCAGCCCTCGCGGTCGAGAAGCTCGTAGGCGACGCCATAGCTCTCCAGCACGTCCATGTCGCTGCGGCTGCCCGCGAGTTGCTTCTCGGTCCGGAAAAGCTGCAGCGTGCCCTGTGACCGCTGGTCATAATCGATCCCGAGGCGTTCGCGCAGTTGCACGAGTTCGTCCCTGCTGAACTCGGCAAGGCGCACCATGCGCGACTTATTGCGAGCATAGCGGGCTGCGGTACAGTTCCGCAGCATGGCGAGCAGCCAGCGCACTGCGGCCATGTTCAGTCGCGGCTGCAGGATCAGCGGCGCATGCTCCATGAACAACCAGCGCAGGGCTTTCATGGGGATACCCGGTCCCGCCCAGGGCGATGCATAACCCGGAGAAACTTCGCCTGCATTGGCGAAGCTCGTCTCCAGTGCCGCTCCGGGCTGTCGATCGATCACCGTGACGTCATGGCCGGCTTCGGCGAGATAGTAGGCCGTGGTGACGCCGATCACGCCTGCGCCCAGAATTGCGACTTTCATGGGCGTGCTCCGGAAGAGGACGCACCGGGATGATCATCACCGACGTAGAGACGTTCATGCCGCGGGCCAAGCCGGGTCAGGATTTCATAGGCGATGGTACCGGCATCCCGAGCGACGTCTTCGAGCGATTGGGATGGGCCGATCAGCTCGACGAAACCCCCTTCTGCGACCGCCTCGGGCGGCAGCGCCGAAATATCGATGGTCAGGCTGTCCATCGAGACACGGCCCACGATCGGCAGTCGCTTGCCGGAAAACCAGGCAGCGCCCGCTCCACCGAGGCTGCGCGGCCAGCCATCGGCATAGCCGATCGCGATCGTTGCCAGCCGGCGCCTGTCGAGGGCAATATAATCGAGGCCATAGCCCACGCCCGTTCCCGCATCGATCTCGCGGATCTGAAGAATACGTGCGTCAAGCCGCACCA
This sequence comes from uncultured Sphingosinicella sp., assembly GCA_964438875.1. Taxonomy (GTDB): domain Bacteria; phylum Pseudomonadota; class Alphaproteobacteria; order Sphingomonadales; family Sphingomonadaceae; genus Allosphingosinicella. The sequence goes on along the minus strand of CAYTMM010000046.1, from coordinate 8,090 downwards.
CCGGGCGTAACCCTTCGGTGCACTCGTTCGGTGCAACGCCGTAGAGCGCGATGCCCGGCCGCACGAGATCGAGACCAAAGCCGGGGGCGAGAAATGCCCCGCCGCTGTTGGCGATTGAGGCCGGCATGTCCGGAAAAAGTCGCCGCACGGACAGGAAGGATTCGCGCTGTCGCGCGTTCGTAGGATCGCTCGGCTGATCGGCGCAGGCCAAGTGAGTCATGAGCAGGCGCAGTGCGACATCAGTCGCGAAATCGGAATCCCGCGCAAGATCAGCGGCCATACCGGGTGTGATACCGAGACGGGACATGCCGCTGTCGATCTGCAGAGCGGCCGTTAGAGCACGGCCTTGGGCGCGTGCCGCGTCACGCCACCGCGTCACCTGGCTCGCCGAGTTCAGCACCGGGACGAAGCCGCGTGCCGCGCACAAATCTTCACAGCCCGGATCGATGCCATTGAGCACGAAGATGTCGCCGTCCGGGCCAATGACTTCGCGCAGCACAATCGCCTCACTGAGATGTGCAACGAAGAAACTGGTACATCCGGCATCGCGGAGGACCGGAGCGACTTTCCCGATGCCAAGCCCGTATGCGTCTGCCTTTACGACAGCGGCGCATCGGGCAGGCGACACCTGCCCGGCGATCACACGATAATTGGCGGCGATCGCCCCCAGGTTGATCGTCAGCACGCTGGAATAAGCAGGGCAGGTCATGCGTGCCATAATCATCCCCTCAGACAGACAGCTTATCAGATATGTATTCGAACAATGCGCCTCAGGGTCGTGGAAAAATGTTAGATAGCGTTATATTCGGCAGATTCTTCGACCAAACGGACGATCATGCATGCATGCGATTGACGAATGCGACCGCCGCATTCTCACCCAGCTGCGGCTGAATGCCCGCATAACCAATGCGGCGCTTGCGACCGAGGTGGGGCTTTCGGCATCTGCCTGCCTCAGGCGCGTCAAGCTGCTCGAACGCGCCGGGGTGATCCGGGGCTATACCGCGATCATTGCCGGCGCTGGTCCGGATGACGGCACGATCGCTATCGTGCAGGTGGAACTTGAACGGCAGACAGAGGAGTATCTCGCCCGCTTCGAAAACGCCCTGCGCAAACATCCCGAGGTCCGTGACTGGTATCTCATGACCGGCGATGGTGATTATATCCTGCATGTCCGGATCGACGACATCGAAGAATATGGCGCGTTTCACCGCGATATCCTGTCACGCTTGCCCGGCGTGTCGCGCATCACCTCAAGCTTTGCGATGCGCAGCAGCCGAAAAGCCTGACGCTGCGGCCGGTCGCTGGATTCTGTCGCGTTCCGGGGCGTTCAAGATGCGTGTTTCGCGTTTCGGCAATTCACCGAGAATGATGCCGCCGATCGCTACGCGCACTAGCCGGAGCACGCTGGCCCCGCCGGCGACCACCATGCGCCGGACCTGCCGGTTGCGTCCTTCGGTCAATATGATTTCGATCCAGCTCGATCGCGACGACGCGCGCAGCAGGCGTACGGCCTGTGCGCCGAGCCATTCGCCATCGGCCTGCACCGGTTGTGAAAGCGCGGCCAGAAATACCGGATCGGCGGGACGGTCGATTTTTACATGATAGGTCTTGGCGATGCGGGATGCGGGGTTGAGAAGATATTCGGCCCAGCCGGTATCGTTGGTGAAAAAAAGCAGGCCTTCGCTTGCCTTGTCCAGCCGGCCGACCGGCGACAGGAAAGGCAGGCCGGGCGGCAGACAATCATAGACGGTGTCGCGCTGCGCCGGGTCACGCCGCGTTGTCACGAGGCCGCGCGGCTTGTTGAGCATCAAGTAGATCGGACGTTCGGGAATGATCGGGCGGCCATCGAAGCTGATCCGGGCGCGATCCATGTCGACGCGGTAAGTCAGTGACCGAATCGCCCGCCCGTCGATGCAGATCCGCCCTGCTTCGATCAGGGTGACGGCTTCCGTGCGCGAACACAGGCCCAGCTTGGACAGAGCTCGGGGAAGGCTGACCAAGCCATGACCAGGTTTCGGCGCCGTTCTGGGCATATCGGGATGTTTCCCGGATCGGGCCGGGGCATTGGGCGAACGCCGCGACATGGCAATCTCGCGCGCCCGCACCGCTACACCGTTCGGGCATCATTTTGGTCAGGAAGGCAGGTGAGTGCGGCTGCCGGGTGCGGACGTCGGCCCCGGATGCGGTTCTGGCATCCGGGGCTAGACGCCGGCGACCAGTCTCCCGGAGCGCAAAGCGCGAAATGCGAAGCAGTTCACCATGAAGCGATCATCGGCGCAGGGAGGACGTTTCGTCAATCCCGCAAGGGCCGAAATTCGGAGCCTGCATCGGACAGGCAAGAACCCGGGGCTTGCCGGTATATCCTCAAGGGATACTGGTGCGGTCGAGAAGACTCGAACTTCCACGGCCTTTCGGCCACAGCGACCTCAACGCTGCGCGTCTACCAGTTCCGCCACGACCGCACGTGATGCACGCCGGAAGGCCCGGCGCCGGTAGGAAGCGGGGCCTCTAGCAAAGCCTTCGGGGCCGCGCAACCGTCGCGCAATCGCTGCTCAATAGAGGAACATCGGCATGCCCTCGACCCGCATCAGCCGGGCGCGGTAGCTGGCCTTGTCGTAGAGGGCGGTGACATCCACCGACTTGGTGCCCTTGAGCAGGGTGTCGTTGGGCACATGGCTGTACTTGCCGTCCGAAAGCGTGACCATCCGAGCTTTCTCTCCATTGGCCAGCAACTGGACGGCGAGGCCGCCGAAGGCGAAGCCGACCATCCGGTCCATCGCGTCCGGCGCGCCGGCGCGCATCAGGTAGGCCAGTTCCTGGATCACCGTGCCGATGCCCAGCTTCGCCTCGATCGCGCGGCCGAGCCGGCGGCCGATCCCCGCCTCGTCGCGCTGGGTCGCCGTTTGCGAAAGGTCGTCCGCTTCCGCCATGCCAGCGATGCTAGCGCCTTCGGAGATCACGCACATCGCATAATTGGCTGGATTGGACGCCTTGTCTTCGGCCAGCAGCGGTAGCAGAATATCGAGATCGGCCGGCACCTCGGCGATCACGGTGCGATCGACCTGCGCGAGAAAGCCGGCGAGCAATGCCGTCTCGCCGCTGCGCCGGCCGAACAGCTCTATGACGCCGATTCGCTCATGGCTTTCGACCGTGGTCCTCAGTGCGTTGATCGCTTCGACCGAGCGGCTGACGGCGGTGGAAAAGCCGATGCAATAGTCCGTGCCGAACACGTCATTGTCCATCGTCTTGGGGACGGAGATGACGGGCACGCCCTGCGCCGCGAGGTGAGCGGAGAAGCGCAACGTGCCGTCGCCGCCCAGCGTCACCATCGCATCCACGCCGAGCTTTTCCAGCACTTCCAGAACATGGCCGGTGCCGTCGCCATCCTTGTGCGTGCGCGGATCGGCGCGGGAGGTGTGGAGCATGGTGCCGCCGCGCCGGTCGATGCCGCGCACCCGCTCGCGGCCGAGCGCGATCGTATTGGCGGCGATACTGGCCGGATCGTCCGGATCGATCGCCATCACGCCTTCCCAGCCGCGCTGGAAGCCGGTCACCTCCCAGCCGAGATCGTCGGCGGAGAGCACGACCGAGCGGATGCAGGGATTGAGGCCGGGGACATCGCCGCCTCCCGTCAGGATTCCGATGCGCATCCGCGCACCTTAGCGGCCGCGATCAGACCGTAAAGCTCTCGCCGCAGCCGCAGGCGCCCTTGGCGTTGGGATTGTCGAAGACGAAGCCGGCGGTGAAATCGTCTTCCTTCCAGTCCATCGTCGATCCGACCAGATAGAGGACCGAGGCGCCGTCGATGTAGAAGGCGCCGCCCGGCGTCTCGATCTTCTCGTCGAACGGATCTGCCTCGGTGACGTAGTCCACCGAATAAGCCAGGCCCGAACAGCCGCGCCGGGGCGTGGACAGCTTGGCGCCGATCGCCCCCTCCGGTGCTTTGTCCATCAACTCGGCGATACGCGCCTCGGCGGCCGGCGTCAGCAGGACGGCTGCGGGACGGGCGCGGGTTTTGGTTTCGGTCGTCATAGCATTCCGAGCTCCAGCTTCGCCTCGTCGCTCATCTTCTGCGGGTCCCAGGGCGGATCCCAGACCAGCTCCACTTCGGCATCGCCGATCCCCGGCACCGCGCCGACGCGCAGCTCGATCTCGCCCGGCATCGATTCGGCGACCGGGCAATGCGGCGTGGTCAGCGTCATCGTCACCTTGGCGTGATGTTCGGGGGTGATCTCGACGCCGTAGATCAGGCCGAGATCGTAGATGTTCACCGGGATTTCCGGATCGTAGATGTCCTTGAGCGCCGCGATCACGGCCTCGTAGAGATCGCCGCCCGGCTCGGTGCCGGACAGCGCCGCCGGCTGCTGCGACAGGAAGCCCTCCAGATAGTCGCGCTTCCTTTCAAACGTCTCGACCACGTCGGACACGCGCGCCTTGGGCGGCGCTTCCACGCCGTCCACTTCCTCGATCTCGATCTTCTGCTGCTCGTTCATCCGAAGATTCTCGTCACCCGTTCGATCCCCGCGACCAGAGCCGCGATATCCTGCTTGCCGTTATAGACGCCGAAGCTTGCCCGCGCCGTCGCGTCCACGCCCAGCGCCGTCATCAGCGGCTGCGCGCAATGATGACCGGCGCGGATCGCCACCCGGCTCTCGTCCAATATGGTGCCGACATCGTGGGGATGCACCCCCTGAACCGCGAAGCTGACGATGCCCGCCGCGTCCTCCGGCCCGAACAGGCGGACCGAATTGACCCCGCGCAGCGCCGCGCGCGTCTCGGCGACCAAAGCCGCCTCGTGCGCCGCGATCGCATCGAGGCCGATCCCCTCGACATAGTCGATCGCCGCATGGAGGCCGAGCACGCCGACGACATGCGGCGTCCCCGCCTCGAACCGCGCCGGCGGCGGGGCGTAGGTCGTCCGCTCGAACGTCACCTTGTCGATCATCGCGCCGCCGCCCTGCCAGGGCGGCATGGCCTCGAGAATCTCGCTGCGCGCCCAGAGCACGCCGATGCCGGTCGGGCCGTAGAGCTTGTGGCCGGAAAAGACGTAGAAGTCGCAATCGAGCGCCTGCACATCGACGCCCATGCGCGGCACGGCCTGGCAGCCGTCGAGCAGCAGCTTCGCGCCGACGCCATGCGCGATCTCCGCCGCCCGCTTCGCGTCGAGCACCGAGCCCAGCACGTTGGAGACATGGGCGAGCGCGACCAGCTTGTGTTCCGGCCGAATCATCGCGGCCATCGCGTCGAGATCGATCCGGTGATCCTCGGTCAGCGGCACCACGTCGATCTGCGCGCCGGTCATCTGCCACGGCACGATGTTGGAATGATGCTCCAGGGTGGACAGCAGGACGCGGTCGCCCGGTTTCAGGTTCGCGCCGCCCCAGCTCTGCGCGACGAGGTTGATCCCCTCGGTCGCGCCGCGCACGAAGACGATCTCCTCCGGCGCGGCGGCGCCCAGGAAGGCCGCGACGCGCCTGCGCGAGGCTTCGAACGCCAATGTCATGTCGGCCGAACGCTGATAGACGCCGCGATGGACGGTCGCATAGGTCTCGGCATAGCCGCGCGCGATGGCGTCGATCACCGCCTGCGGCTTCTGCGCGGTCGCGGCGGTGTCGAGATAGGCCCAGCCCTCGGGAATCGCCGGGAAATCGGCCAGCCAGTCGAGCGCTTGTATCCCTCTCCCCTCGCGGGAGAGGGGGGGACCCATTGCGTCAGCAATGGGGGGGTGAGGGAAAGTGCGGTCGGCGTCGATCATGCCCTCACCCTCCCACCGCGTCGCGGCGGGCCCCTCCCTCTCCCGCAAGGGGAGAGGGGCTTCCGAACCACGCATCCACATCCGCATAACAGGCGTTCCGCACCTCGGCCTCGCCGATCCGGTCGAGCGCGTCGGCGACGAAGGCGCGGGTCAGCAGGCTTCTGGCTTCATCCGGCGTCACGCCACGGCTTTCGAGGTAGAACAGCGCCTGCCGGTCGAGCTCGCCGACCGTCGCGCCATGGGCGCATTTCACGTCGTCGGCGAAAATCTCCAGCTCCGGCTTGGCGTTGATCTGGGCGGTGCGATCGAGCAGCAGGCCCTTCAGGCTCTGCTCGCCGTCCGTCTTCTGCGCGTCGCGGTCGACCTCGACGCGGGCGGCCACCGAGCAGACGCTGCGATCGTCCGCGACCGAGCGCCAGACTTGCCGGCTCGTGCCTTCGGGCCGGGCATGGCGCAGCACGGTGACGCCCTCCAGCCGCTCTGCGCCCCGCGCCAGCAGCGCCCCGCCCGCCTCGCCATAGGCCCCTTCGCCGGTGAGGATCAGCTCATGTTCGATCCGCGCGCTGTCCGCACCCGTCACCAATGCGGTCCCCGTATAGCTCGCCCCCTCGCCGACCGTTACGAAGGCGAAATCGGTATGCGCGCCGCCCGCCTTCAGCACGCGCAGCGTCCGCATCAAGCGGGCGCCTTTGGCCAGCTCGAAGATCGCCGTCGCGTTGCTCCAGCCGCCGCCGACATGGGTTTCGACGATCGAGGCCTGTGCGCCTTCCGCCAGCACGATGCGGTTGGACTGGTGCGCCGCCCCGCCGGTCGAGACATGGACGATCTGGACGAGGCCGTCCGTCGCGCCGTCCTTGCCCAGCGCGATCACATAACCGGCCTTCGCCTCCGCGCAGGCGAGGTCGGCGAGCACATTGTTGCCCGGCTTGTAGCGCGCGGCCGAGACTTTCACGTCGCCGGGAGTGCTGCGCGCCGCATCGAACACGCCGTCCACGAACAGCAGGCGCGGCCCGGGCCGTTCGGTCTCGATCCACGGCAACGCATCCGGCACCGCGCCCGTCGGCGCGCTCTCGGCCAGCGCGGGCAGCAGGTCCAGCGCGCTCCAGCGCCAATGCTCGTCGCGCTTCGAGGGAAGATCGAGCGGCATCAGGCGGCGATCGCTCCATAGCCTTCGCGCTCCAGCTCGTGCGCGAGTTCCGCGCCGCCGGAGCGGACGATCCGCCCGCCCGCCAGCACATGGACGAAATCGGGCCGGACGAGATCGAGCAGGCGCTGATAGTGGGTGATCAGCAGCACCGCCTTGTCGGGCTTGCGCATGATCCGGTTGATGCCCTCGCCGACGATGCGCAGCGCATCGATGTCGAGGCCGGAATCGGTCTCGTCGAGGATGGCGAGCGTCGGATCGATGATCCCCATCTGCACCATCTCGTTGCGCTTCTTTTCGCCGCCGGAGAAGCCGACATTCACCGCGCGCTTCATCATCTCCATATCGAGCCCGAGTGCATCGGCTTGGGCGCGGGCGAGGCGCAGGAAATCGCCGGCGGAAAGCTCGGGTTCACCGCGCGCGCGGCGCTGGGCGTTCAATGCGGTGCGCAGGAATTGGACATTGGAGACGCCGGGGATTTCGACCGGATATTGAAAGCCGAGGAAGAGGCCGAGCGCGGCCCGCTCGTGCGGTTCGAGGGCGAGGAGATCGATCGAGCCTCCCTCTCCCGACTTCCCTGAGCTTGTCGAAGGGCCTTCCTTCTTGCCTTCTACATCCGAAGAAAAGGAAGGGGCTTCGACAAGCTCAGCCAAGCCGGAAGATGGAGTGAACGTCACCGACCCTTCCGTCACCTCATAACCCGGCCGCCCGGCGAGGACGTAGGAGAGGGTCGACTTGCCCGACCCGTTCGGCCCCATGATCGCATGGATCTCGCCCGGATTCAGCTCAAGGCTGATCCCCTTGAGGATCGGCTTGCCGTCGACTTCGGCGTGGAGGTTTTCAATTTTGAGCATCGTTTGCCACTGACCAGTTCATTCCATTGTCGTCTTGGCGCAGGCCAACCTTCGCCAAGACTTCGTTGATTGCGCGGAGTTCACCGCTCGCGACAGCTTTGTCATAAGCGTCAGTCAGCTTTGCAGCAGCGAGGCGCTCATTCACCGTCATCCCGGAAAAATCCTCAGCCAACGGATCCCTCCAAGCTGATCCCCAGCAGTTTCTGCGCCTCCACCGCGAACTCCATCGGGAGCTGCTGCAGCACCTCGCGGGCGAAGCCGTTGACGATGAGGGCCACTGAGTCCTCCGCGCTGAGGCCGCGGGACATCGCGTAGAAGAGCTGGTCGTCGCTGATCT
>CAYTMM010000045.1:8444-24687 GCA_964438875.1 uncultured Sphingosinicella sp. | reverse complement strand
GCCGGCTCGTTCTTCTTGGCCGAGATGTAGCGGACCGTATCCTCGTTCAGCCCCTTGGGCGCGAATTCCTGCTCGACGGGGCTGGAGAAGCCCCATTCGTACTTGGCGGCGCGCTCCGCCGCCTCGATCGCCTCGCGATTCCTGACGTCGGTCATGCCCGCACTCCTGAACGCGCCGACAGACTGGAGAGACTGACACCCGCCAGCGCACCGCGCACCGCGCCGTTGACGATGTGCATGTGCGGGCGGACCTGGCAACAGCTCTCCAGCGCGCAATCGTGGCGCTCATGATCGACGCAGCTCGTCATCTGGATCGGCCCTTCGACCGCCTCGACGATGTCGGCCAGGCTGATCGCCGCCGGCGGCCGCGCGAGGCGGACGCCGCCGCCCGTGCCCCGGCTCGATTCGAGCAGGCCGGCGGTGGAAAGCCGGCTGACCAGCTTCTGCGCCGTGGGCAGCGGGATCCCCGTCTCTGCGCTCAAAGTCGTCGCATTGACCTTCGCCGCCCCACAGTGGCGCGCGGCGGCCGACATCATCACGACGGCATAATCGGCAAGGCTGGAAAGTCGCATAAATCCCGCAGCTTGTTGCGAACCATTCGCAAATCAGACTGATTCGTTCCGATTGGGCATGTGGCGCCCCATGTGTCGGAAATCAAGCCGCGTTTGAAGAGACCATCCGCGCTGCGCACTATGACGTCGGCTGAACCTTATGGTGCCGTCTGGCCGGCGATCCACGCGTCCACATTGTGCTCCAGCATGTCGAGCGGCACCGGGCCGGACAACAGAACCGCGTCGTGGAAACCGCGAATATCGAACCGATCGCCCAATGCGGCGCGTGCCCGCTCCCGCAACTCCATGATCTTGAGCTTGCCGATCATGTAGGCGGTCGCCTGGCCCGGATACACGGTGTAGCGGTCGATCGCCCGCTCGATATCGCCCTGTGGGTTCGGCGTGTTCTCCTGCAGATAGGCCACGGCCTCGGCGCGGCTCCAGCGCAAGTGGTGGATGCCGCTGTCGACGACCAGTCGCGCGGCGCGCCAAAGCTCCATGCCAAGCCGGCCGAAATCGGAATAGGGGTCTTCGTAAATCCCCATCTCGCCAGCCAGCTCCTCCGTGTAGAGGCCCCAGCCTTCCGAATAGACGGTGACGCCGCCGAATCGGCGAAACGGTGGCACATCGCCGAGTTCGGTCTGGATGGCGCGCTGCAGATGGTGGCCGGGTACGCCTTCATGTGCGGCCAGCGCAGCGAGCTCGTTGCGGGACATGTCGCGGAGGTTGGACAGGTTGACGTAATAAACACCTGGGCGCGATCCATCGGGCGCCGGGCTCTGGTAGAAGGCCTTGCCGGCGGTGCGCTCACGGAAGGCCTCGACTGCGCGGACCTCCATCGGCGATTGGGGCAGTGTGTTGAAATAGCGCGGCAAGAGCGGCCGGATGCGACCGAACACCTCATTGACCTCCGCGAGATAGGCTTCGCGGGTGGTGTGAAAGAAGCGGTCGCCGGTGCGGACATGTTCGAAGAATTGCTGGAGCGTTCCCTCGAAGCCGACCTGCGCCATGATCGCGCGCATCTGTTCGTGAATCCGCGCCACTTCGCGCAGTCCGAGCGCGTGAACCTGGTCGGGCGTCAGATCGGTGGTGGTGTGGAAGCGCAACCGCTCCGCATAATAATTCGCGCCGTCGGGTAGGCGCCACACGCCGTCGCCCACGGCCGCTTGCGACTGCTGCTCCTCCAGCAGCGCGATGAGCCGCTGATAGGCCGGTCCGACATGATCGGTCAGGGCGGCGCGACCCGCAGCGATCAGCCGCTGCTTATCCGCATCCGAAATCGGCGCTGCGTTGATCTTCGTCTGCAGATCCGCCCATAAAGCCGAATCAGGACCTTCGCCGAAAGGCGCGCCGCTGACCACGTTGCGCGCCTGGATTATGACAAGCGGCAGGACCCAGGCTGGCGGGATCACGCCAGCCTCGGCCCGGATCCGGGCTTCCGCGATATTCTGGTCCAGCACCGCCTCGATGCCGCGCAGCCGGCTGACATAGGCTTCCGCGGTGGTGAGGTTCGTGACGCGGTGAATATTGATCATGAAGGCGGGGATCTGACCCTGGGGTCCGCTCATCTGCTGGAACACATAATCGTGCCGCCGGAACGGGAAGGCCGCGGCGGAACGTCGCGCCTGGCTTTCGAAGAAATCGTAAGACAGTCGATCAGCGTTCGAAAGGCTGTCGCGATCGAACCGTTCGCGCATTGCCGCGGCCGTTCTCTGCTGCAGTTCGAAGTTGCGCTGTGCGGCCGCGTCGCTCGCGTCGTTCCACCGGCCGTAATCCTCGTCGATGATGCCGCGATAGGCTTTGCCGGCAGGCGACAAAGCGAGCTGCGCCCGGTCATAATCTTCGAAGAAGCGCGCGAGATCTGCATTGTTCTGCGCATCTGTCGTCGTGGCGGATTGCGCCGTGGCCGGGGCGGCGAGCGGCGGAAAGGCGGCGGAGGCGAGCAAAGCGGCAGCCAAGGCGGGATAAGCAGCTCGGATCATGCGGTCGGACCTCATTGTTTGCGACGGATGCGTTCTGGATAGAAGAAGGGGTTGCCTTTTGACCAGCCCTCGCCGCGATGCCATAGCGCCGAACGATGGCGCTCTATCCTCTCGTTCGGCCGCTTGCCTTTGCGCTCGATGCGGAGCGCGCGCACCGGCTGACGATCCGCGCGCTGAAGCTTGTGCCCGCCGGTTTGCCCGACAAGGCTGATCCGGTCGTGTCTGTTCGGGTGGCGGGCCTCGATTTTCCCAACCCGATCGGACTCGCCGCCGGTTTCGATAAGGATGCCGAAGTGTTCCACCAGATGCTGGGCTTCGGCTTCGGCTTCGTCGAGGTTGGCACGCTGACGCCCCGCCCGCAGGAGGGGAATCCGAAGCCGCGTCTGTTCCGCCTCGCCGAGGACCGGGCGGTGATCAACCGTATGGGCTTCAACAATGAGGGGCAGGCAGCGGCAGCAGCACGTTTGGAGAAACGCAACCGGCGGCGCGGCATTGTTGGCGTCAATATCGGTGCCAACAAGGATAGTGTCGACCGGATCGCCGATTATGCGGCCGGCGTGCGGGCGATGCTGGGGCTGGCCGATTATCTGACCGTCAACATCTCCTCGCCCAACACGCCGGGCCTGCGCGCGCTTCAGGACGAAGGCGCGCTGGCCGAATTGCTCGCCGCCGTAGTCGAGGCGCGGGGCGCCGGTCCGCCCGTCTTTCTAAAGGTCGCGCCGGATCTGGATCGCAGTGACGTGGATGCGATTGCGCGGATTTCGATCGAGCGCGGCATCGACGCGCTGATCGTCGCCAACACGACGATTAGCCGACCAATGCTGCAGTCCGGTCATCGGGACGAGGCCGGCGGCTTGTCTGGCGCGCCACTGAAGGCACTGGCGCTGGAGCGACTGCGCGACTTCAGGCGGGCGACTGGCGGCGCGCTGCCGCTGATCGCCGCCGGGGGGGTCGAGAATGGCGTCGACGCTTTCGACCGCATCCGGGCCGGCGCGAGTCTAGTCCAGCTCTACAGTGCGCTTGTCTATCGCGGCCCGGGTTTGGCGGCGGACATTGCGGGCGAAGTGAAGCGTTTGATGAAGCGAGAGGGATTCGAGCGCTTGACGGACGCGATCGGGACTGAAAAGTCCCGCTGATGTTCGCGCGCCTCTTCCTCCCTTTCGCCCTGCTTGTCGCTGCGTGCACCACGCCGGCCCAGCATGCTTCTTCCTCTCGAGAACCGATTGGTGCCGTGTCTTCCGCCGATCCGCGTGCGACCGAGGCGGGCATGGAAATCCTGCGTGCCGGCGGCAGCGCGGCCGATGCGGCGTTCGCTACGATGCTGGCGCTGACCGTGGTGGAGCCGCAAAGCTCGGGAATAGGCGGCGGCGGTTTTCTCGTGCATCACAGCCAGGCGGCCGGCGCACTCACTACCTATGACGGTCGCGAGACGGCGCCCGCGGCGGCGACGCCGTTCTATTTCCTCGATGCCAACGGGCAGCCTCGGTCACGCGGCGATGCCGTGCCGGGAGGGATGAGCGTCGGCGTGCCTGGTAATGTCCGGCTGATGGAGCAGGCGCACGAAGCGCATGGGCGTCTTCCCTGGGCAAGTTTGTTCGAACCCGCGATCCGGCTGGCGCGCGACGGGTTCGCCATCACTCCGCGTTTCCATCGCGCGCTCACCGGGCAGCAACAGCTGGCCGCGCTGACGTCATGGGGCCGCGATACCTTCTATCAGGCGGACGGCAGCCCGAAGCCGGTCGGTACGATCGTGCGTAATCCTGAGCTTGCCGATTTCCTGATGCAGCTCGCGGCGCGGGGGCCGGAGACCTTCTATCACGGGCCGCGAGCCGACGCGTTGGTCCAGACCGTGCGCGATGCGCCGCGCAACCCGTCTATGATGACCCGCGACGATCTTGCGACCTATCAGGCCCGCGAACGCGAACCGCTCTGCGGCTCCTATCGCGGCCACCGCATCTGCGGCATGGGGCCGCCCTCCTCGGGAGGCACGACGGTTTTCGCGATCCTGAAGCAGCTCGAGCGCTTCGACCTCGCCGCTATGGGCCCCGACGATCCGCGCGCTTGGCATCTGATCGGTGAATCCATGCGGCTCGCTTATGCCGATCGCGGCGCCTATCTCGGCGACGGCGATTTCGTGGCGGTGCCGGTCGCGGGGCTGATGGACGAGGCCTATCTTGCTGGCCGCTCGCAACTGATCTCGCCCGATCGTGCGATTGTTCGCGTCGAGGCCGGCACGCCGCCGGGCGCGGTGTCGGCGCGTGAGGCGCGGCCGGTGCCGGAAGCGGGCACCTCCCATTTCGTCGCGGTCGATGCGGCGGGCAATGTAGCCTCCTACACCTCGACGATCGAAGGACCGTTCGGATCGGGCCTCACCGTCCACGGCATGTATCTCAACAATGAGCTGACCGACTTCAATTTCCAGCCGGAGGAGCATGGCGCGCCGGTCGCGAACCGGGTCGAAGGCGGGAAGCGGCCGCGCAGTTCGATGTCGCCGACCATCGTCTACGGCCCGGACGGCGAAGTCCGACTTGCCGTCGGCGCGGCGGGCGGCACCACGATCATCGCCCAGGTCGCCAAGGCGATCGTTGGCGTGATCGACTGGAACTTGTCCGCGCAAGAGGCGATCGCGCTGCCGCAGATTCTGGGCATTGGCGACCGGATCATGGTCGAGCGCGAAACCTCGCTCGAGGCGATGATGCCGGCGCTCCGGGCGATGGGGCACGAGGTCGTCGCGGTCCCGCCGGGCTACAAGGCCAATGCGCTGGAGCGTGTCGGCGGGCGCTGGGTAGGCGGCGCCGATCCGCGCAGCGAGGGCAACTGGACGGCGCAGTAGGGGCGTTTTCAGCAAAACTGAAACCGCGTTCGCAACCGCTTCCCCGCCGCGTGAACTGCCTCTAGACTTCCGGGATTCGACGCGGGAGAACCGTGCGGAGGTGGGAGGCACGATGCGGCGGCTGGAACATTTTCCGAATCTGGTGGCGATGTTCTTCGCCCGGGCGCGCGACAAGGGCGACGCGCCCTTCCTCTGGGCGAAGCGCGATGGCACCTGGCGTTCGACGAGCTGGAAGGAGGCGGCCATGCAGGTCGCCAGCCTCGCCTCCGCCCTGATTCGACTGGGCCTCAACCCTGGCGACCGGGTCATGCTGGTGTCAGAGAATCGGCCGGAATGGCTGATTTCCGATCTCGCGATCATGGCTGCGGGCTGCGTCACGGTGCCGACCTACACGACCAACACCGAGCGCGATCATCAGCATATCATCGACGACAGTGGTGCGCGCGTCGTGATCGTCTCGACGACGAAGCTCGCCAAGACGCTGTTGCCCGCCGCGGTTCGCAGCTCCGGCTGCGAGCATGTTGCGATGATCGACGGGCCTCTTTCCGGTCTCGGCCAGACGGGCAATGTCCAGCTTCATGACTGGAATGCGCTGATCGCGGCGGAGATGACCGATCCAGAGGCGTGCGTGGCTGGCGCGACCTTCGCCCGCTCCGATCTTGCCTGCATCATTTATACGTCCGGCACTGGCGGCGCGCCGCGTGGCGTGATGCAACATCACGGCGCGATCCTGACCAATGTTGAAGGCTGCGCGGCGCTGATCACCGAGGATTTCGGGTGGGACGACGAGATTTTCCTGTCCTTTCTCCCTGCCTCCCACGCCTACGAGCATTCGGGCGGGCAGATGTTTCCGATCGGGCTCGGCGCGCAAATCTACTATTCCGAAGGGCTGGAGAAGCTTGCCTCCAATATCGAAGAGGTGCGTCCGACGATCATGGTCGTCGTGCCGCGCCTGTTCGAAGTGCTGCGTCAGCGCATCCTCAAGCAGGTCGAGAAGCAGGGGAAGCTCACCAACTATTTGATGGGCCGTGCGCTTTCGATCGGCGCGAAGGGCTACGCAGGATCGGTCCCGGTCTGGGACCAGCCTATGAACCTGTTCCTCGGCCGTACCTTGCGACCCAAGATTGCGAAGAAGTTTGGCGGACGGATCAAGGCGATGGTCTCCGGCGGCGCGCCGCTCAATCCGGAGGTTGGCATCTTCTTCCACTCGCTCGGTCTCACCTTGTTGCAGGGCTATGGTCAGACCGAGGCGGCGCCGGTCATTTCCTGCAACCGGCCGAAGGCGGGTCTCAAGATGGACACGGTCGGGCCGCCGCTCGATGGCGTCGAGGTCAAGATCGCGCAGGATGGCGAGATACTGGTGCGTGGTGAACTTGTCATGCACGGTTACTGGCGCAACCAGGCCGAAACGGACCGGGTGCTGAAGACACCTGAGGGCGAGTCTGAGGCCGGTATCTGGCTCCACACCGGCGATGTCGGTCATATCGACGATGCCGGGCGGATCGTCATCACCGATCGCAAGAAGGACCTGATCGTCAACGACAAGGGCGATAATGTCTCGCCACAGAAAGTGGAGGGGATGCTCACCCTCCAGCCGGAGATCCTTCAGGCAATGGTGGCCGGTGACAAGCGCCCCTATCTGGTCGGCCTCATCGTGCCCGATCCGGAATGGTCGGCCGAATGGTGTGCGGCCAATCGGCGCACCTGCCATTTCGCCGTGCTTTCCAAGGACCCCGATTATATCCGCGTCGTCTCCGAAGCGGTCGACCGGGTCAACAAGGAGCTGTCGGTCATCGAGAAGATCCGCCGCTTCATCATCGCGGATGCGCCCTTCACGGTGGAGAACGAGCAGCTCACGCCGTCGATCAAGATCCGCCGTCACGTCATCAAGGGCGTCTACGGCGAGCGCCTCGACGCGCTTTACAAGCGTTAGAAGGAATCCTTGGCCGCGCGCCGCGCGGCGAGTTCCTCGATCGATCCGGCGCGCATGAACGGATTGGTCGCCCGTTCGTCGGCGATCGTGGTCGGCACGGTGGGTTCACCAGCCGCGCGCGCCGCCTCGACCTTCGTCATGCGTTGGCGCAGCGCGTCATTGTCCGGCTCCACGGTGAGCGCGAAACGGCCGTTGGACAGCGTATATTCGTGGGCGCAATAGACCAAAGTGTCGGGCGGCAGCACGGCGAGGCGCTGTAGATTGGCGTGCATCTGGTTCGGCGTGCCTTCGAACAGCCGGCCGCAGCCCATCGCGAACAATGTGTCTCCGACGAAGATCATGCCTTCGCCCGGGACGTGATAGGCAATGTGACCGGCGGTGTGAGCCGGCACCGCCAGCACATCCGCCTCGACCCCGCCGAGCGCGACCGTGTCGCCTTCTTCGACCAACCGATCCAGTGTCGGAATCCGTTCAGCCTCGGCGGCCGGGCCGGTGATCGTGCAGCCCGTCGCCGTCTTGATCTCCGCATTGCCGCCGGTGTGATCGGGGTGCCAGTGCGTGTTCCAGATCTGGGTGATCGCCCAGCCGCGCCGTGCCGCTACGGCCAGCACGGGCTCGGCCACCGCCGGGTCGATCACCGCCGTCGCGCCGCTGTCCGGTTCGTGCACCAGCCAGATATAATTGTCGGACAGGACCGGGATGCGGACGACTTCCAGCATCACCAACGCCCCGTATTCGGCATCGAGGCCCAGGGTTCGGCAGCGTCCAGATGGCCATCCTGCAAGAGTTCGATCGAGATGTTGTCGGGCGTTCGGACAAAGGCCATGTGTCCGTCGCGCGGCGGACGGTTGATTGTATAGCCGGCGTCCATCAAGCGTTGGCAGCTGTCGTAGATATTCTCCACGCGATAAGTGATGTGGCCGAAATTTCGGCCCTCTCCATAGGTTTCCGGCTCGCCGCCATCCTCAGGCGGCCAATTGTAGGTAAGCTCTACCTGTGCCGTTTCATCGCCCGGCGGTGCCATGAAGATCAGGGTGAAGCGGCCGCCCTCGTTTTCGATCCTGTGAATTTCCTTGAGCCCGAGAACGGAGAAGAAACGCACGGTCGCTTCCGGGTCGGAGACCCGGATCATCGTATGGAGATATTTCATCGCAGCCCTCAACGTTTTATCGACATAAATGCACGGTTCATCGGGAACATGGGAAACATGTCATGTCGGCGCGACTCCGTGCCGCACGGGGAGGATAACATGTCCGAAGGGGTCCACGACAAGCATCAGCGCGCCACCATCCTGATCGCCGTGCTGATTCTCGCCGCCAGCATTGTCGCGGGCGGCTATCTGCTCGGCGATGGGCTCAAGCGGGCGCGCATGGCCGACCGGGCAGTGACGATGCGCGGGCTGGCCGAGCGCGACGTGACCGCCAATCTGGCCACCTGGACGATCAACCTGTCCGCCAACGGCACCGAGCTGGCCGCCGTGCAAGGCAAGATTGAGGAGGATACCCGCCGGATCCGCGATTTCTTCCGCACCGCCGGCTTTCCGGACGAGGCAATCAGTGACGGCGGCGGGTCGGTCAGTTCCTATTACAGCAGCGAGCGGGGAGCGAACATCGTGACGGTCAGCCGCCGTCTCCAGTTCCGGTCCGAGGATGTCTCGCGTGCCCAGCGCGCTTATGCCCGTCAGTTCGAGCTGATCCGCGCCGGTGTCGGCCTGCAGGAAGGCTCGGGCATGCAATATATCTTCACCCGGCTCAACGACATCAAGCCGGAGATGATCGCCCAGGCGACCCGCAATGCGCGCGAGGGCGCGGAGCAGTTCGCTCAGGATTCGGGCACCAGCGTCGGCGGCATACGTTCGGCCACGCAGGGCTATTTCTCGATCGGGCCGCGCGACGGAGACGTGTCCGAGGAAGGTTCCGGTGGCCGGGATTCGCCCAATCAGAAGGTGCGGGTGGTCACGACGATCGAGTTCTATCTGGGCTGAGCGTCCGGCGCAGACGTGGGTCGTGGGGCATCGACCTCGATCTCGCGCAGCGTCGCCAAGCTCTCCTGCGCAGTGCGTCCGGCATCGGTGTCGGGCGCGCCCTCGGCGACGCGGCGGTAGAGTCGTTCGGCTTCGGTCATATCGCCGGCCTCGCCCGCGATCGTGCCCGCAAGCAGGGCAATATCCGGATTGTCGGCGGCCATCTCCATCGCGCGGGCGATGTCGGTGCGGGCGCGGGCGACATCGCCCTGCCGACGGGCGAGCGCGGCCGAAAGATACCAGGCGAACGGATCGGACGAGACGAGACGCAGACCCTCGTCCAAATCCGCACGTGCGCCATCGGCATTGTCGAGGGCGACCAGTGCGCGAGCGCGGTCGAGATGGACTTCGCCGCGCAGCTCGTCGGACAGACGCGGTGCGGCCAAGGCAGCATCAAGCGCCTGCACGGCACGGGTCGGTTCGCCCGCCGCGAGCCAGGCATTGCCAGACTGGACATGGAAATCGGCGATCCGGGGATCGTTGCGTACTTCGGCCTCGCGCGCCGCCTGTTCGTAGACGGTGGCTGCTGCCGCCCAGCGTTCGAGGGCGACGTAAGCGAGGCCCAGACACTGCCGGGCATATAGCCCGCCGCCATCGACCCGCCACGTGCCCGCGGTCTCGATCGCCTGTTCCGGATTAGCTTGCACCAGATCGGCGCAGGCGGCGTAGCGCTCGAGCGCTGCGGTCTCCGCCGCATCGTCAGGCGCCTGAACTGCGCCCTGCAGCGCGAGCGCGAGGAGGAAAAGACTCACAATTGCTCCATCAGCGTCTTCACCGTCGCGATCAGCAGGGCGATGTCGCCGGGCCGCGACAGGCGGTGATCCCCGTCCTTGATCAAGGTCACCTGCACGTCCGCTGAACGCGCGAGGCGGGCGATCTCGGGCGCCCAGGTCCAGGGCACGTCCGGGTCCTCCTGCCCATGCAGTAGCCGGATCGGGCAATCGATCATCAGCGGCGCGTGCATTATCCGCAGCGATTCGCCGCTTTCCCAAAACGCGCGGCTGGTGACATAGGGCTGATCGCTATAGGACGTCTCCTCGAGTAGCCGGCCGTCGCGCAGGATGGTAAGCTTTTGCTCCTCGCTGAAGCCCCAGCCGGTGAAGTCCGGCGCTGCTGCGATCCCGACCAGGCCTATCACCTGTTCCGGCCGGGCGAGCGCGACAAGCAGCATCAGCCAGCCGCCCATCGATGATCCGACCAGCACGACCGGGCCGCGCACCACATCATCGATCATTGTCAGCACGTCGTCGCGCCACTGGGCTAGCGTTTGTTCCTCGAACGCGCCCGGGCTGGTGCCGCAACCCGTATAGTCGAAGCGCAGCATCGCCCGCCCCTCAGCCTTGGCCCAGGCATCGAGCGCCAGCGCTTTGGTCCCTTCCATGTCCGACATGTAGCCGGGCAGAAAGACAATCGTCGGTCCGCGCCCCACGCGATGATGATGAGCGAGGTGCTTGGTGGCGCTGGCGGAATCGTCGCTGAAATTGATCCTCATACCTGCGCCTTAGCCCTGTTTCGGCGCAGCGGGAACGTCTGGTCGCTGCCTCAATCGCCCTTCCGGCCGGGATCCTCGAACACCTCCTCGATCTTGAGTCCGAACAGGTCGGCGATGCGGAACGCGAGCGGCAGTGACGGATCGTATTTCCCCGTCTCGATCGCGTTGACGCTTTGGCGCGAGACACCGAGCCGCTCGGCGAGATCGCCTTGGCTCCATTCGCACTCGGCGCGCAGCACGCGCAGGCGGTTCTTCATGTGTTGCCCCCGTCGTCCGCGGTCACGCGGTTGAAGAGCTGTCCGAAGATGAGACCGAAGCACCAGAGCGGAAAGATGTAGAAGATCGGCACGCGTGGCACGCTGGTGAACATTTCAAGCAGGCCCCAGATGCTCGACATGGCAAGCACGACCGCCGTCGCGACCAGGAATTTCCGTACCTCCAGCATGCGCAGGTATTCGTCGTCCAGCTCCATCAGCAGGCGGGCCAGAGCCCAGATCCAGCCCAAAGCGGCGGCGCCCGGCAGCAGTGCCAGCGCGACGACGCCGACGCTGACCGATGTACGGTCCTCGACCAGCCCGACTGCCAGGAAGACGCCGGCAAGATAGGCGATGGTGATCGGGATGGTGCGGCGGAGATAGCGACGCTGCGCCGGATTGGTTGCCATGGCTCAGTCCTTAGCGCAGCGCCGGCGCCCGGCGATGATCGCGACCATCGCGAGCGGCAGGACCGTCACGAGCGAGGTCGCCGTGCTCTGTGGAATGATACCGATCGCGCCGCCCAGTGCCACGAGCAGGATGGCGAGCGCACAGAGCAGGGCTTGGTAAGTGATGGACATGGTCAATCTCCCTTTTCTAAATGACAAGCTTAATTTACAATATTGAACAACACATGTCAATGACCCTGGACATTATTCACTTGACATACCACACTCCCTCATCTAGTCAGAGGGCATGACGCAGCTAACCGACAAGATTTTCCACGACGAAGATGCGGCCCGCGCCCATTTCGAAGGCATCCGTTGGCCGGAAGGCCGTGTTTGCCCGCACTGTGGAACCGTAGACAATTCGACGCTGCTCAAGGGCAAAACCACGCGCCCCGGCCTCTATAAGTGCAAGGACTGCCGCAAACCGTTTACCGCCACGATGGGCACGATTTACGAGCGTTCGCATATCCCGCTGCACAAATGGCTTTTGGCGACTCACCTTATGTGCGCCAGCAAGAAGGGTATCAGCGCCACGCAACTTCACCGGATGCTCGGCTTCGGCTCCTATCGCACCGCTTGGTTCATGGCGCACCGCATCCGCGAGGCTATGCGCTCCGATGATACCACGCCGATGGGTTCGGGCGGCGGCGATGTGTTTGCCGACGAAACCTACTTTGGCCGCAATCCAGATGCCCCATCGAGCCGCACCGCCTTCCGCAACCTAAACCAGATTGTCACGCTGGTTGACCGCGCAACGGGCCGTTCGATTTCCATGGTCTTCGACGGGACGATCAGCGCCGCGAACATCATGCCGGTTCTGGAAGCCAACATCGCGAAGGAAGCCCGCCTGTTGACCGATGAGGCCCGCCACTACCGCACCCCCGGCAAAGCGTTTGCCGCCCATGGTACTGTTGCCCACGCTCGCGGCGAATATGTCTCTCGCGATGACCGCAGCATCACCACCAACCAGATCGAAGGCTTCTTCGCCATCTTCAAGCGCGGGATGCGTGGCATCTACCAGCACTGCGGCAAGCAGCACCTTCACCGCTATCTCGCCGAGTTTGATTTCCGCTACACCAACCGCGAGGCGACGGGCTGCAATGACGCCGATCGCGCTCGCAAGGCGGTTGCTGGCACCGTCGGTCGCCGCCTCATGTATGCTAGACCTGATCTCGCAAGGGCGTAGCAAGCCCGCCAGCCGGGGGAGGAAGGCGCGGTGGAAACCAAGGCCGAAGCGACGCTAGGAGGCTACGGGACGCCCCGGTCTTCGGCCCGGCTTCGGCTTTGGAAGCGGCTTCGGTGGAGTATTGAGCATCCGGCGCACTACCTCATCGCGTCGCTGTTCGACTTCGCTTTCCGGCAGCTCGTTGTTATTCTTTTCCATCGGCATCCGATTCCCCGGCGCGCCGGGCGATCCTGCGCTTCAGTAGCTCAAGCCAATCCTTCATATCCTCCACGCTCTGCAAGGATAGATTGGCGGGCCATGTGATTCGAATCTCACCCTCGTCCGCATCAAATGTCTCCGCGCGATAGCCAGCCGCCAATGCCGGCACCGCCGGGTTCTTTTGAACATCGAGGGGCAGCGTGGGGGGCGTCCTGACATCAGCGGCGTCCGGGCGCTCAACCACCGTAACATTCTCCATTTCGGTCCCTCTCTCAGTTCCTTCGACAAAGACCCACGCTTGATCTTCCGACACGGCGCGGACTCGCACCGGCTCTGGAGTTACCAATGTGCCAGCGACTTCAATCTCAACCATGTCGCCTACGCGGGCCTGTCCAAGGGCAGCGGATTTGCCGCCCTCTTTCGCATCTGAATTTGCGCCCGCTGATTGCTCAATTCCATGACTATCGCTCGCTCCTTCTTGCTCAAGGAAGAGTAATGTGTCGCGGTATGCCTTCATGGCTGGCCGGATGGCTGATTGATTGAACCCCTGGCGATGTAGATAGGTAATAATCCCATCTTCGGGTGGAATCATGTCGGGCCACCGTGAGCGAAGCTCTTGAAAAAGGTTGGGTTCGAACGCGGCGGAGATGAGACCTTGCCGACGTTCTTGCAGGTTATCGGGATGTAAGATGGCGCGCGCTCGGGAGGTGACGCGCATTTCGCCTTTTCCGGCGCGTTCTACCAGCCCGTAGCTAGCTAAAGCCGCTAGCGCTTTCGATGCCGGGCCGCTCAGGCTTGAATAGCCTATCAGCTTCGCCGCGACCTCACGATCAACCGGAGACTGGCGATATAGCTTTTCAATTTTTGCCACCTGCGAAATTGCGTCTCCAAGCGGCGCATTGGGATATGATGGGCTGCGAACCGCAGGGGCGGAAGAGGCGGGCGCGTTCATGGCCAAAGTCTCCGTAAGAGCATTCAGAGAGTCCACCATTACTCTCTCTCCGTTTCAGAAACAATACCCTTGACCTCCGGATTGCGCGCTGGCACTAGGATCACAGGCGCGTCCCGCAATGGGACCGCCAGGAAGGAGGGTTCGCCCTTGAGATGATGTCACGGAGGAGGCACGCCGAGAGATGCCGATATGAGAAGGGCCACCCGAGGGGTGGCCCATCCCGAAATCCACCCCCAGAGACAATGTGCCCCTCGAAACGGATCGCTTGGTCGCCTTCCCGAATCGCACATTTTGTCTCTGGGGGCAACCTTGGAGAACTGCGTTGACCTACGTACGCAGCTATCGCCGCGCCACGCGCCGGGGCCTGCCCCGCGTCGTTTGGGTTCGGCCCCACATCCGTCGCCGCTAATCTAGCGGTCTAGGATTCGCCGCCCTTCGGGGCCACCAATCAACCACCTAGGGCGGGCTTCGGTCCGCCCTCTCTTTATGTGAAGCGAGTGGTATCTTAAGTGAATAATGTCCATGACCCTTTACACAATGTGTTGACGTGTCCGGTGCCGCGTGACTCTTCGGGGTATCGTTCCTATATCGTTGTCCTGATGACGCGCAGTGTCCCGACTACGATCACCACCCGCCCCGGCCGGGGGCGGCGGAGCGTGCGCGTCGGCTGACGCGGGGCGTTTCCGGCCGCTGCCCGGCAGGTGGGCAGGGCCGGGCGGGCCTTCCCACCTTCCCCTTGTTTCCCGCCCGACGCGCCCGTAATCCGGCGCGCGATACGCGAACAGGACAGACGATGACGCAATTGCTGAAGATCAGCCTCCCCGACGGATCCGTCCGCGAAGTCAAACCGGGCGCCACGCCGGCGGATATCGCCGTTGCGATCGGGCCGGGATTGGCGAAGGCGGCGCTCGCGGCGCGGGTCAATGGCGAACTGCGCGACATCGGCCGCCCGTTCGACGGCGACAGCGAGCTGGCGCTGGTCACGGCGCGCGATGAGGCGGACGCGCTGGAGCTGGCGCGGCACGATTTTGCGCATGTGCTGGCCGAAGCGGTGCAAAGTCTGTTTCCCGGCACGCAGATCACCTTCGGACCCGCGACCGAAGACGGCTTCTATTATGACGTGATGGCTCCGGCCTCGCGCGAGCCCTTTTCGATGGACGACCTGCCGGCGATCGAAGAGCGGATGCGCGAGATCATTCGCGCCGACAAGCCGCTGCGCCGCGAGGCGTGGACCCGCCAGCGGTTGATCGACAAATGGGAATCCGAGGGCGAGCGGTTCAAGGCGGAATGGGCAAAGGAGCTGCCCGAGGGTGAGGAGCTGACCGTCTACTGGTCGGGCGACGACTGGCTCGACATGTGCCGCGGGCCGCACCTTGCCTCAACCGGCAAGCTCGATCCGCAGGCATTCAAGTTGATGCGTGTCGCTGGCGCTTATTGGCGCGGCGACCAGAGCAACGCGCAGCTGACGCGCATCTACGGCACGGGCTGGCTCAATAAGAAGCAGCTCGACGCGCATCTCCACAAGCTGGAGGAAGCGGCCAAGCGCGATCATCGTCGGCTGGGACAGGATATGGATCTGTTCCATCTCCGGCAGGAGGCGCACGGCTCCGTCTTCTGGCACCCCAAAGGTTATATCGTCTGGCGCGAGCTGGAGGCCTATATGCGCCGCGCGATCGACGCCGCGGGCTATCGTGAGGTGAAGACGCCGCAGGTGATGGATGCACGCCAGTGGGAGCAATCCGGCCACTGGGGCAAGTATCGTGAGAACATGTTCGTCATCCCGGACGAGGTGCCGAACACGGAGGATGAAGGTCCGATCGTCTCGGAAGACGCGGCCTGGATGGCGCTCAAGCCGATGAACTGTCCGGCCCACGTCCTGATCTTCCGACAGGGGATCAAATCCTATCGCGAGTTGCCGCTGCGCTTGTACGAAAATGGCTGTTGTCATCGCAACGAGCCGCACGGCGCGCTGCACGGGCTGATGCGCGTGCGCCAGTTCACCCAGGACGACGCCCATATCTTCTGCCGCGAGGACCAGATCGTCGACGAGGTCCGCGCCTTCTGTGCACTGGCCGATCGGGTCTACAAGGATTTCGGCTTCAGCTATTCGATCAAGCTCGCGCTGCGCCCTGAAAAAAGGTTCGGCAGCGAAGAGATGTGGGACCTCTCCGAAGACGAACTGCGCGACGCCGTTGCCGCCGCCGGGCTGAACACGCCCGAATATGGCTGGGCGGAGCTGCCGGGCGAGGGCGCCTTCTATGCGCCGAAGCTGGAATGGCATCTGACCGATGCGATCGGGCGGACCTGGCAGGTCGGCACGATCCAGTCGGACCGGGTGCTGCCCGACCGGCTCGACGCCGCCTATGTCGCCGAGGATGGCGAGCGGCGCCG
>CAYTMM010000045.1:0-8434 GCA_964438875.1 uncultured Sphingosinicella sp. | reverse complement strand
AGCGGTTCATCGGCATATTGATCGAGCATTATGCCGGCCGCTTCCCGCTCTGGCTTGCGCCGGTGCAGGCTGTGGTTGCGACGATCGTTTCGGATGCGGACGGCTATGCCCGCGAGGTCGAGCAGGCCCTGCGCGCGGCCGGCATCCGAATCGAATCGGACCTGCGCAACGAGAAGATTAATTACAAGGTGCGCGAGCACAGCCTTGCCAAGGTCCCCTATCTGCTCGTCGTCGGGAAGCGCGAGGCGGAGGAGAGGGCCGTGGCGATCCGGCCGCTGGGCGCCGACGCGAAGCAGGAGGTGATCAGCCTCGATGCGTTGGTCACGCGGCTGAGGACGGAGGCCCTGCCGCCCGACCTGCGGGACTGAATCGCCACAGCTTTGACGAATATGGCGCCCTCCGGCGGCGGCATCTTTTATTCGAGCGGCTTATTCACTAGATAGAGCCGCCCTTTTGTATCAGGAGAAGCCAACATACGTTCCCCCCAGATGCGGCGTCCTATCGCCCCCTCGCTCAGCGGCCCGCGCTTCAACGAGTTCATCTCCGCGCCCAAGGTGCGGGTGATCGATGAGAATGGCGAGAATATCGGCGTTCTCTACACGCGGGAAGCCATTGAGCAGGCAGCCGAGGTCGGTCTCGACCTCGTCGAAGTGTCGCCCAATGCCGACCCGCCGGTCTGCAAGTTCCTCGACATCGGCAAGTTCAAGTACGAGGCGCAAAAGAAGGCGAATCTCGCTCGCAAGACCCAGAAGACGCAGGAGATCAAGGAGATCAAGATGCGTCCGAACATCGACGACCATGATTATGGGACGAAGATGAAGAAGATCCACGAGTTCATCGGCGAGGGCGACAAGGTCAAGGTGACGCTCCGCTTTCGTGGTCGCGAGCTGGCGCATGGCGAACTGGGCATGCAATTGTTGCAGCGGGTTCAGGCGGACGTCGCTGAAATCGCCAAGGTCGAACAGCATCCGCGCATGGAAGGCCGTCAGATGCTGATGGTTTTGGCCCCTAAATAAGGCCCTTGTGTCCCGAAAATGCGCGTGCGCCCGGAGATGCGGTCGCGCGTCCCGTTTTCTATGCCCAATAGATGAAGCAGAGGACAGCAGCTTTCCGTAGCGGAAGGCGCAGCAAGACCGTTTCAACTCGCAACCAATCTGTTGCGGATTTGCAATAACGACTGTCAGACCTAAGGAATTGCGCGGTTTTTCCGCTGGCGGCGACGTGGCTTCCGGGTTAGCCTTCCCGAAAATACATAACATTTTAGGAGGGGTTCATGTCCAAGACCGTCTGGTTGCTGTCTGCCGGCTTTGCTGCGCTCGCCGCGCCTGCTTATGCACAAGACCAGGATGATGCCGCCGCCGCGACGGCGCAGGACGAAAGCTTCAGCGGCCAGGCCGAGATCGTCATCACTGCGCAGGGGCGCCGGCAGATCCTTCAGGATGTTCCGCTCGCCGTGCAGGCGGTCGGCGCCGAACAGCTTCAGAATTCGGGCGCGACCGACATCCGTCAGCTCAACCAGCTCGCTCCTTCGCTGCAGGTGTCCTCGACTGGCAGCGAGGCGAACGGCTCGGCCCGTATCCGCGGCATCGGCACGGTCGGCGACAATCCCGGTCTCGAAAGCTCGGTCGCAGTGTTCATCGACGGCGTGTACCGTTCTCGCTCCGGCATCGGTCTCAATGAGTTGGGCGAGGTGGAGCGGATCGAGGTGCTGCGCGGCCCGCAGGGCACGCTCTTCGGCCGCAATGCTTCGGCTGGCCTGATTCACGTCATCACACGGCGGCCGGACTTTGAGTTCGGCGGTTATGGCGAGATCACCTACGGGAATTACGATTATATCCGTGCCGCCGGCGCAATCACCGGACCGCTCGCGGAGTCGGTCGCTTTCCGGCTGGACGGCGTCTATGCGCGCCGGGATGGCTTCTACGACGTGGTCAATGCCACGGGCGGGACCGAAAGCAGCGTCAATGACCGTGACCGCTTCATGCTGCGCGGCCAGCTGCTGTTCGAGCCGAGCGACGCGCTTTCGATCCGCCTGATCGGCGATTATACGCGTCGCGACGAAAGCTGCTGCGGTGCGGTTTATGTCGAAACGCGCGAATCGCGCGATCCGACACCAGGCGTTGCCGGCGATTATGCCTATTTTAACGGCGAGAACCGTATCCGGAACATCCTGCGCCGGCTGGGTGGCATTTTCCCTTCCGAGGGCGATCCCTATAATCGCGAGATCGCGATCAGCCCCGGCCGCACTTACGAGAACCGAACGACGGATTGGGGCTTTTCCGGCCAGATCGACTATGATTTCGGTGGCGCCCGGTTCACCTCCATCACCGCCTATCGCGGCTACAAGTCCGGGGGCGCGGGCGATTTCGATTATGGCAATGTCGATATCCTCTACCGCGACGACGACGGAAATGCCTATCGCCGCTTCCGTACGTTCACCCAGGAGCTGAGGCTTCAGGGTTCGGCCTTCGACGGTGCGCTCGACTGGCTTGTTGGCGGCTATTTCGCTCGGGAAGACCTCACCGTCTCCGACAATCTGCGTTATGGCACGCAATACGGCGCCTTCGCCGCCTGCCGCGCCATCGCCGGGTCGGGGACCGAACCATCACCGCTCTTTGCTTTCAGCGACCCGACCCAGCCTGCCTGTCTTTCACCGACCGGCCGCGCGATCGTGCAGGGCTTGGTGCCCGGCACCACACCGGCCTTCGGCGCAGCAACCCCCATCCTGCTTGCCGCACTCGACAGGCTGAGCTCGATCTCCGATCTGGGTGATACCAGCTCCATCTACGAGCAGAACAGCCGCAACTGGGCGCTGTTCACCCACAACATCTTCAACATCACGGATCAGCTCGCGCTCACCATTGGTTTGCGGTATACGCGCGAGCGCAAGCGCTTCTCTGCTGATTTCAACAACAACAACAATATCTGCCCGCAGCAACAGGCGGCGCTCGCGCCGCTGCTCGCCAATCCCGCGTTGGCGGCGACGGCGGGCGGCATCATCATCCTGAGCTGCACCGGCAATTCGAGCACGGCGATCAACGCGCTCGACCTTAACGACCGGTTCAGCGAGGGTGAGTGGACGGGCACCAGCGTGCTATCCTTCCAGCCCAATCCGCGGGCGCTTCTCTATCTCAGCTATTCCCGCGGCTACAAGGCGGGTGGCTACAATCTGGACCGCTCCGATCTCGGCACGGCCTTGTTCCCGCGCAGCAATGCGGATGTCGCCAATCTGCGCTTCGCTCCGGAAGTCGTCGATTCGTTCGAGCTTGGCATGAAGCTCACCCGCCGCAACTTCACGCTGAACGCAGCCGCCTTCTACCAGCAGTTCCGCGATTTCCAGCTCAACACGTTCAACGGTACGGTGTTTATCGTCCAGAACATCAACAGCTGCGGAACCGATCTGGGCGGTGCTGATCGGGACAACAGTGCCGCGACCGGCGCGTGCGCGCCCGACGATGTCCGCGCCGGCCTGCGTTCGATGGGCCTGGAGCTGGAGGCGGTGCTCAATCCGAGCCCCGATCTCACGGTCACTGCGGGGTATACCTATTCGCGTACCCGCTACCGCAGCAACCTGATCGGTTCGTCGGCGGGCGAGCCGCTCGATCCGGCGCTGTTCCTGCTGCCGGGCAACCCGCTGTCCTTCGCCGCGCCGCATGTTGTGACGGCGTCGCTGACCTGGACGCCGCCGCTCGGCGCAAGTGGGCTGACGGGCCTCTTCTATCTGGACACCCGCATCACGTCCGATTTCAATACGGGATCCGATCTCTTCCCCGAGAAGGAGCAATCCTCCTTCGCTCTGTTCAACGCGCGCGTCGGCATTCGCGGCCCGCGTCAGCGCTGGGCGATCGAGCTGTGGGCTCAGAACCTGTTCAATCAGGATTATCAGCAGGTCGCGTTCAACGCGCCGTTCCAGGGAGCGGGCAGCCGCGCTCAGGTCGCCGCGTTCGGTGCGCCGGCTTTCGCGAGCGGAAACCAGATCTTTACCAGCTATCTGGCCGAACCCCGTACCTTCGGCGTTACTGGCCGCTTCCGCTTCTAGCACGGACGCTTTCTGTCCGGGAAAGAGAAGGCCCTCGCCATACGGCGGGGGCCTTCTTCGTTGTCCTGCTTCTTCTGTCAGGGCGGTCAGGCGGCATGGCACCCTGCGGCGTCTTCCTCTCCGGCTGCCTTGAGAAGACGCGCTTCCAGCGCTTTCAGACGCGCGGGCGCGATGATCTTCGCCCCGTCGCGGTCGGTGACGTAAAAGACGTCGACTGCGCGCTCGCCATAAGTGGCGACATGGGCGCTACGGATCGTCGCCTTCGATTCGTAGATTGCGCGCGTCAGTTCGCAAAGCAGGGCGGCGCGGTCGCGGGCATTGACCTCGATCACGGTATGACGGCTGGACGCCTTGTTGTCGGTGAACACGGCAGGATGGATCCGGAACGCCTCCGCCCGCCGCAGCGGCAGGGCGCGCGCGGCGAGCCGGGGCAGCGATGGCTCCTGTCCCGCCACGGCGTCGCGCACCGCGCGCTCCAGCCGCTCCAGTTGGTGACGATCGGTTACTGGCCCCCGATCCGGCCCCTGGACCAGAATATTGTCGAGTGCCATGCCGTCGGCGGTGGTGTGGATACGTGCGTCTATGATGTTGCCGCCGGCCAGGCTGATCGCGCCGGCGACACGATAGAACAAACCCGGCTGATCCTTGGTGTAGACGGTGACCAAGGTCGCGCCGCGCTCTGGCTGCGGGGTCGTCTCGAAAGAGGCGGCGTTCGTTCCTGCCGCTTCGGCCGCCGTGACGAAACGGGCATTGCGCACGATGACCTCGATCGGCTCGGCCAGCCAGTAGCTGTCCGCGAGGCGTCCGGCATGCGCCGCCAGTCGGGCATCGTCCCAGCCCAGCCGGGCCGCGAGCGCGCGTCGCGATTCCTCGACGCGCGCCGCGCGCCCCTCCTGCTTGTGGCCGAGCCGCAGCATCTCTTCGGCGGCGTCGAACAAGGTTCGCAGAAGTTGTGCCTTCCACCCGTTCCAGGTGCCGGGACCGACGGCGCGGATATCGACCACGGTCAGGATCAGCAGCAGCCGCAAGCGCTCCAGGCTGGTCACCCGCTCGACGAAGTCCTGGATGGTCTTGGGATCGGCGAGATCGCGTTTCTGGGCAGTGGCCGACATCAGGAGGTGCCAGCGTACCAGCCAGGCCACCGTCTCGGTCTCCGCCGCTGTCAGCCCGAAACGCGGGCACAGTTCGTGTGCGACCTGCTCGCCCAGCACGCTGTGATCGCCGCCGCGCCCTTTGGCGATGTCGTGGAGCAGCACCGCGACATAGAGGACACGGCGCGAGGCGATGTGCTCGATCAAGCGGGTGGAGAGCGGGTGGTCCACCTTGAGCTCACCCTTCTCGATCCGCGACAGCAGGCCGATCGCCCGGATCGTATGCTCGTCCACGGTATAATGGTGGTACATGTCGAACTGCATGCGCGCGACGACGCGGCCGAAATCGGGCACGAAGCGGCCGAACACCTCCGCCTCATTCATCCAGCGCAGCACCGTCTCGGGATCGCGTGGACTGGTCAGCACGTCGAGGAACAGCGCGTTGGCCCGCCGGTCGGCGCGAACCCCGGCGTCGATCAGCTTGGCATTGGCGGCGGCCGCGCGCATCGCGGCGGGGTGGATTTCAAGCCCGTGCCGGTCGGCCAGCGCGAACATCTGGATGAGCCGCACCGGATCCTCGGCGAAGAAGCCCTCGTCCGGCACGGCGAGCCGGCCGCGATCGAGCATGAAGCCCTCAAGCCGGCGTGGGCGGCGCTTCAGCGTAGGCAGCGCGAAGCGCCGCCCACGCGCGGCGAACATCTCGTCGAGATGGGCAAGGAACAGGCCGGTCAGATCGCCGACGGTGCGCGCGTGCAGGAAATAATGGCGCATGAACCGCTCGACGGAGGATTTTCCCGGCCGGTCGGCATAGTTCATCCGTTCGGCGATGGTGCGCTGATAGTCGAAGGTGAGTCGTTCCTCCGCCCGCCCGGCAACCAAATGGAGATGGCAGCGCACCGCCCACAGGAAGCGCTCGGCGCGCTGGAAACGGCGCAATTCGGCGGCGGTCAGCAGGCCGACATCGACCAGCTCGGCGACCGAGCCGACGCGGTGCACATATTTGCCGATCCAGAACAGCGTGTGGAGATCGCGCAGCCCGCCTTTGCCCTCCTTGACGTTGGGCTCGACCAGATAGCGGCTATCACCCATGCGTTTGTGGCGTGCGTCGCGCTCGTCCAGCTTCTCCTTGACGAAGCCGCGCGGATTGGTCGCCGCCTTCTTCCAGAACAGCGATTGCACCTCGGAATAGAGCGCTTCGTCGCCCCACAGATAGCGCGCTTCCAGGGTCGCCGTGCAGGCCGTATGATCGGTGATCGACATGCGCACCACTTCGTCCAGGCTGCGCGCCGACTGGCCGACCTTCAGGCCGAGATCCCAGAGCAGATAGAGCATCGATTCGATCACGGACTCGGTCCAGCCGGTCTGCTTGCCGGGGATCACGAAGCCGAGATCCACATCGGAGAACGGTGCCATCTCGCCCCGCCCGTAACCGCCGACGGCGAGCAGCAGCAGCCGTTCCGCCGTGGTCGGATTGGCGAGCGGATATTCATGCGTCACGACATGATCGTAGGCGAGGCGCAGCACCTGATCGTGCAGGAAGGCGTAAGCGGCGGCCGTCTCGGTGCCGGCATAGGGCTTTTCGGTGAGCCGCCGGGCGATTTCCGCGCGGCCCTCTTCGAGCGCGGTCTTGAGGATCGCGGTGACTTCGGCGCGGTTTGCGCCTTCGATCCGTTCGGCGAGCAGGCGCCGGTCGATGATCTCGCGGCGGCCGGGAATGGCGGAAAAGCGTGTCGCCATCAGCTTTGCTCCCCCTGTAACCGCTTCAGCCGGTAGACGAGATCGAGCGCCTCGCGCGGGGTCAGGCTGTCTGGCTCGATCTCGGCGAGCGCCGCCAGCAGCGGATCGGGCGTGGCCTCCTCCGCTGGTGCGGCGGCGAAGAGCGGCAGATCGTCCAGTCCGGCGGCGATGCCCCCTGTCGCGGCGCGGCCTTCCTCCAGCTTTCCGAGCACCGCCTTGGCGCGGGCGAGGACAAGCGGCGGCAGGCCGGCCAGCTTGGCGACGGCGAGGCCGTAGGAGCGGTCCGCCGGTCCCGAGGCGACCTCGTGGAGAAGCACCAGATCGCCCTTATATTCCCGCGCCCGGACATGATGGAGCGAGAGCGCGTCGAGCCGTTCGGCCAGCCGGGTCAACTCGTGATAATGGGTGGCGAAGAGGCAACGGCACTTCGCGTTGTCGTGGATCGCCTCCACGACCGACCAGGCGATGGCGAGGCCGTCATAGGTGGAGGTGCCGCGCCCCACCTCGTCGAGGATGACGAAGCTTCGGCTTGTCGCTTGCGCGAGGATCGCGGCGGTCTCGACCATCTCGACCATGAAGGTGGATCGCCCGCGCGCGAGATTGTCCGAGGCGCCGACCCGGCTGAACAACCGGTCGACCAGCCCGAGCCGGGCGCTGGCGGCAGGTACATAGCTGCCTGCCTGCGCGAGGACCGCGATCAGGGCGTTCTGGCGCAGGAAGGTGGATTTGCCGCCCATGTTGGGGCCGGTGACGAGCCAGAGGCGCGAGTCTTCGGCGAGCGACAGATCGTTGGCGACGAAGCGCGCGCCGCTGCCCTTCAGCGCCTCTTCGACCACCGGATGCCGCCCGCCCTTCACCTCGAAACAGGCATGATCCTCGAAATGCGGCCGGCACCAGGCGCCTTCGGCCGCGCGCTCCGCCAAAGCGGCGGCAACGTCGAGCCGGGCGAGCGCGTCGGCGGTAGCCGCGATCGGCTCGGCACGGGCAAGCGCGGTGTCGGTCAGTTCCTCAAGATGCGCGGCCTCGGCGGCGAGCGCGTGGGCGCCGGCCTGGCCGACGCGCAGCGCCTGCTCGTGGAGGTCCGGCGCGTTGAAGCGGACAACGCCGGCCAGCGTCTGGCGGTGGGTGAACCCAGAATCGGCGGACATCAGCCGGTCGGCGCTCTTCGCAGGCACCTCGACATGATAGCCCAGCACATTGTTGTGTCGGATCTTCAGCGTCGCGATGCCGGTCTGGGTGCGGTAGCGCGCCTCGAGCCCGGCAATCGCCCGCCTGCCCTCGCCGCCGTCGGCGCGCAAGGCGTCGAGCGCGGCGTCATATCCCTCGGCGATATAGCCGCCCTGGCCGGCGTCGATCGGCGGCGCCGGCACCAGAGCGCGGGAGAGGAGATCGACCAGTTCGCCATGACCGGTGAGCGCGGGGAGCAGCTCGGTTAGCAAAGCCGGTGCCGCCTCGATCTGCCCCAGGCGATCTTGCAGTCGTCGCGCTTCGCCAAGCCCGTCGCGCAGCTGGCCGAGATCGCGCGGGCCGCCGCGTCCGGCGACGAGCCGACCCAGCGACCGGCCGA
>CAYTMM010000044.1:0-24917 GCA_964438875.1 uncultured Sphingosinicella sp. | reverse complement strand
CCGATCTCGGAATAGACTTTCTCGGTCGCCTTCTCGCGAATATGGCAGGTGTTGAGCACAATCAGATCGGCGTCCGCACCCTCCGGCGCCGGCGCATAGCCGTCTGCGGCGAGCGCTTCGGCCATACGCTCCCCGTCATAGACGTTCATCTGGCAACCGTAGGACTTGACCGCGAAGGTGCGGGATTCGGACTTGGTCATCGCCCGGCCTATACGGGATCGGGGGCGGCCACGGAAGCGCCGAGCGCCGCGACCACCGCGGCATGGGCGCGCGCCGCCAGCGCCTTGCGATCCCCCGCCTCGATCGGGTCGATCGGATCGAGGAAACGCAGCGTGACCGGAATCGGGTCACGGCGCGACAATATTCGACTTGCGTTGGCGGCCGCCGGCTCATCGCCGACCCAGGCGATCTCATTCTCATGGAGATGATAGTCGATCGCCACCGGCTGGACCATGACGCCCGGCAACGGCGGATAGAGCGAGGCAAGCAAGCTGGGGCGGAAGGGCAACACGCCGCGCCCGCCCTCGGTCGTGCCTTCCGGAAACAGCGCGACCGCCCGTCCCTCGGCCAGAGCGGCGCGCAGCGCATCGGCCTGCCCTTTCACCGCGCCGCGTTCAGCCCTTGCGACGAAGATGGTCCGGTTCAGGCCGGCGAGCCAGCCAATCAGCGGCCAGCGCGCCACCTCCGCCTTAGCGACAAACGACGTGCCGACGCCGCCGAGGGCAAGGATATCGAGCCAGCTTTCGTGATTGGAGACGAACAGGACATTGCCGGGCAGGGGCCGGCCTTCCACCCTCACCCGCAGCCCGGCGCGGCGGCCGGCAAGGCTGAGAAAGCGACGCGGCCAGCGCGATCCACCCGTGGACAGACGCGTGCCATAATGGAGCGGCAGGCAAAGGATCAGCCCGGCGAGGATTCCGGCAATGCGAAGCGCGCGGCGCAGGCGGGACGCCTCAATTGTCGCGCGAAATGGCGACGCCGTAGAGTTCCATACGGTGATCGACGAGACGGAAACCGAGCTTCGCGGCGATACGCCGCTGCAGCTCCTCCAATTCCTCGTCGACGAACTCGATGACATTGCCGGTTTCGACATCGATCAGGTGATCGTGATGGGCCTCGGCGGCTGCCTCGTAGCGGGCGCGGCCGTCACCGAAATCGTGACGTTCGAGAATGCCCGCTTCCTCGAACAGGCGCACCGTGCGGTAGACAGTAGCGATCGAGATACCGGGATCGATCGCCGCGGCGCGCGAATGGAGCGCCTCTACGTCCGGATGATCCTCGGCTTCGGAGAGGACCTTGGCAATCACCTTGCGCTGCTCGGTGAGGCGAAGCCCCTTTTCGGCGCAAAGCGCCTCGACATCGATGGTGCGGTTCATGGTGCTGCAGTGTAGAGTAGAACCGCGCCCGGCGCAAAGCCGTCGAGATACAAAAAGCGCCGCCTCGCACAGCGAAGCGGCGCTTTATGCGCTTTGACGCGCTTACTTCCGCTTGCGCTTGGTACCGAGGCCGATTTTTTTGGCGAGCGTCCGGCGCTGCTCGGCATAATTGGGCGCGACCATCGGATAGTCCGCGGCGAGACCCCATTTCTGCCGATAATCATCCGGCGTCATGTTGTAGTGAGTCATCAGATGCCGTTTCAGCATCTTCAGCTTCTTGCCGTCTTCCAGACAAACGATGTAGTCGGGCTTGATCGACGAGCGGATCGAAACCTTGGGCTCTGGCCGCGGCGCCGGCTCGCTCTTGGCCTCGCCGAGCGCACTGAGCGCGCTGTGTACATTATTGATCAGCAACGGAAGGTCGGAGACCGCCACGCTGTTGTTGCTGACATGTGCTGAGACGATGTCGGCAGTTAGGGTGATCAAAGTCTCCCCGAAATTGTCCTGATTCTCCATGATGCGGTACCAACTTTCCTGATGGCCAGAAGGGGTCTGCCATTGGCCTCGGCAGACAGCGCACGGATAAGTCCGAAAATACGGGAATTACAAGTATCAATATCGTCATTTTCACTGCTTCGGCGCATTATTGTCGACACTTTTCGCGAAAGTGAGTGCGTCATAGCTGTCGCCATCCGTTCCGGCATAGTAATTCGGACGCCGGCCGACCATCTCGAACCCGGCATCGCGGTAGAGATGAACGGCATGATTGCCATCGCGAACCTCGAGATGGACACGCGTCGCACCCATGCACCGCGCCGACTCATCGAAGCTGGCGAGCAGTGCGCGTCCCACGCCGCGCCGCTGCGCGGTCCGACGTACCGCGAGCAACAGCAGTTCCGCCTCGTCGGCGGCAAGACGGGAAAGCGTGAAGCCGATCACATCCCCTTCCCCCCGCGCCAATGTCAGCCAGACGCCCGGCATCGCCATCAGCCCCGCGCATTGCGACACTGTCCAGGCCTCACCGAAGCGAGGTTCGAAACTCTCATCCATCACAGACATGACCGCCGGCAGATCGGCGAGGCCGCCATCGCTGAAACGGAGACCGGCCCCGCTCATGTCATCGACCTTCCGACACCGCCTTGGATAGGCTTCGCATCGGGCGCGCGACCATAGATCGGACGCGCCGGCAGATCGCGCAGGGGCCGGGGCAGCCGGACGACGTCGGAAGCACGGGGCAGGGCATCGCGCCATTCACCCCGGCCGCGCGCCGCGACCAACGCCTCGGCGCCTGAGCCGACGACAAGATATGCTTCGATCGCTGCCGCGGCCGCCTCGGGATCGAGGGAACGCAGCGCATCGAGAGGCACGATCGGGTCACCATCAAAGCTTTGCACGAAAAGTTCGCCATGTCCTCCCTGAAGCGCGACGGCGAGGGGGACGGCTCCGGAGGCTGCGGCGAGCAAAGCCATCGCGCTATATCCTGCCACCGTCACGCCCCAGCCGATCGCCAGGCCATGCGCCGCCGCGATTCCGACCCGCACGCCGGTAAAGCTGCCTGGGCCGCAATCGACCAGGATGGCCTCCGGTCGGCGTCCATCCAGGAGATCGGCGATCATCGGCATCAACCGCTCGGCATGGCCGCGCCCGACCACCTCGTGGCGCTCGTCGATCACCTGCCCTTCGCCGCCAAGCAGGGCTACCGAACAGGCCGCCGTCGCACTGTCGATCACCAGCCGCATCAACGCACACTCCCCATACCGCCTCGTTCACCTGCGGCGGCGCGGAAGTCCAGAGGGAGATGACAGTTTGCCGGCAAGAGCGCGGTCAGATCGCCTCGACCGCCTCGACCTCCGGCACATAATGTTTGAGCAGGCTTTCGATGCCGTTCTTCAGCGTCATGGTCGAGGACGGGCAGCCGGCGCAGGCGCCGTGCAGGGCCAGGAAGACCGTGCCGTCGCGAAAGCCGCGATAGACGATGTCTCCGCCGTCTTTCGCCACCGCTGGACGGACGCGGGTGTCGATCAACTCGCGGATCTGCGTCACCACCTCGGCATCGGCGGGATCGTCGTCGATCTCCGGCTCCGGCGCGACGGCGATGCCGGCGGCGCTGCCGGCGCGGAACAAGGGCGCCTCGCTGGCGAAATGATCGAGCAGCACCTCCAGCACCTGGGGCTTGAGCTGCCGCCATTCAACGCCGGGCGCCGCCGTCACCGACACGAAATCGCGGCCGAAGAACACCCCCTCCACCTCGCCGGTCGAGAAGATCGCCTCGGCGAGCGGCGAGGCCTCGGCCTCCTCCGGCGTCGCGAAATCGCGTGTGCCGTGATCCATCACGGCGCGGCCGGGCAGGAACATCAGGGTCGCCGGATTGGGCGTGGTCTCGGTCTGGATCAGCATGACCGCGATGTGGCGCTTGCCTTGCAGACGATCAAGGCCCTTTCCGTCATTGCGAGCGCAGCGAAACAATCCAGAATGGATTGCCGCGTCGCTGGCGCTCCTCGCAATGACGGAAGTGGCGCGGGGCCACAGCCGGATCAGAAATCCGGCTTGTCGTAATGCGACGGCGGCTGGATCACTTCCATCCGTTCGGCAAGAAGCGGGCGAAAGCTGGGGCGGGACTTCATCACCGCATACCAGTCCGCCGTCTGCTTGTGGCCGCGCCAATCGACCCCGCCCAGATAATCCGCCACCGAAAGCTGGGACGCCGTTGCCAGATCGGCCAGCGTCAGCGCCGGCCCGGCCAGCCAGCGGCGGTGATCGAGCAGATAATCGATATAGTCCATATGCGCGTTGCAGGCGGTCATCGCCTTACGCAGTTCGCTCGTGTCCGGCGAGGCGCGGTGGACGAGCCGCTTGTGCATCCGCTCGCGCATCAGCGGTTCGACCACCTCGCGGTGCATCCGCCCGTCGAACCAGGCGACGAGGCGGCGGATCTCGGCACGATCCTTGGCGGTGCCGGGGATCATCGGCGCCTTGTCCACCGTTTCCTCGAAATAGTCGCAGATCGCGCCTGAATCGATCAGCGTGATACCCTTGGACGCCTCGACCAGCACCGGCGTCTCACCGGCCGGGTTGAGATCGGTGAATTCGTCATCCTGCTGCCAGGGCGAGACGCGCACCAGTTCGTGCGCGACGCCCTTCTCCGTGAGCAGGAGCCGGACCTTTCGCGAATAGGGACAAAGCGGAAATTGATAGAGCTGCCACATGATTGCGGCAGAGCTTTAGTGCACGGCGCGCGCCAGTCCACCGCTCTTTTGCGTTCGCCGTCAATCCTCGAAAGGATCGTCCTCATAATCGCGATCAGCGCGCGGATCGGCACGGCGCGCGCGATACTCCCCGACCGCGGCGGCGATGCCGTTCTCCACTTCGCGCAGCGAACGGCGCAGGGCCGGCGCGGCGGCGGCCAGCCCATCCATCATCGCGCCGAGCTGCGCCGTGCTCCCGTACAGTGCGCCGCGCCACCGCCGGTCGAACTCCGGATCATCGTGTCGACCCAGCGCGCCGAGCGAGCGGCCGGGCCGACCATAGCCGGGATGACGGCGATAGGGATCAACAGCGTCCATCATCGGGCCGACATCGACTTCCAGTAGAGCGCCCATCATCCGGTCCAGCGCCGGCGCGGCCGCCTCGATGTCGCGCGAGGACGGCAGGTTTCCGGGCAGGTTGCGGGCCGCAACATGGGACGAATCCTCATCATCGGCGGGCCAGGCCAGGGCTGGCGTGGCCACGGCAACGGCGGCGATGCAGGCGGCAAGCAGCTTATGCACAGGGCATCTCCTCGAAACGCGAACAGGCCCGCCGTCACAGGACGGCGCGCGGAACATAGCCGATCTCTTACAGATTCGCCATGACCACCGGCTGAACGCGCATGGCGGTTGCCAGCCCGTCCCGCGCTGCTAAGACCCTCTTCAAACCGGAAAAACGGGGCCTCCCCATGACCTTCCTGCAATTGCTGATCATCGCCGTCGTCCAGGGCGTGACCGAATTCCTGCCCATCTCCTCGTCCGGGCACCTTATCCTCATCCCCTTCTTCACCGACATGCCGGACCAAGGGCCGCTGATCGACGTGGCGGTCCATGTCGGATCGCTGCTCGCCATCATCCTCTTCTTCTTCCGCGAGGTGATCGGGCTGGCGCGCGGCGGCTTTGCCACGGTGGGAATCGGCAAGGCGCCGGAGCAGCGCCGGTTGTTCTGGTGGATCGTGATCGGCACCATCCCAGCCGTCTTGCTTGGCTTCTTTCTGAAACAGGGCGGCTATCTCGATACGTTCCGGTCGACCACTTTGGTCGGCATCAATCTCATCATCTACGGCCTGCTGCTCGGCCTCGCCGACCGGATCGGCCCGCGCCACAAGCGCTATGAGGATATGAGCCTGAAGGACGCGATCGTGGTCGGGCTCGCCCAGGCGCTGGCGCTGATCCCGGGCACCAGCCGCTCCGGCGTCACCATGACGGCGGCGCGCTTTTTGGGTTATGAGCGGGTGGAGGCGGCCCGCTTCTCCTTCCTGCTTTCCATCCCCGCCGTCGCCGGCGCCGGCACGCTCGCCATGCTCGACCTCGCCGACGCCACCGCCCAGATGCAGCGCGACGCGCTGATCGCCGGCGCGATGACCTTCGTCGCTGCCTTCGCCACCATGGCCTTCCTGATGCGCTTCCTCAGGCATGCCTCGATGCTGGTCTTCGTGATCTACCGCGTGGCGCTCGGTGCGGCTTTGCTCGCGTTCTTCTGACGCCGCATTATTGACACGTTTGTCAGTGTAAGATGTGGGCCATGACCTCCGCATCCGCGCCCGCCCATGTCCATCCGCTCGCCATCGCGCCGGCCGACATTGATTTCATGGGGCATGTGAACAATGCCGTATATCTGACCTGGGTACAGGAGGCCGTCGTCGCCTATTGGCGCAAGGTCGCGCCGGCCGAGGCGGTGGCGCAGCATCTGTGGGTCGCGATCAAGCACGAGATCACCTATCGCCGCCCCGCCTTTCTCGAAGACACCATCGCCGCGACAGTAGTGGCCGAGGGGATGCAGGGCGCGCGCGCCTTCTTCACCACGATGATCCGGCGCGGCGAGGAGGTGCTCGCCGAAGTGCAAAGCTCCTGGTGCTGCCTCGACGCCGCGACCCTGCGTCCTGCGCGGCTGGCCCGCGACGTGGTGCGCCGCTTCCTGCCGGACTGATCAGCCCGTAGCGGGCGAGCCGAAGCGGCCGTTGCGCCGGTAGAGAGTGAGCCAGCTTTCCGCGACGGCGGCGAGCGGTGTCGGGCGGATGCCGAATGCGTCGATGCCGGGCAGTGCCGCGTCCGCGACATTGTCCACTTGCAGCATCAGCCACTGATCCCAGGTCATCGGCGCGCCGGGGGCCCAGCCGGTGAGGCGCGCCATCGGGCGGGCGATGGCATCCGGGATGTCGAACACCGCGCGGCGGCGGCCGATCGCATCCACCACCCACTGGTTGAGCGCGCGCATCGTCGTCACTTGCGGCCCGGCCAGCTCATAGACCTTGCCGCCATGCGCAGCGGGATCGAGCGCGGCGGCGGCGATCGCCTTTCCGAGATCGGCGACGAACAGCGGCTGCACCTTCCAGTCGCCCCGGATCACCGGCAAAGCGGGGAACCATTGCGCCATACAAGCGAACTTGTTCACGAAATCGTCTTCCGGCCCGAACAGGATCGAGGGGCGCGTGATCGTCGCAGCGGGAAAGGCGGCGCGCACCGCCGCCTCGCCCTCGCCTTTCGACCGGCCGTAATTGCTCGGGCTCTCCGGATCGGCGCCGATCGCCGAGACTTGGACCAGCGCCCTTGCGCCGGCTGCGGCGGCGGCTTCGGCGACATGGCGCGCGCCCTCGACATGGACGGCCCTGAACTGTCCCTTGAGGATGCCGACGAGGTTGATCACCGCGTCCGCACCCGCCACCGCGGCAGCAACCGAGGCCGGATCGGTGATGTCGGCGCGGGCAAACTGGGTCTGGCCGAGCCCGCCGAGTGGCTTCAGGAACCAGGCCCGTTCCGGCGCGCGCGAGGCGATGCGGACGCGCGCGCCCTGCGCGAGCAGTGCCTGGGCGACATAGCGGCCGACGAAGCCGCCGCCGCCGAAGAGCGTGACCAGAGGATCGGTCTTTCCCGTCATTGTGCAGCCTTCGCGAAAATGCGCGGTCTCCTTGCCCAAGCGCAGCGGTGTTGGCAAGCACCGCGCCGACACCGCAAGAGCGTGTGCAGGTTTACGCTTCCGAAACGGGGCGGCGATAACGGTCTAGCGGCATGATGGAAGCATGCGGGTAGGACCGGGCGTCGCGGTGAAGCATCTGAGTATCTTGAAAAGCCTGCAGCCGTCGCGGCGGCAGGCACCTGCCGCGGACGATGCGAGCGAAGAGCGGCTGCGCGTAACGGCCCTGCTGCGCAGCTTCGAGGAATCACGGCATGACTGGCTGTGGAGCACCGATGCCGCAGGGCGACTGACATACGCCTCGCCAGCGCTGGCCGATAGCCTCGGCATCGATCCAGGCGCGCTGACCGGCGCGGACTTCGCCGGTCTGTTCCAGCGTCCGGACGCCGAAGGCGGAGCGGTTCGCCAGTCCCTGCCGCTGATCATGAATCGCCGCCTCCCATTCGAACGCATCGCCTTGCAAGCCGACGGCACCGACAGGCCGCAATGGTGGCAGCTCAGCGGCGCGGCGCAATGTGACGCGACGGGCGGTTTCGTCGGCTATCACGGTTATGCGATCGACATCACAGAGCAGCGGGAGAGTTCCGAATCCGTATCGCAGATGGCGATGTACGATCCGCTCACCGGTCTGCCCAACCGGCGGCATATGATGTCAGATCTCGAAGCCGGTTTGCGCCGAATCGGCCAGCTCGGCGGCAGCTGCGCCGTCATGCTGATCGATCTCGACCGCTTCAAGCAGGTGAATGATTCGCTGGGACATCCAGGCGGGGACGCGCTGCTGAAGCAGGTCGCGGAGCGGCTGCGGCGGATCGTGGGCGAGAACGGCAAGGTCTTCCGGCTCGGCGGAGACGAGTTCAAGATCGTGCTGGCCGATTGCGACGATCGCGGCGCGCTCGGCCTGCTGGCGGGCGAAGTGATCGCTGGCCTGACCCATGCCTATTCGGTGGACGGCAGCCGCTGCATCATCGGCGCTTCGATCGGGATCGCCATCGCCCCGTTCGACGGGGAGGCGATCGAAGACCTGATGCGCAATGCCGACATGGCGCTTTACGACGCGAAGAAGAACGGGCGCGGCCGCTTCCGCTTCTTCGCCAGCGAATTGCTGGAAATCGCTCAGGAACGCCGGGTGCTCGAAAGCGAGCTGCGCGACGCCTTCGCCGCCGGCGATCTGGAGCTGCACTATCAACCGATCGTTGATGCCGAGACCAACGAGGTGACCGGCGTCGAATCGCTGATCCGCTGGCACCATCGCGAGCGGGGTCCCATCTCTCCGGAGATCTTCATTCCGATCGCGGAGGAAGCCGATCTGATCGAGCCGATCAGCCAGTGGATCATCCGCCAGGCCTGCGATGATGCCGCCCGCTGGCCCGGCCGGCTACGGGTGGCGGTGAACGTCTCGCCGATCCAGTTTACCAACCCCGCCTTCCCGCAAACCGTCATGTCGGCGATCGCCGCATCGGGTCTGCCGCCGGCGCGGCTGGAGCTCGAGCTGACGGAAAGCGTGTTTCTGGGGGATTCGGCGGAAACCGACGCGATGTTCACCGCGCTGAAAGCACTGGGCGTGAGGCTCGCGCTCGACGATTTCGGTACGGGCTATTCCTCTCTCGGCTATCTGCGGACCGCCCCGTTCGACAAGATCAAGATCGATCAGAGCTTCGTGCGCGACGCCACCTTGCCCGGCTCGCGCAACGCCGCGATCATCGCCGCGATCGTAGCTTTGGCCGATGCGCTGGACATGGAGACGACGGCAGAGGGCATCGAAAGCTTCGATCAGCTCGCGCTCGTCCGCGATCTGGGGGTCAGCCATGTGCAGGGCTATCTCTACAGCAAGGCGGTGGAGAGCGCGGAACTGTGTCGGCTGGCGAGCACCAGAGAATGGCGGATCGCGCCGGCCGGCCCCGCCCGGCAGCGCAGCGAACGGCGCTCCATGTACCGCAAGGTCAGGGTGCTGCTGGACAATGGCTATCATGCCGCGTTGATCCGCAACCTGTCCGAAAGCGGCGCGCTGATCGAAGGCCTGCCCGACAGCCCGGTCGGGTCCGAACTGATCGTCGATTTCGGCGACGGGCAGCTCGCCTTGGCGGCCATCCGCCGCAAGATCGGTCTTCGGCACGGCATAGCCTTTGGCGAACCGCTGGTCAGCGACGGGCTTGGCGGCCTGTGCACCAGCCGCCGCGTCTCCATCTACAAGCTTGGCCTGATCGGTTTCCCGGCACATTATACCGATCGGGACACCGAGGAGAGCGCGCTGCCCAGTCTGGGCCAGGTCATCGAAACGTTCGGTTTACGTGGTCCGACGGACGCCGGATCGACCCAGGGTTCGACCGCTGTCGCGGCGGCGACACGAGGCGGCAATCGTGTCAACGGGAATATCGCGCTGGCGCATGGCGAACGGTGGCGCGACCGGACGCTAACCGGGGACCAGCTCTCCGCTCTCGCCAAAGCCGCCGCAGCCAGCCACAATCCGCAGCTCAAATTCATCGTCGCGCTGCTCGTCCATACCGGCATGAGGATCGGCGATCTGCTGGCCGCGACCTGGGACAATATAGACTTCGACCGACGGGTCTGGCGGCTGTCGCAATATTCGCTCGCCAGGAACCACGAACTCGCGCTGACCGACCGTGCGATCGCCGTCCTGCGGCGGATCGACCGGATCGACGGACAGCGCCATGTCATCGTCAATCCGCGCACCGGTCGGCCTTACATGACGATCTTCCGAAGCTGGGAGGCCGCGCGCAGAAAAGCCGGGCTGGCGCATGTCAGCATCCACGATCTGCGGCTCGCCACAGCTATCGCGGCTGATGTCGATCTGCTGCCTTGAGCCGGAACGAGTAACGTTTGGACTGCGGATCAGTCCGCCGCCGCGCTGTCCCCGTCGTCCGCCGTGCCCTCGTCGCGCCACCAGGTTTGGATCTCGCCGCTGAGCTTCACGGTCACCGGCATGCCGTGGCGGTCCACCGCCTTGCCGGCCTGCACACGGACCCAGCCTTCGGAAACGCTATATTCCTCCACGTCCTCGCGCTCGCGACCCTTGAAGCGGATGCCGACGCCACGCTGCAGCGCCGTCATGTCGAAATGGGGGCTGCGTGGATTGTTGGACA
This sequence comes from uncultured Sphingosinicella sp., assembly GCA_964438875.1. GTDB lineage: Bacteria > Pseudomonadota > Alphaproteobacteria > Sphingomonadales > Sphingomonadaceae > Allosphingosinicella. The sequence goes on along the minus strand of CAYTMM010000044.1, from coordinate 14,281 downwards.
GGCGGTCGGGGGGCGTGTCGGACATCATCCGTTCCTCTGCGTTGCGATCCAGCCGTCCACCATCTCCTCGAGCACGTCGAGCGGCACCGCGCCATTTTCCAACACCACGGCGTGGAAATCACGAATATCGAAGCGGTCGCCCAGCGCCGTCTGCGCCCGTTCGCGCAGCTCCTGGATCTTCAATTGCCCGATCATGTAGCTCGTCGCCTGTCCGGGATTGTTGATGTAGCGCTCTACCTCCTTGATCACGTCGCGCTCGGAAAGCAGCCCGTTCTCGGTGAAATAGGCAATCGCCTGCTCGCGGCTCCAGCGATGATGGTGGAGGCCGGTGTCGACGACCAGGCGGATCGCGCGCCAGAGCTGGGTCGAATACATGCCGAATTCGGAAATCGGATCCTGATAGAAGCCCATTTCCCGGCCAAGACCTTCGGCATAAAGGCCCCATCCTTCTGAATAGACGCCATAACCGCCCAACCGGCGGAAACGCGGCACGCCCGGCAATTCCTGCGCCAGGGCGATCTGGAAATGATGGCCCGGCGCGCCTTCATGATAGGAGATCGCCTCGGTCTGCGGGCGCAGCACCTGGTTCATGTCGGCGAGGTTCACATAATAGATGCCGGGGCGCGAGCCGTCCGGCGTCGGCCGGTTGTAGAAAGCGACCGCTGCCGTCTCCTGACGGAACGGCTCGACCGCGCGAACCTCCAGCGCCGCCTGGGGCAGGCGGCGGAACCATTGCGGCGCTACTTCCATCACCTGCGCGACGAAGGCGCGGGCGTCGGCGAGATATTGCTCCCGGCCCTGCTCCGTGTTCGGATATTTGAACTCGGCGCTCGTGTTGATGTGGCGGAAGAACTCCTGGAGTGAACCGGTGAAGCCGACCTGGGTTTTGATCCGCTCCATTTCGCGATGAATGCGCGCGACCTGCGCGAGGCCCGTCTGGTGGATCTGCTCGGCGGACAGATCGGTCGTCGTCGACTGGCGCAGCCGTTGGGCGTAGAAACCGGCGCCGTCGGGCAGGCTCCATGCACCGTCATTGCCGGTCGCCCGAGGCTCGATTTCGTCGAGGACGGCGAAGAAGGTGTCGTAACCGCGCCGGAACGGGCCGGCGAGCGCGTCACGCGCGGCAGCGATCAAGCGATTCTTTTCGCCCTGCGTGATGTCGAGGCGGTTCACCTTGGCGGTGAAATCGGCGAGCACAACATTGTCGCCCTCCCCTTCGAACGGCGCCCCGGTGAGGATGCGCCGGCCGTCCTCGCGCACCGGCGCGAAATTGAGCCGTACGGGGACGATGCCCAGGCTCGCCTGATGACGCATGTTCGCCGCGATCTCGCCGAACGCCCGTTCGACTTCGACCAGCCGCGCGACATAGGCCTCGGCATCCGAAACGCTGTCGATCCGGTGATTGTTGATCAGGAAGACCGGGATGCTGCCCATTGGGCTGCCATTGGTGGTCGCCGGAAAGCCGTGCCAGCGCCACTGGAAAGCGCGGCCTTCATCCTCAACCTGCTGTTCGAACAGGCGGTAGGAAATGCGGCCGGACGGGCTGAGCCGGGCCGGATCGAACTCTGCGCGCAGCCGGGCAAGCTGGCGTTCGCGCAGCGCCCGCTGCGCCTGGCGCCCGGCATCGGTATAATCGTTGAGCCGGTTGTAATGCTGCTTGGAACCCAGACTGGTCAGCACCATCGGATTGTTGGCGATCGTTTCGTCGAAGGCAGCGTCGAGAAAGGCGTTGAGCCGCTGATCCTCGGCCGACGGAGCGGACGCCGCCGCAGGCGCCTGGGCAACCGGTTGCTGAGCGACGGCGAGGCTCGAGCTGGCAAGCAGCAGGGCGGCGACGGTGATGTGAAGTTTCAAGGGGCTGATCCTCGATCTGGTGAATGGATGCTCTTTAGCGTCTTGGAACGCCGGGTCTACTGCGGACAGTGCTGTACGGCGGCTCAAGCCAGCGAATCCCAATAGGCCTCGATCCGCCGCCGCATATCCGCATCAGGCAGGCGCCCGCGGCCCGCCCCCTGATTGTCGATGACATGTCGCGCGCGGATCGTACCCGGAATGGCGACGTTCACCGCCGGGTGGGAGACGACATATTTGAGGAAGACCTGCGCCCAGCTCCGCGCATCGAATTCGGCCGCCCAGTCCGGCAGCGCCCGGTCCGCGACGCGGGAGAAGGTCGAGGCGGCACCGGCGCCCCGGCCGCCGAAAGGCACGTTGATCATCGCCGCGATGCCGCGCTCCTGTGCGAGCGGCAGCATCTCATCGGCCGCACCGCGATTCCCGATGGAATAATCGACCTGGATGAAATCCAGCGGGTAGCGACGCATCGCTTCCATCTGCGCGGCATATTGGGTTTCGGTAGAGGTGCTCATGCCGATATAACGGATACGGCCTTCCTCCTTCCAGCGAAGGAAGGCGGGCATCAGCGCATCAAGCCCGTGCATGTTGTGGATCAGCATCAGATCGAGCCGGTCCACGCGCAGCTGATCGAAGGAGGTCTGCAGCTCGACATCGGGGTCGCGCAGCTCGCCGCGGATCGGTGTCTTCGACGCCACGAACCAGCGATCGCGATTGCCGGCCGCCGTCAGCAACTCGCCGATCACAACCTCCGCCCGGCCATATACCCGCGCAGTGTCGATGACGGTGCCGCCCAGCCCCGACATCGCCTCCAGCACCTCGCGCAACGCCCCCATCTCCTCGGGCGTGTCGACACTGAACTGGTTGGTGCCGAGGCCGATGACCGGCAGGCGCTCGCCGGTGGACGGGATCGGCTTGGTGATCGGTGCGCCGGCCCCGGCATCCTGCGCGAAGGCCAGCCCGGCCGGCATCGCCAGCAGCGCGCCGGCCGCCAGCTTCGCCTTGAGATAGTCGCGTCGGGACATCGCCATGTTCGGGTCCTCCTTCATTCGGCTTTCCGGTCGTGCCGGCGGCCGATCGCATAGCCGATCGCCGCCCAGGCCCCAGCGGCGACCATGCCGGCCACCGCGATCGCGCCGGTCGAGGCGACCGCGATGATGCCGGTATAGGCCCAGCCGGACAGCGCATCGCCGCCGCGATAGACGAAGGTGTCGATCGCGTTCTTCGCCTTGTACTTGGTCTCGGCATCGACCGGCGCGAACAGCATCTCGCGGCCCGGCCGCACCAGCGCATATTCGCCCACCCGGCGGACGATCATGACGAAGACCAGCACCGGGAAGGTCGCGGCGAGCGCGAGCAGGCCGAAGCCGAACATCATCGTCGCGGGCACGGCGACGAGCAGGACGGTGACGCCCAGCTTTTTCGCCAGCCGCCCGGTGAAGAATATCTGGATGAGGATGGTGAGCGACTGCACCAACGTGTCGATCGAGGCGAACACTTGGGTGCGCGCGGTCCGATCCGGGAAGGCCGCCTCGACGATCCGCGCCTGCTCGAAATAGAGGAAGGTGGTGACCGTGGTCAGCAGCAGCACGAAGACTGCGATCGCGATCAGATAGGGCGAGCGCGCGATCAGGGTGAGGCCCGCCCAGATCGAACCGCCGATCCGCTCGGGCGGCGGCTGGTCGGTGCGGGGCCCCATATCGTCACGCCAGCCGAGCAGGACTCGCACGAAGATCAGCGAGGCGAGCAGCAGGCCGATGGAGATGAACAGCAGCCCGGCCTCGCCCAGCGGCGCGACCAGCAGGCCGGACAGGATCGGCCCGGCCAGACCGCCCAGGCTCGCGCCCGCCGCGATCTGGCCGAACAGGCGGTGGCCGCGCTCGCGCTCGAACAGGTCGGCCATCAGGCTCCAGGCGATCGAGATCGCGAACAGGTTCACGACCGAATACCAGATGTAGAAGGCGCGGCCCGTCCACACGCTCTCCGGATTGAGCGCCAGGCTGGTCGCGAAGCCGGCCATCACCACGGATGTGATCGCATAGAGGATCGGCAGCAGTCGCCGGCGCGGCATCCGCGCCGCGACCCAGCCGTAGAGCGGCACGACGACGAGCGTGGCGATGAACGTGCCCGTGAACAGCCAGGGCAGATCGGTGCCGCCGTCCACGCTGCCGAACGCCTCGCGCACCGGACGCAGCATGAAGAAGGAGGCGAAGACCAGGAAGAAGAGGAGGAAGCCGGCGGCGACCGCCGGCACCTCCTCCCGCTCGGCCGCGATCAGCTTGCCGAGGATGCCGGTGCCCGGCGACGCCTCAGAGGGCATCGATAAACTGCTCCATCCGCGCTCTCAGCGCCGCATCGGGCAGCGGTCCGCGTGCCGCGCCGAGATTGTCGTCGATATAGCGGGCCTGCGCCATGCCGGGGATCGGCATCGGGTTCGACGGATGGGACAGGACATATTTGAGGAAGACCTGCGCCCAGCTTGTCGCCCCGATCTCCGCCGCCCAGTCCGGCAACGGCCGGTCGCGGGTCGCCGCGAACAGGCGCTCCCGGCCGAAAGGCAGATTGATCATGACCGCGAGGCCCTTTTCCTGCGCCAGCGGCAGGATGCGCTCGGCGGCGCTGCGATTGTCGATCGCATAATCGATCTGGATGGTGTCGAGATCGGCGCGCCGCATGATGGCTTCGAACTCCTCATATTGCGGCTTGGACGACGTAGTGATGCCAAGCGCTCGGATCCGTCCCGCGCGCTTCAGTTCGCCCAGGGTGGCGAGCTGGTTGTCGGCATCGCGGATATTGTGCACGGCAAGAAGATCGATCCGGTCAGTCCGCAGCTTGCGGAAGCTTTCCTCTATCTGCGCCACCCCGTCCTCGCGCGTGTTGACGCCGACCTTGGTCGCGAGGAACAAGCGGTCGCGCACGCCCAGTTCGGCGACAAGCTGGCCGACCACTTCCTCGGCTCGGCCATAGGACGGCGCCGTATCGATCACCTTGCCGCCCAGCTCGACGAAGCGGGCGATGGCGGCGCGCAGCGGGGCGAGTTGCTCCTCGCCGACAGGATCGCTGTAGCGGCGCGCGGTGCCGATGCCGATCGCCGGCACAGTCTCATCGGCGCCGGGGATGCGGATGGAGCGCAGCGCATTGGCGGCGGGCGCTTGGGCGAAGGCGACATTGGCAGCGAGAGAGGCGGCGAAAGGCAGCGCGGCCATGCCGGCCAGAAGGGTGCGGCGGTCGATCATCTTGGTCTCCTCGTCGTTTCCCCTACGAGGGGCGCGCCCCCGCGCGATTGCATTGGGTATTGGCCGATGGCCGCAAGGCCAAGGCCGAATTTGTCGCGGTTTGTCGCAAGCGAGCGCGGATCAGGCCGCTTCTTCCGCACTCTGCACCACCCAGCAGGGATCCCAGCTCGGCTCCGGGCCAAAGCGGGTGACGAGAAATTCGACCAGCGCACGCACCCGCGCCGTGGTCGCGCGGCCAGGCGGCATAACCGCATGCAATGCACCTTCCTCGATGGGATAATCAAGCAGCACCGGCTCGACCGTTTTGCGCTCCAGCGCCGGCGCAGCGATGAAGCTGGGCAGCAGGCACAGGCCCAGCCCCGCCTCGGCGGCGGCGAGCAGCATTTCGCCGTTGTTGCTGCGCAGCCGGGGCGTCAGCCGCGGCGTCTCCCAGCGGCCGCGGACCAGGAATCGCCATTGCTCGTGCGCGTAGATCAGGATGTCGTGATCGGCCAGCTCCGCCGGCTTTTCCGGCCGGCCGCGCCGCTCCAGGTAAGCAGAGCTGGCGATCACATGCTTGCGCACCGGCGCGATCCGCCGGGCGATCAGCGCCGAATCCGCCAGCCGGCCGATCCGCACCGCCAGATCATAGCCGCCGCCGGCCAGATCGACATTGCGGTCCTCGAATTCGATGTCGAGCTCCACCTTCGGATGCGCGCGCACGAATTCGGCAAGCGCGGGCGCGAGATGGGCGGTGCCGAACGTGAGCGGCGCGGTGATCCGGATCGGCCCGGCGATCTGGGTCACCGCCTCGGCCACCACTTCTTCCGCCGCTTCCAGCTCGGCGAGGATATTGGCGGCGCGGGCATAATAGGCCTGGCCGATATCGGTCGGCTGCGCACCGCGCGCGGTGCGGGTCAATAGGCGCGCACCCAGCTGCTCCTCGAGCCGCGCGACGCGGCGCGACAGGACAGGCTTGGACAGTCCCATCCGTTCGGCGGCGCGGGCGAAGGAGCCGGTCTCAGCCACTCGCACGAAAGAGAGCACATCGACGAGGTCCGTGGAAGATCGTTCCATATTTCGCAACACCATGATGATCAGATGCAGTCTTCTGACAACGGAGCTAGCTGATTATCTCCGGGTTCGCAAACACGAATCCCAAGGGGAGACACGCCATGAACATCCTGGTCATCAACAGCAGCGCCAATGCCGACGGCTCTGTTTCCGGCGGCCTCGCCGCGCGTTTCGTTGACGATCTGCGCGCGGTCCATCCGGCCGCCCATGTCGTACTGCGCGATGTCGGCGCCAACCCGCTGCCGCATCTCACCGCCGACACGGTGAAGGCGATCAAGGGTGAACCCGAAACCGTGGCGGAGATCGAGGCTCGCGCCCTGTCCGATGCGCTGATCGCGGAGCTGCAACAGGCCGACGTGATCGTCATCGGCGCGCCGATGTATAATTTCGGTATCCCCTCGACGCTCAAGGCCTGGTTCGACCATGTCCTGCGCGCGGGCGTCACCTTCCGATACACCGAGGCCGGGCCGGAGGGCCTGCTGAAAGGCAAGAAAGCCGTGGTGATCGAAAGCCGCGCCGGCTTCTACAGCGCGGGCGACGGCGCGGTGATGGACGGGCAGGAACCCCACCTGCGCGCGATGTTGGGCTTCATCGGGCTAGACGATGCGACCTGGGTGCGCGCCGAAAAGCTCGCCTTCGGCCCCGAGGCCGTGGAAGCCTCGATCGGCGAAGCGACGCAGCAATTGGCCGAATTCGCACGCGAGGTGCTGCCGCTGGCGGCGTGAGCCGATACGTCCCTACGGATCTGTTCCGGAGGGGCATCAGGACGGGACGGCGCGCCGACGCGTCCCCCCCCACCGGCGTCTGCGCCGTCCCGTCCGCACCACGCCCCTCCCCGACTAAAGGGAGGGGCGCATGAAAAGGAGAGACCTCATGATCGACGTTCGCAAATTCTCGACGCTCGGCCATGCCGATCATGGCTGGCTGAATGCCCGCCACCACTTCTCCTTCGCGGATTATTACGATCCGGCCCGGATGGGCTGGGGCGCGATCCGGGTGTGGAATGACGACGAGATCGGCGCAAAGTCCGGTTTCCCGCCACATCCGCACCGGGACATGGAGATCATCACCTATGTCCGCCAGGGTGCGATCACCCATCAGGATTCGATGGGCAATACCGGCCGCACCGAAGCGGGCGACGTGCAGGTGATGAGCGCCGGCACCGGCGTCCGGCACTCGGAATTCAACCTGGAGGACGCACAGACCACGCTCTTCCAGATCTGGGTGCTGACCGATACGCCGAATGCCGAGCCGAGCTGGGGTGCGATGAAGTTCCCCAAGGCGGATCGTTCGGGCAAGTTCGTCACATTGGCCAGTGGCTATGCCGAAGATGCGGGCGCGCTGAAGATCAATTCGGCCGCCCGTGTGATGGGTGCGACGCTGAAGACGGACGAAACGGCCGAGCTGACGCTCGATCCGTCACGGCACGTCTATCTGGTCGCGGCCCAGGGCGCCATCGAGGTCAACGGCGTCCGCGCCGAAGCCCGCGACGGCGTCGCCATCACTGGCGAAGAAAAGGTGACGATCACCGCGATCGATGAAGCCGAGATCGTCCTGGTCGACGCGCGGTAGCTTTCCCCCTCCCGCCAGGGAGGGAGAAACACCTATTCCTCCACTTCTTCCCGGATCACCCGCTTCGGATCGTCGCGATCGACGTAGACGGTGCGGGTGGTCCGGCCGCTTTTGCGAAAAAGCGGGATCAGCCCCAGCAAGCCGAACAAACCCAGCAACCCCCAGTCGAAGCCGCCGCTTTCGCCATGATCGGCGAGCGAAAGATCGTTGCCAAACGGATCGGCCGGATCGGCGAAACCGTTGGGATAGGCCGCGTCCGGAGAAATCGTCAGCGGCGCGGGCTCCGGCTCGGGTTCAGGCGGCGCAATCTCGACCGGCTCTGGCGCAGGCGGCGCCTGCTCGGGCGGAATGGTGACGATCACCGGCCCCGGCGGGGTTGCGGCGGCCGGCTGGCCCGACGCGGCAGTGCCTGGCACCGGCGCGCCCGTGGCGGCCGGCGGCGTTGGCCCCGCCGGCTGAATGCTGTTCTGGGCACCCAGCGGACCGGCCGTCGCAGCAAGTGCGATCAGGACCGGAAGAACGATTCTCGGTGGCATCCCTGCTTCTCCAACTTGCCTCTATTCCAAGGACTTATGTGGTTATTACGGGGTTCACGAAAGCCAATCATCCACTCGCCGCCGCCGGAAAACAACCCGCCGCAGCGCCCCTCGCGCGACGGGACGAAAGCTGTGCAGGTTCATCCGCGACGGGCCGCGATTCCGGCCCGTTCGGGATCGGGGCACATTCACTCTTATGGCGATGTACGTCTACAGCACCGATGGCGAGCCTGTCGGGTTCGTCTTCGAAATGAACATCTACGATCTGGACGGCGCGCCGCTGGCGCGGATTGTCGGCTCGCGCGTCCACCGGTTCGACGGCACCTATGTCGGCGAATGGTTCAAGGACATGGTGGTGCGCCGCCCGCAAGCCCGTCCCCGTATCATCCCCGCCGGTACCGTGCCGCCGCCCCGCCCGCCGGCGGACACCTCCTACCGACTGCGCGCGGTGGTGAATTATGGCTATCCGGATGTCTTCCCGCTGCTCCGGCAGAGCGCGCATGAGAGCTATCTGAGCCAGGCGGCGGAATAACGTCAGAAGTTGAAGACGATGCCGCCCATCAGGGAATGGGACTGGAAGCTGTCGTCGACGACGCGGCCACCAACGCCGATGAGGTCAGGGCTGCCCCCGGCATTGAAGAAGCGGTAGCGCAAGGTGACATCGACATTCTCGCTCACGGCCTGGCGAACCCCGGCCATCAGCTGCCAGGCGAAACGCCAGCCGCCATCGTCCAACAGCTCGCCCTGGTTCGCGAAGCTCCGCACGCCGTTATAGTCCAGCTTGGCATAGCCCGCGCCGGCGCCAATGAAGAAGGATAAACGGTCCTCATTGCCGAAATCGACCATGGCATTACCCATGAAGCTCAGCACGCTGACATCCCCGCCCGCAGGGCGCCTACCCGCGGCGACCACGTTGCCGTTGCCGACGGTGAAATCGCTGTCGATCATGTCCACATCGGCGGTGCGATAGGAGGCCTCCGCCTCGATCCGCACGGGGCCGAGATCATAGCCGAAGAAAAGGCCGCCATCGAAGCCGCGCTGATAGCCCAGGTCGACATTGCCGGTGGTCCCCGCGGCACCGCCCGGCGTGAAGACGAGATCGCCGTCCGTCGCGAACATCACACCCATTTCGCCGCCGACGTAGAAATCGCCATTGCGCGCTTGCGCAGGCGCCGCGGAAACCGCGGCCAGAAGGGCCGCCCACATCAACTCACGCCGCATTGCTCACTCCCTCTCACAAGCCTTTACCTGCTAAAGCGGAGCATCCGACAAAACCGGATCAACCCTGCCAAAATATTCGTCGTCCCCCGGATGACTTCGGATGTTCCAATGTAGGAAATGCGCTGTCAGGCTCGCTTGCGATTCGAAGCCTCGACCGCGTGTTGCAGGTTCTTTGAATTTTTAGTGGGATGCGCGGCATGATCCACCCTGAGGCACTCCCGTAAGCCCCTCGCCCCTGTCAACTTTGTCAACTTTTCCCTATGCCAAGCCCTGACGGTCGCGGCGCTTCAGATCGCCACGACATGACGATGGTGCCAGGCGAAGATCGCCGCTGCGCCGCGATGGGGGCGCCAGGCTTCGGCCAATTCGCGCACCTGTGCCTCGGTCGGATGCGCGGCGAGACCGAGAATATGTCCCACTTCCTGCCGCACCGCGAGATCGCCCGCCGGCCAGATGTCCGGCCTCCCCTCGGCGAACAGCAGATAGACCTCGGCGCTCCAGCGGCCGATGCCCTTCACATGAGTAAGCGCCGCGATCGCCTCTGCGTCGTCCGCCGGCAGGGCGTGGAGATCGAGCCGGCCGGACAGCACCTCTTCCGCCAGGCTCTTCACATAGAGGGTCTTCTGGCCCGACAGGCCGGCGGCACGCAGGTCCGCGTCGGGCGTGGCGGCGACCCGGGCGGGATCGGCGATGCTGCCCGTCGCCGCCTCTACCCTGAGCAGGATCGACGCCGCCGCCTTGATACTGACCTGCTGGCCGACGATGGTGCGCAGCAGCGTCTCGTAACCCCTCTCGCGGATGCGGGGCGGCGGATCGCCGATTCGTTCCCGTGCCTTCGCGAAGGCCGGCTCGATCGTACCGAGCGCGTTCATAGATGCCTTTAGCTGTTCCGCTGTCAGTCCCATCGACGCGCCGCCTTGATCTCCGCGCCCGCGCCTAGCATAGAAGCATCCGACCGCCTCTCCTTTCTTGCGATCAGGATTTCATTGATGGCCCAGCTCACCATCGTCGCGCGCGACGGTTCCGAAAAGACTGTCGAAGGCAAAGCCGGCTGGAGCGTGATGGAGAATATCCGCGACGCCGGCATCGACGAACTGCTCGCCTTGTGCGGCGGCTGCTGCTCCTGCGCCACCTGCCATATCCATGTCGATCCGGAGTGGATCGACAAGGTGGGCGCGCCAAGCGCCGACGAAGACGATCTGCTCGACACGTCCGATCACCGGAACGAGACCAGCCGCCTCTCTTGCCAGGTGGCTTTCAGCGAGGAACTGGACGGCCTGCGCATAACGATCGCGCCGGAAGACTGAGCCTCAGGCGCTGCGCGCCGCATAGAGCGCGATCGCGGCGGCGTTGGAGACGTTGAGGCTTTCCACCTTGTCGCTAATTGGGAGCCGCGCCAGCGCATCGCAATGGGCCGCGACATTGTGCCGCAGCCCTTCGCCCTCGGCCCCCAGCACCAAAGCGACCCGCGCCGGGCCAAGCGCTTCGGCCAGACCCACCTCCGCCGCGCCGGCCAGCCCGATCCGCCAGAAGCCCGCCGCCGCCATGTCGTCCAGAGCACGCGATAAATTGACCACGCGAGCCCAGGGCACCGTCTCCAACGCCCCACTCGCCGCCTTGGCCAGCGCCCCCGATTCGCCCGGCGCGTGCCTGTCCTGCGTGACGATGCCAAGCGCGTCGAACGCGGCCGCCGAGCGCAGGATCGCGCCAACATTGTGCGGATCGGTCACCTGGTCGAGCACGAGCAGAGGGCGTCCGTCCTCGGCCTGATCGAGCAGATCGGCGAGCAAAATGTCGTCCAACCGCTCGACTTCCACCACGACGCCCTGGTGCGGCGCGTCGTGCGGCACCAGCCGGCCGAGATCCGCCACGTCGGCGAAGGTCACCGGGATGCCCTCATCGATATCGAATTGCCCCGCGGCCTCTCGCGTCGCCCAGATACGGACGATCGAGCGTTCGGGATTGGCAAGCGCCGCGCCTACGGCGTGGCGGCCCCAGAAACGGGGACGGTTCTCGGCCTTGGTCGCCTGGCGGGCTTTACGTCGCATCGCTTCGCCTTGGCGATTCATCCCCTTGCTGGCAAGCGCCGCGTTGACAGACGCGCGCCCTTTCGCCAAGGGGACCGCCTTCCTATCTGGAACGCTCAGCACGGACAGGTGGCCGAGTGGTTAAAGGCAGCAGACTGTAAATCTGCCCGGGTTTCCGTACGCTGGTTCGAATCCAGCCCTGTCCACCAGCTGCATGGCATCGAGAACAAGACATGGTTCCGGCCAGCGGCGACAAAGATTAATCCACGGCACGTTCATGCAGTTTCCGCTCGTGCCACGGTCCGCCCGACGGACACACGGCACACATGACGGATAAAGGCGCGCTTTCCTTTTATCCGCGCCAACTGGTCACGGGACACCTGAGCAGATCTTAGCTCATGCGACCTGCTCGCCGGTGATTCCCGCGTGCCAAATCTTCCATTTAGCCATAGAAGATACGTATAGGGCTCTGGGGGGAGCGGCTGGGTGCGCAATAATGACTGATCCGCAGTCCCGGCGCATCAACGGCTGGAAATCGATCGCCGCCTATTTCAGCCGGGAGCGCACCACGGTGATACGCTGGGCGGCCGAACGCGGCTTGCCCGTGCATCGGATACCCGGATCATCGCGCGGCAGCGTCTATGCCATTGCCGGAGAACTCGATGCCTGGCTCGCTGCATCGCGCGAAGGCGTGGTGGAGACGGACGCCGGGGAAGGTGCGCTTGCCCTTCCCGCGCCGCGGCGGCCCCGCTCGGCTTTGCCTCGGCTGGCGTCGAAACGCGGCGTGCTGGTGATGGCCACCGTGGCAGTGCTCGGCCTCGGGCTCGGCGCCTATGCTTTCGAAACCGCTCGAGCGCCAGTGACGGCGCTGATGCCACAGGACGCGGACGCGGCTGCACTCTATGTCGAGGCGCGTGCGGACTGGGCGCGGCGAACCCCCGGCTCGATCGCCGCGGCGATCAACAAGCTCAAGCATGTCGTAACGATCGAGCCGCGATTCGCCCCGGCCCATGTGGCACTGGCCGATTGCTACCTGCTCGCGCGCGAATTCGGCGCGCTGACCGATCTGGAAGCCTTCGGCCGTGCGCAGGCGGCAGTCGATACGGCGTTGAGGATCGATCCCGAACATGCCGGAGCGCTACGTGCGCGAGGCTTCATCGCTTACTGGTGGTTGGGCGACCGGACGGCCGCGTCACGCGATTTCCGCCGATCGCTGGAGATCAACGACAGATCGGCGCAAACTCACTTCTGGTTCGCCAACGCGCTGATCGACAACGGCGATTTCGAAGAAGGCATGCGCCATTTCGCAGAGGCGCGGTTGATCGAGCCCGCATCGGCAGCCATCGCGGCCGATCTCGCATGGGCACGCTGGTCGGCCGGCGACGGCGAACGGGGCAAGGCGGAGCTTCTCGAACTGCGTCAGTCCAACCCGGCGCTGGCGACTGTACCCGATTACCTGTCGGTCATGGCGCTGGCCGAAGGAAGCGTGGAGGGCTTCGTCGCCGAGATCGAGGCGATGGCTGTGCAGCGCGAGATAGCGGCGCTGGCGGATCACGCGCGCCAGTTGCGGGGTGCACTGGAAACCACCGGCACGCGCGCCGTCATCGCTCTCGTTGTGCGCGAGGCGGAAGGCGAGGTGGAAGACGGCGTCCGCCGCACACTCGCCTGGCCCGCCTTCGTCGCGTCCGCCGCCGCCGATCGCGAGGAAGTGGCGCGCCTGCTCCGCACGGCCGATGCGCGCGGAGAGACCTGGGGCTCGGCCGGGCTACGCCGTCACATGGCCGAACGCTGGCGTGGCGACCGCGAGATCCGCCGTCTGCTCGAAAGACGCCAACCGCCTTCGCTCGCTGCGCGGTAAGAGACGGCCCGACGCGGCGCGCCGGCGGCACCGCCTCGCGCAACGATTTTCCGCGAATTGCAACAACTCGCAACACCGCGCCGGGCCAGCACCCCGATTAGCATGCGCCGGCATATCCGCCGCAATTCATCTTATCGGGGAGCCTGAGCATGTCCTCCATCCGCACCAAGCTGCCGCACCGCCTTTCCGCCGGCCTGCTGGCGACTTCGGCCCTAGCTTTCCTTCTCGCGACGCCGGCCGGCGCGCAAACCACCTGCCTGCTGGAGGACGGCACGGACGGCGGGGCGAACGCGGCGGCGGCCGAAAGCCTCGCCTGCGGTCCGGGCGCAAGCACCTCCGAAACGCGAACCGTGGCGATCGGCGCGCGTTCCGTGGCACTTCTCACGCGCAGTACGGCGGTCGGCTTTCAGGCCAATGCCTTTGAGGGGACCGCGATCGGGGCCTTCGCCTTCAACGGCACAACCGGCGGAACCGCTATCGGCGACTTCGCCCGCGCCGGCGGCGACTGGTTTCTGGACATTAACGGCAATCCGGTACTTGCGGGAGGGTTTCCGGGCGCGCTGAACGCGACCGCGATAGGCTTCAGCGCACTGGCAGGGAATGCTACTCAACAGGTCAACACCACCGCGCTTGGCGCGAACAGCCGTGCCGTCGCCGTCAACGCGACGGCGCTCGGCGAAGGGGCGCAGGCGACGTTCATCAACTCCGTGGCCTTGGGCCAAGGCTCCGTCACCATCGCGCCGGACACGGTATCGGTTGGCAGCTTGACGCTGACGCGTGTGATCACGCGGGTTGGCGCGGGCGCGGTGAACGTGCTCAGCACCGAGGCAGTGACCGGCGCGCAACTGTTCCAGACCAATGAGGGCGTCACGGCCGCGCAGACCACGGCGACCACCGCTCTGGCCGATGCGGCGAGCGCGCAGTCCG
>CAYTMM010000043.1:0-25398 GCA_964438875.1 uncultured Sphingosinicella sp. | reverse complement strand
GATCGAAGACGGCGATGGTTTCGCCGTGCGTCGAGTCCACCCATTCGCCGCCGATAAACAGGCGCGGCGCTCGGGCGAGGAAGGCCTGGGCCGCGTCGCTATAGGCGGGCTGGGCGGCGATGCGGGTGATCTCGTTCATACGGGTCCTTTCGGGCCTCCGGCGGTGAGGCATTGCAGACAGTATAGGCATTCGCCGGACCGATTCCCAATGCCTGCCCCCTCTCTATCAAGTTTACTGTGTTGACAGGGTGAGGGGTGTTTCGGCGCCCCGATCACGGGCCGATGGCGCGGCAAATCTGGCGGGGGATTTTGCGCGGCGGGCGGACGATCTGAAAGAGCCGGCGCCCCGCCGGAACGGACCGATTCGGCAAGGCTGGCGGACCAAATCCTATTTGACTCCGACAATCGGCTTTCGGGTTCGCGCGAAGGCGCGGAGAGGGGTGCGCAGAGAACGGAGCCTATTCGACCTTCAAGACTCTCCGGTCAGGCGGACTGAGCTGAACTTCAATCAGGTGCGTCTCGCGTTCGCAGCGATGGCAATGGGCGTAATCGAACGCGGTTCTCAGCACCCAGTTTTGCTCGCTTATGCTCCAATCAGCCCAGGCATCGCGGCTCACATCGTCGCTGCCGCATGTGCTACAAACGAAGGTGATGGACATTTTCAATCTGCCTGTGTCGTTTCAATGATGCGGCAGACTGGATCTGAATCAAAGGCTTAGCAAGGAATAAGCGATGGCGGAGAAATGGAGTGATGCCGTGGAAGCGGCAGTGCGGCGGCATGTCGCAACGACGGGAAGTTTCACGTTCACGCGCGTCGATCTCATTGATGCCGAGCTTGGTCGGATCATCTCCGACACCCGTTCCAAGGGCGCCACCCCAGACATGACCTTGAGCCGGGAGTTACAGGAGCTTCGGGATCGCGGTGTGCTGGAGTTCGTGGACGACAAGGGAACATACCGTCTAATGAGTTGAGTATTATGTCCCAGGAATTGAAGCTAGTTCAGTCTAAATTTATGCTGTGTGCTAGCATTAATTTCCGAATTATCTTTTGATTTCTTAGATTCAATGGGGACTGCCAAAGAAGTAATCTCCTTAATCAGAGAAGCACGGTCGGCCTCACTTGCCCAGTTTATTAGCTCTGCACCCTGATGTTCAGCCGCAAGGAGTGATGGCTTGGCGACCACTTCGTTTGTTACGGATGCCTGATAGACTAGGCGAGACTTGGTGGTGCCTTCACCGAACGTCATTCTGGCCTGCTCTAAAACAAGCGCTGAAACCGCAATGTCGGACACGAGCTTCCGAATCGACACCTCGTCGGAGGCTGCGTCCACCGTCTCTATGACGTGCATTGCTCCATTCTTGAGAACCAGATCGGCCGAAAGTCCTTCGGCCAATTGCCAGCCAGGTACAACTCGATGAGCGGAAAGGTCCTCGCCCTTTCGTGCGAGAATTCGCTTTTGTTTCAATGCATTCTTAACTGAGGTAAGCAATCGTGACCGGCGTAAAGCCTTCCGGATTGGCGCAGGCTCAGGCTCAACTAGCTGAGTTAGGATACGCGAAATTGCCTGTTCGTAGGACGCTGACGAGTGCGCCTCAAACTCTCCTAGCTCCGACAGTTCGAAGGGACTGCAGGACCGTAACGCGCTGCGCAGCACCGAACTCTCGACGCCCGCGTCTTCTGGCTTGAAGCGCTCTAAGCTCAATAGCGCCGCCCGGACACTATCAACGTCAAGCGCGCTGGAGATAGCACGAATCTTGTCGAGGTTCCGCGCCGGCCGCACATCGATCATGGAGGCGTTGAACACCACGATGCCGATATTGAGCCGCTCGTTGCGGAGCGGATGAGCATCTAGCTGCGCCACCACAAAGTTATACCAGTGTGCCATCCTTCAATCTCGCCCGAAGGGCGTCGAGGCGCTCGCAAAACCCAGAAGACGACCAAGCCTCATCTAGTCTCCCTCTCTGCTCCTGAGTCAGCCATTCCTCCGGTGTCTCGCCAACGAAACGCATGAATGCGTCCTTGGGTGTGGCGCCGATCCGATCGACCATCTCCAGTGCGGAGTCCCGGCAGTCGCCGTGAACCGCCCTCATTTCCCTTCCTACTGCGGCGGTCGTCGAGTTCGCAACTGGGAAACTGAGGCTGGTAAGCGCATCAAGGTCGGCTTTGGCAAAATCGATCACGCAAATCTGCTGCATCGTGCCGTGTCGCACTAACAGGAAGTTTTGCAGTCCACGATCAGGATTTTGGAGAAATGCGTCTAGCACAAGCACCTGGGCCATGTACTCACCAGGGAAACTAGATTGACCATCATAAGGGGCGTGACGCCTGGTCAGCAGGTCATATGCGGCAAACCGAGCTGCCGATGAGATTTCGTGTTGCGACCCGAAATAGGTTTCACCCTTATATTCGATCTCGCGCAGTAGGGCGCGGTCCGGATACCCAACCTGTCAGCCAAGCGTGTGCAGATCAACTCCGTGGCTCGAACAGGCCTGCCTGAGCCATCCCCCTTGCAGTAGAAAAGTATCCCTTCATGATCATAACATGCAAAGTCTATATCCTCGCCCTCTGGTGGAGGAAGCAGAGTCTGGGCGCGGCGTGGGATGAGTTGACCGCCAATTGACGCCATAGGCCGAACGCTCCCAACCCCTCTCGGGGCCTGTTCATAGCGGTCAAATCTCGTTGTCGCCATCGATCAACCTCGTAAGGCAATTCCCCCTCTTGCCTATCTTATGTCAAAACAACTTCCTCAGTTGCGCTCCACTAATAGCTTTTTCAGTCTTGAGCGCGGCCCGCCCGCGACAGCGCATCATTCTCCGCCGTCTTCGCACTACTCCGTCGCCACCCCCGGCCGCATGAACATGTCCCGCCTTCACCGAGGCTTCGGCGGGTAAGCGTCCCGTTCATTCGGCCGCCACGCCCGCGCGTGTAAACATATCGTCCCCGCCCTCGCCTTCCGGCGCGTCGTTCGCGACCTTGGCTTTCTGACGGCGGTCAAAGTTATCCCACACTTCGCCCCAATTCCCCCGGGTCGCGGCCTTCGAATATTCGGTGGCTCTCGTCTCGAAGAAGTTAGCGTGCTCGACGCCGTTGAGCAGCGGGGCGAGCCAGGGCAGCGGATGTTCGTCGACCATGTACATCGGCTTGAGGCCGAGTTGGCTCAGGCGCCAGTCGGCGATGTAGCGGATATATTTCTTGATCTCGCCCGGGGTCATGCCGGGGACGGGGCCCTGTTCGAACGCCAGATCGATGAAGGCATCCTCCAGATCGACCGTGTGGTGGCACACGTCGCGTATATCCTTGCGTACCGCCGGGGTGAAGCAATCGCGCTCCTTCACGAAGGCGTGGAAGAGGCGGGTGATGCCCTCGCAATGGAGGCTCTCGTCGCGGACGGACCAGGAGACGATCTGGCCCATGCCCTTCATCTTGTTGAAGCGCGGGAAGTTCATCAGCATCGCGAAGCTGGCGAAGAGCTGCAGCCCCTCCGTGAAGCCGCCGAACATGGCGAGCGTCTTGGCGATGTCCTCGTCCGTATCGACACCGAACGTGGCGAGATAATCGTGCTTGTCCTTCATCTCCTTATACTGAAGGAACATGCCATATTCGCTTTCCGGCATGCCGATCGTGTCGAGCAGGTGCGAATAAGCGGCGATGTGCACCGTCTCCATATTGGAGAAGGCGGCGAGCATCATCTTGATCTCGGTCGGCTTGAACACGCGGCCATATTTTTCGTGGTAGCAATCCTGCACCTCGACATCGGCCTGCGTGAAGAAGCGGAAGATCTGGGTGAGCAGATTACGCTCGTGATCGGTGAGCTTCTGCGCCCAATCCCGGCAATCCTCGCCGAGCGGCACCTCTTCCGGCATCCAGTGGATCTGCTGCTGACGCTTCCAGAACTCGAACGCCCAGGGATATTCGAAGGGCTTGTAGGTCTTGGAGGCTTGAAGGAGGGGCATTGGAGTTACTCCGAGAGGAAACAGGTTCAGATGACCACGGTGGCGAGAAGGACGTTGAAGGCGGCGAGGCCGAGAAAGGCGACACCCATCGTACGGGCCTTGGCGCGCACGTCCGGCTTGGCCGGCGCGAACAGCATGCCGAGGCCGGCGATGAGGGCGAAGGCGGCGCCCGCCCAGGCGACGATCTGAATCATATGGTCCTCCCCAAAACGAAAAGAGCGCCGGAAATGGCGACCAGCGCAAGGGCGCCGGCGACACGCAAAATAACAAGGCCGGTGGGGCCGGCCATCAGCCGTGCCTGCCACGCCGCATGATCCTGCAGGAAGCGCGGCGCCCCCATCGCGGCCATCCGACGCAGCTGCCACTGGCTCACCCGGCCGGACAGACGCTGCACCGGCTGCGGCCGGACGATCAGCAGCAGCGCGAACAGGATGCCCGGCACGAAGGCAAGCGCCAGCAGCCGCAGGGTATCGG
Source organism: uncultured Sphingosinicella sp. (assembly GCA_964438875.1). Classification (GTDB taxonomy): domain Bacteria; phylum Pseudomonadota; class Alphaproteobacteria; order Sphingomonadales; family Sphingomonadaceae; genus Allosphingosinicella. Next base: position 20,970 of record CAYTMM010000043.1, on the reverse strand, counting down.
CATCCATTCCGGCGGCAAGGGGCGCGGGCGCAGCCATCGCCTAGAACTTCACCAGCCCGAGACCGACGGCGAGCAGCAGCCCTCCGCCGGCGAGCAGGAAGACGGCCAACTGCCGGCGCTGGCCGAAACCTTGTTCGCCACGCGCGACGAGGAGGACGTACAGCCCCGCACCCGCAAAGACGATGCCGGCCGCGAACCGCGCGATATCGGCGGCGCTCATCGGCTCAGCCCGCCCGCACGGACGGGATCACTGGCAGGCGAGGCATTCGTCATAGTCCGTGCTTTCGAGCTGGATCTCCTTGAGATCCGGCGTGTTGTCCGCCTCCACGCCGCCCGCGAAACCGGCGCGCTGCACGCTCTTGGAGCGCAGATAATAAAGCGATTTGATGCCCAGCTCCCAGGCGCGATAGTGGAGCATCAGCAGATCCCACTTGTCGACGTCAGCCGGGATGAAGAGGTTCAGGCTGGTCGCCTGATCGATATAGGGCGTGCGATCCGCCGCCAGCTCGATCAGCCAGCGCTGGTCGATCTCGAAGCTGGTCTTGAACGTGTCCTTTTCCTCCGGTGTGAGGAAATCGAGATGCTGGACCGAGCCGCCCCGCTCCAGGATCGAATTCCACACGCTGTCGCTGTCCTTCGACTTCTCCTTGAGCAGGGCCTGGAGATGCGGGTTCTTGATCGACCAGGAGCCGGACAGGGTCTTGTGCGTGTAGATGTTCGCCGGGATCGGCTCGATGCAGGCCGAGGTGCCGCCGCAGATGATCGAGATCGACGCGGTCGGCGCAATCGCCATCTTACAGGAGAAACGCTCCATCACGCCCATGTCGGCCGCATCCGGGCACGGCCCACGTTCGTTGGCGAGCAGCATCGACGCCTCGTCCACCTGGGCGCGGACATGCTTGAAGATCTTCATGTTCCAGGACTTGGCCATCGCCCCCTCGAAGGGCAGGCCGCGCGCCTGGAGGAAGGAGTGGAAGCCCATCACGCCGAGGCCGACGCTGCGCTCCCGGCTGGCGGAATAGCGGGCGCGGGCCATCTCGTCCGGCGCGCGATCGATATAGTCGGTCAGCACATTGTCGAGGAAGCGCATCACGTCCTCGATGAAGGTCTTGTCGCCATTCCATTCGTCCCAGGTCTCGAGATTGAGGCTGGAGAGGCAGCAGACGGCGGTCCGGTCCTGCCCGAGATGATCGGTGCCGGTCGGCAGGGTGATCTCGCTGCACAGGTTGGACGTGGTGACCTTCAGCCCCAGCTCGCGATGATGCTTGGGCATCGATCGATTCACCTGATCGATGAAGATGATGTAGGGCTCGCCCGTCGCGAGGCGGGTTTCGACCAGCTTCTGGAAGAGCGCACGGGCATCGACCGTGCCGCGCTCCGAGCCGTCCTTGGGGCTTTGCAGCACCCACTCTGTGCCGTCGCGCACCGCCTCCATGAAAGCGTCGGAGATGAGGACGCCGTGGTGCAGATTGAGCGCCTTCCGGTTGAAATCGCCTGAGGGCTTCCGGATCTCCAGGAACTCCTCGATCTCCGGATGGGAGATGTCGAGATAGCAGGCCGCCGAACCGCGCCGCAGCGAGCCCTGGCTGATCGCCAGCGTCAGCGAATCCATCACGCGCACGAAGGGGATGATACCGCTGGTCTTGCCGTTGAGGCCCACCGCCTCGCCGATGCCGCGGACATTGCCCCAATAGGTGCCGATGCCGCCGCCGCGCGAGGCAAGCCACACATTCTCGTTCCAGGTTCCGACAATGCCTTCAAGGCTGTCCGACACACTGTTCAGATAGCAGGAAATGGGCAGACCCCGCCCGGTGCCGCCATTGGACAGGACCGGCGTCGCCGGCATGAACCACAGGCGCGAGATATAATCGTAGAGCCGCTGGGCGTGCGCGGCATCGTCGGCATAGGCCGAGGCGACGCGGGCGAAGAGGTCCTGATAGGATTCGCCGGGGAGCAGATAACGATCCTGCAGCGTGTCCTTGCCAAAATCGGTCAGCAAGTCGTCGCGACCCCGGTCGATCTCCAGTTGATATGCGATCGGCGTCACCGATTTCGAATCGGCGGGGGCGGCCCTGGCCGGACGCTCCTGCACCTCCGCCGTCACGTCGCTCGCGCTCACTTCGTTGCTGCCGGACAGATCCATCACCCTACCCCATGTTCCTTAAATGTTCCAGTGGTGCGTTGCGCCACCATAGACGCCTAATATGGGGAGCGGCGCGCGATTTTCCGCTTGTCCCCGATATCCACAGAGACGGGGCGGCACTGCCCGGCGGCGAAGCCTGCCGGATCACGCTCCTACAACCGCTAGCGGCTCCCCCATTGAAGCGCCACTAGCCATTGTGCCTCATCTGGAATCAGACACAAGAGGGTAAATCGTCGTTAACGGACTCGGTTCGTCGCATTGGCGGATTTCCGGGATTTTCCGGCGCAGAAAATGCAAACGGCCGAATGGAGCGGCGAAGACTCCTTTGTGGCCCGAATAAAGGCGGAGCGTCAGACCACGCCGCCAATCTTTTGGCGCGCGGAAGATGACCGGGGAATGCACCTCTGACAATCGTTTCTCGCGAGTCTGGGGGCAGGGCAAGGGCGATCGCCGATTCTTCCTGCAACGATTTAGCGCGTCAGTCGCGACAACGGCCTATGCGTGCATGCTCCGGTGGAGCAAGGCTAAGCAACAATGGGGCCGGCGCTCCGCTTGGAGGCCGGCCCCTCCCTCGATACGCGACGCGAGGGAACCCAGGATACCGGGGCGGACGCGGATACGCTGCGACAAACCCGATGCCTTCAGTGGCGCGGACCGATTGAGCGATGTCTGAATGGCTTCGTTATCCTCGGTTAATCCGACGAAACGACGCGCGGCGATTGACTTGTCTCCCCTGGCGGGCGGAAAGTCCGATCGGCCGCGGTGCAGACCGGCCAGAAGGAGGTCAGGATTTCACAGCAAAAGGAAAGGGAGGCCGCGCACATCGCGGCCGGGACGGCGCAGATCGCGCGGGTTGCGCTGATCGTCGCCGCAATGGCGTTCGCCTTGTCGGTATTGGGGCTGTTCCTGCCGATCCATTGAGCCGGACCGGCAGGGCGAGGGGCGAAAATCAGCGGCTTTCGGCGAGCATCGCACAGAGAATGTAGAGCAGTATCCCGAACGGGCCGAACAGGAAGATCGTCGCGACGACCACGCCCAGGCGAACCGCCAATGGGTCCCATCCCGTCATCCGGGCCAGGCCGGCGCAGACCCCGAGCAACTTGGCGTTGGATTTGTCGAGGGCGTAGGGGCTGTTCATGTTAGTTTTCCGATGAAAGAAATTGATGGGTCGGCGCGTGGCCGGCCCGGTCATCAGATGACCGGAACCGGGCCAATCGCGGCGCTTATGAAAAGGCTGCTGGCGGCCAAAGCGGCAATCACCGAAACTGCGACGTTCTGCAGGTTGGCATAAGAAATCGACATTGTTCGTCTCCGTTTTACGATCGTTGGACCATCCGACGATCATGCCCAATGTTAAGCAGAAGGCGTGCCAAACGGGATTTTTGGCGGAAAACAGATGTTTTTTGTTTTTTGCAAGCGTTCGCGCGATAATAGCCCCGCCAATTGATGGCGGATTTTACCAAGGATTGGCGGTGCGATTTTGAACGCTTGTCCGTTTCCGGACAACTGATGCAGAGGCTGCTTCAGTCAGCTGAAACAGGGGCAGTCACGCCCGCACGCATCAGCTCCGGACCAAGCCGCCCGGCGAGCCACAGCCCCCACATGCGGAAATCGGCGGCGAGCGACCAGAGCGGGTAAGTGAAAGTGGCCGGGCGATTGCGTTCGACGAAGAAATGAGCGGCCCAGGCGAAACCGTAACCGGCAACCGGCAGGGCTATGAACAGCCACCAGTGCCCGGTCACAATCGCGGCGAGCGCAAGGAGGACAACCAGGCTGGTGCCGATATAATGGAGTGCCCGGGTACGAGGCCGCGCATGCTCACGCAGGTAGAAGGGCCAGAATTCCGCGAAACTTTTATAGATCCGCATCGCCAGAATCTTCTTCCCGCACCGCCATGCCGGAACCGAGACGGCCGGCGATCATGCCACCCGCCAGCGGCGCCACCAGCATGGCGACCCAGGCCCATGTCGGCAGCGGATAGGCGAAGGCCATGATCAACCCGATCGCCACCAAGAGACCCACCGGCACCCAAGCCGTCCAGCCCGCTGCGGAGACACGCCGCGCGATATAGCCCCCGATCAGCGCACCGAGCAGAAAGCCGAGAACGGTAATCAGAAGTGCGGGCACCGGACGGGACGCCATGGCCTCCGTCACCTGCGCGCGATCCCACATATCGCTGATCGTCACGGGATAGAGCATGTTGGCAAAAAGATCGACACTGACCTGCACCGCAAGCGCGGCGACAATGCCCACGACGATACCAAGAAAAATCCGCACGATACCGCCTCTCCAGCCTGTTCACGGCGAACCTATCGCAAGAAAAGCGGTAACGGAAGCCGACAGGAAAGGCATGGCATTCTGTAATGGTTGAAGTTGCGACTGATTCGCAATAGTGTAGCCCCGGCCATGTGCTCTATCGGGCTAGAACACCGGTTCGTCGAACGGATCATTCCGGGGGCGAACCCGTTAGTCTGGCGTTCAGGTTCACAGCCTCACTCATATGTTACAAACGTAGCAGATCGGCGCGGCCGGCAGATGGGGAGAATACAAGAATGATGAAGCCGCACGAAACGATGGCAGGCGCCTGGCGGACGCTGGCGATCAGCCTGATGGCTTCAGCCGCACCGGCCTTCGCGCAGGACGCCGACGTCCCGCCGCGCACAGCCTTGTCCGCCGATGGCGAAGCCGCCGCCGCGCCGGAAGGCCCGCGCACCTATGCGCCGGGCGATTTCGTCCGCTTCGCCCCGCGCAGCGCACTCGACATGCTACAGCGCGTGCCCGGCTTCGCGATCGACGAGGGCGACACGAGCCGGCGCGGCCTCGGCCAGGCGACCGGCAACGTGCTGATCAACGGCGAGCGGTTCCTTGGCCGCTCCACCAACATTTTCACCGAGCTGCGCCAGATCAGCGCGGCCAATGTCGTGCGCATCGAGATCGTCGACGGCGCGTCGTTGAACGTATCCGGCCTCACCGGCCAGGTGGCGAATGTCGTCACCGCCTCGCGTCAGCTGTCGGGAAATTTCGCCTGGCGCCCGCAAATTCGCGCCCGGCGCACCCCCGTCCGCCTGCTCGACGGCGAGGTCTCCGTGACGGGTGCGATCGGGTCCACGCAATATACTCTGAGTGCGCGGAACCAGAGCCGGCGCAACGGCAATGCCGGGCCGGAGATCGTCTTCACACCCGATGGAGAGATCATCGACCGGCGCGTGGAAGAATTGTTCGTCAATGTCGAGCAGCCGCGCATCGCCGGATCGATCCGGCGCGCCTTCGGCGACGGATCGCTGCTGAACCTCAGCGGGGGTTTCGAACTCTATCATTCCGACGTCGGCGAGGACGGGACGCGCTCAGGACCGGGCCAGGCGGACCGCGCGCGGACTGTTCGGGAAATCGAACGCGAATATAATTACGACTTTGGGGGCGATTACGAATTTGCGCTGGGCGGTGGTCGACTGAAGCTGATCGGATCACACCGCTTCGAGCACAGCCCGTTCACCCAGACGCTGGTCGAGACCTATGCCGACGGCAGCCCGACCCTTGGTCAGCGTTTCACACAGGTCGCCGACGAGGCGGAGACCATCCTTCGCGCCGAATATCGCTGGCGCGGCGGCGGGGACTGGCAGGTTTCCGTGGAAGGCGCGCTCAACAGCCTCGACATCCAGAACGGCCTGCAGGTGCTCGATCCCAGTGGCGATTTCGTTCCGGTCCCCTTCCCCAACGCCGAGGGCAAAGTGGAGGAGCAACGGGCGGAGGCGGTCCTCACCTACGGCCGGCCGCTCGCGTCCAACCTCATTTTGCAGGCGTCGCTCGGCGGGGAATATTCCGAAATTTCCCAATCCGGCCCGAACGGCCAGACCCGCGGCTTTTTCCGCCCCAAGGGCTTCCTCAATCTGGCCTGGCGCCCGCGCGACGATCTCGACATCAGCGCACGGATCGAGCGGCAGGTGGGACAGCTGAACTTCTTCGATTTCGTCGCTTCCACCAATGTCAGCGGCGGCACGGTCAATGCCGGCAATGCCGATCTGGTGCCACCGCAAAGCTGGAACGCACAGATACAGGCCACCCGCAATCTCGGTCCCTGGGGCACTGCGACGGCGCGGGTATACGGACGGCTGATCAGCGACGTGGTCGATGTTGTGCCGATCGGTCCTACCGGACAGGCGCCGGGCAATCTCGACGGGCTGGCGCGAGTCTACGGCCTGCAATGGACCAGCACGTTCAACTTCGATCCGCTGGGCTGGCGCGGCGCGCGACTGGACATGAACCTCCAGTTCCAGCGCACCTCGCTGGAAGACGCGCTGACCGGGCTGCGGCGGCCGATAAACGACAATATGACGCGTCGGCTGGAGGTGAATCTTCGCCACGATGTTCCGGGTACTGCCTGGGCCTGGGGTGCCAGCGCCTTCCAGTATCGCCAGTCGCAGGGCTTCCGGCTCGACCAGAGCTCCCGATCGCTGGACACGCCGGGGACGATCGGCTTGTTCGTCGAACACAAGGACGTGATGGGGCTGACCGTGCGGGCCACCGTGGACAACATCTTCGATTCCCGGGAAACCTTCCGCCGCACCTTCTTCGACGGCAGGCGCAATCCGGCGAACAGCAACGTCACCTTCACCGAATATCGGGACCGGGATGTCGGGCCGATCTTCACACTTTCAATCAGCGGGACGATCTGAACGGCGCTTGGGTTCCGACCGGCCCCGCCCTATCTGGGCACCATGTCGGATAACGGGGCAAACTCTGAATCGAGGGAAAATCCGGGCTGGGCGACGTTTCGCCGCTTCTTGCCCTATCTGTGGCCGACCGGCGAGAGCGCGCTCAAGAGCCGCGTCGTCATCGCGATGCTGCTGGTGCTGGCGGCCAAGGCCGCGTTGCTCGCGATGCCCTATGCCTACAAGGGGATCATCGACCGGATGGCGCCGGGCTTCGAACCGGCCGTCGGCCTCGCCATCGCTCTGGTCTTCGCCTATTCGGCCGCGCGCTTCGGCAGCGTGCTGTTCGACAACCTGCGGAACGCGATCTTCGAGCGGGTGGGCCAGGAAGCGGCGCGGCGATTGTCCGAAAACGTCTTCCGCCATGTCCATGCCCTGTCGCTTCGCTACCATCTCGAGCGGCGCACCGGAGCGCTTACGAGGATCATCGAGCGCGGCACCAAGAGCATCGATTCGATGCTCTATTTCCTGCTCTTCAACATCGCACCCACGGTGATCGAACTCGCCGCCGTTTGCCTGATATTCTGGTTCAAGTTCGGACCCAGCTTGGTCCTTGCCACGCTCGTGATGGTCGTCGCCTACATCCTGTTCACGCGGATCATCACCGACTGGCGTACCAAGCTGCGCCGCGAGATGAACGAGATCGACAACCAGGCGATCGGGCGGGCCGTCGATTCGCTGCTCAATTACGAAACGGTAAAATATTTCAACGCCGAAGCCCGCGAGGCGGAACGCTATGGCAAGGCCGTGCGCGCCTATGCCGATAGCGCCGTTAAGAACGAGAACAGCCTCGCCTGGCTCAATATCGGTCAGTCCTTCATCACCAACGCGATGATGCTGGGCGCAATGGGCTACAGCGTCTGGGGCTGGTCGCGCGGGCATTTCACCACCGGCGATGTGGTGTTCGTGAACACGATGCTGGCCCAGCTCTTCCGCCCTCTCGACATGCTGGGCTTCGTCTATCGCAACGTTAGGCAGGGGCTGATCGACATGGAGCAGATGTTCGGCGTCATCGACACCCACGCGGAAATCCGTGATGTCCCCGACGCGCCGGACCTCGTGGTCGCCGCCGGCCATGTCCGCTTCGAGAATGTCCATTTCAGTTACGATGCGGGACGCGAGATCCTGAAAGGCGTCGACCTCGACGTGCCGCCGGGGACGACCGTCGCGGTGGTCGGACCATCCGGCGCAGGGAAATCCACCCTGTCCCGCCTGCTGTTCCGCTTCTACGATCCGCAGCAAGGCCGGATTTCGATCGACGGCCAAGATATTTCATGCATGAAACAATCGTCGCTGCGCGGCGCGATCGGTATCGTGCCGCAGGACACCGTGCTGTTCAACGACACGATCGGCTACAATATCGGCTATGGCCGGGAGGATGCGACACAGGCAGAGATCGAGGCGGCGGCAAAGGGCGCGGCGATCCACGATTTCATCCTGTCGCTGCCCGAAGGATATGAGGCCAAGGTGGGCGAACGCGGGCTGAAACTCTCGGGCGGCGAAAAGCAGCGCGTCGCCATCGCCCGCACCCTGCTCAAGGACCCCCCGATCCTGATCCTCGACGAAGCGACCAGCGCGCTGGACAGCCGCACCGAGGATGCAATCCAGGAAACGCTGAGCAATGTCGCCGAACGCCGCACCGCGATCGTCATCGCGCACCGGCTCTCGACCGTGGTCGACGCCGACCAGATCGTCGTGCTCGACGAAGGCCGGGTCGCCGAACGCGGCACCCATAATGAGCTGCTGCACGCCGGCGGCCTCTATGCCGAGATGTGGACCCGCCAACAGAGCGAGCGTGAGGCGGAAACCTTTACGGATTGATGGCACCCGCCCGGTGTGCAGACCGCAACGAGATAGGGCTGGGAGATCGGGCAGCGCCTCTTATTCGGTGTTGGCATGATAAGGTAGCTGTGTCACATGGGCGGGCAATGTTCCGCGCACGCCCGGTCCAGCCGCGCGGCGTCGTGGCGCGGCTCGAAATAGATTTCCGCGCCGTCGACAAAGACATAGCGATAGGCATCATCGTCCCGATAATAGAGGCCGCAGACGATCCATATGCCGCCGCGCCCCGGGTAGACTTCCGTCTGTGTGAACAGCTCGATTCCTTCCGGGTTCTCGACCATCTCGCGAACCTGCCCCTGAGCGATCTCGGCAACGCGCAGGGGATCCGAAACGCCCGCCAATGCACTGTTAGCTGGTGCGGACGCCGGGTTCTCAGCCGCGCAGGATGCGAGAGCGATACCGGCAATCAGGCAAACGATTCTCATGGCTATTGCTCCTTGTCCGATCAGGCAGGACATCATGTTCTCCTCTGGGATCGACAAAAGTGTTCCGGCATCATCTAGGCGGGCAGTAATCCGCTCGCGCATTATCCAGGCGCGCAGCGCTGTCCTGCGGCTCAAGATACATGGCCATTCCGCCGATATAGACGTAGCGATAGGCTGTACCGTCGCGGTTATAGCGGCCGCAGACGATCCATAACGGACCTCCGCCAGGGTAGATTTCCGTGTCGGTGAACGTGAGTCCCTCCGGATTCTGAAGCAACTCGCGTATCCGCGCCTGTGCCAGGGGGAAGACGTCCTCGCGACCGGGAGGGCCCGATGTAGCGCCTTGGGCCGGCCCGGCGACTTGGGTCGGCGCGGTCGCCGTCTCCTCCGGCGCACAGGATGCGAGCGCGATGCCGGCGATCAGGAGGGCATTTCTCATGGTTTTTGCTCCTCGGCGTTCAAGGGTCGGAAAGGAACAGGATCAATCCGCGCGCGACCGCGGCGCATCGCGCGGGAGCGGCGTGCGCGGATCGGCATCCGTGGTGCTGACGTCGACGATCTCGCCGCCAATCACTTCTGTCTGCGGCGGCGTGCTCGTGAGGCCGGGACCAAAGCGTTCGCGACACTGCCGCTCGGAAAGCCTGCAACCCGCCGCCTCGAGACTGCGCCGCGCGACGGAAAGGTAAAGTCGATCGCCGCGCGAATCCTCCAGATACGGACTCAATGGGAGCAGAGACACGACGGATTGCCATCCCTCCAGATCGGCGGGGCGAAGCGGGGCGGACGGTCGTTGCGGCGTGAAGGACGGTCGTTGCGGCACGGAGGGGCGCAGACCACCCGGGGTGGTCGCGGTCGGCGGGATGCGCGGTCCGCGATTGCCGAGATTCGGGCCGATTCGATCGCCCAATGCGCGCGCCGATGTCCCTGGATCGGACGTACCGCGCTGCTGTCGGCGTCCAGGCACGACCGGCCTTCGGTCCTCCAAGTCCGCCACGTCCCCCAATGCCACCTGGACCTGCACCTGGATCGGCGCAGGCCGGATCGGATCGAAACCGACATCGAAGTCGCCATCGCAGCAGAATGCCTCCAACTTGACAAGCGCATTGTTGGTGACCGTGCCCAGCGGAATCGGCCCGGCTTGATAGCCTCCCGCAGTGAGCCGCAAGCCACCGAACTCGATCTGGTAGCCCAGCGATAAGCCGGTCCGGTTGGAAAAACGTGCACCCAGATCGTAGACCGGCTGTATTTCGATCGGCATCCCGCTCAACGGCTGCGGGCGCCAGCGTATTTGCTGGCCGATCGGCACCGGGCCGATGACCGTTGTCCGGTTCCAGCCGTTCCCGACCCGATGCATCACCGCGCGAGAGAAATGGAGGGTGACGGTTGGCGCCACGTTCAGGCGGAAATCCTGGTAGAGCCCCAGCCGGGGCCCGCCCGCCATTCCCAGGATCGAATAGCCGATCGGCCCGATATCGTTGGTGAGGAACGGCCCGATGAAGGGGAAGAGCCTGTCGATCGCGGCTGAAAAATGGATCAGCGGCTGCGCATCTTCGGCGATCAGGGACAGGCCGTCCGGTCCGCGTCGTACATTGCGCGCTTCCAGCCGGGGATAGGAGACGGTGACGTTGCCCGGACCAACCCGAATGGTCTGATCGAACAGCGGAATGGGGTCGAGGCCCATAATCTCGATGCCGCTGGGCGTCACCCTCACAAGATCGTGCCGTCCCCGACGCGGAAACCGGTAGGCTGCCCGGGCACAGATGTAGCAACTGGAGCCAACCCGTACCGCGCCCACCTCGATATAGGCGCTGGCTTCGAGATCATATTCGAACGTGGCGTAAGCGGATGCAGTGGGGAAGCTTGTCGAGAAGCGCGGCTGGTCCGTGATCTCGACGACGCGCAGGACCTGCTCGGACAGGCGGCACGAGACGAACCGGCTATCCTCCCCTCCGCATGTCGCCCTTGGAGCCATGACGCCCAACCGGCGCAGCCCCGGCGAGAACCGCGTGTTCACGACGACATCCTCATCGGTGCGTGCCGGCTCGGCGCGCTGCATCGTCAGCTCGACCTCGGCCGGATAATGGATGTCGAGGCTGCCGCCCGAAACCCTGTATCCCATCCTGAGCACGGCATCGCCCCGCAGGTGACCACCCATTTCTGCGAAAGCGATGCTCGGCAGCGATATATCGAAGAAGCTGGCGATCGCCTGATAGGGGTTGAAGCCCGTGGTCGGCAGGGAATGGTTGATCGAGGGCGGACGTATCTCCTCCTCATCACCTTGCTCGATAGACGCGCCGGCCGCCCAGGGATTGCGCTGCACGGCGACATAGTTGAGGCGGTGCGTTATCGATATCGATGCCTGGCCCGATTGGGCCTGGGCGGATGCGGGCGTTGCCACGTGAACCAGCAGAATCGCCCCGATCGCGGCCTGAACACCGCTCTGCACGAATAGACGTTTCCACTTCGCCATCGCCACCTCTCCAATCCGCCCGGACCCGCGGTCGCAGGCGAGCAGAACAGCCGCCCTGCCGCAGGAAATCGCCGATGGAAGAGTGTCTCACTTCGCCGCGCGAGACGAATGATCTTCTTCTGATTTTTACGTGATGCAACAGTGATGGATCGCGCGAAACCCCAAAGAAGCCGCCGGCAGCGGCGCCTAGGCGCAACCCTCGACATACTGGATGGACGGACCGCCGGCATGGATCGCCTGGACCCTGCCGTCGTCGCCGATCTCGTAGCGGATGCCGCGCGCCGCGGGATCCTCCACATTGGCCGTCACGGCGACGCCCGGCGCCCAATGATCGATATACTCGGCTGGCGCCTCCACATATTTGTGCGGGCTGACATGCGCCGCATCGCCGAGCCGCGCCTTGATGTCGGCGGCCGGGGTGCCGAGGCCGAAACCGTCGCCGGTACGCATGCGGCTATCGCGTATAACCGAGATGCGGGTCAGGCGGCCGTCCTCGACCATCGCCAGCAGCCCTTCCGGCGCGCGGGCCGGGCGGAATTGGTCGCAGCGCTCGGGCTCGGCGCCGCCAACCGCCTCGGGATCGGCATCGGGCCCGGCCGCGGCCTCGATCTCGGCGCGGGTCATGCCGATCCGCAGCGGTCCCCAGCCTTCGGCGGTCAGCATCGCTTCGGCGGGCTCGGCCTCAACATTCCGCTCGGCCTGTGGCGCCATGACGTCATTGGCGATGTCGACGGGGCCGGTGGATTCGCGCCCGCATGAGGCGGTGGCGAGAAGCAGGGGGAGCAGAAAATAGCCGGGATGACGCATGAGAATCTCCGATTTCGATCCGGGTTGAGCGCAGGCATGAAAGGAAGGTTCCGCACGCACTCGACTTCCGGCGCGCGCTGCGGCTAGGACCGCGCGGGTGCGCGATCCCGCTTCCATCCTCCACGATACGTTCGGCTTCCCCTCCTTCCGGGGCGTTCAGGAGCAGGTGATCGGTCGGGTCATGGCCGGACGGCACACGCTCGCCGTGATGCCGACGGGCGCGGGCAAATCGCTCTGCTATCAGGTGCCGGCGCTGGCGCGGGACGGGACGGCGCTCGTAATCTCGCCGCTGATCGCGCTGATGCACGACCAGATCCGCGCCGCCGAGGGTTTCGGCATCAAGGCGGCGGCTTTGACCTCGGCGGACAATAATCGCGCCGAGACGGTGGCGCGGTTCCGCGACGGCGATCTCGACCTGCTCTATGCCGCGCCGGAGCGGGCGACGGGGCCGGGCTTCCGCGACCTGCTGGCCCGCGCGCCGCTGGCGCTGATCGCGATCGACGAAGCGCATTGCGTCAGCGAATGGGGGCATGATTTCCGCCCCGATTATCGCCTGCTGCTGCCGCTGCTCGACGCGTTTCCGGAGGTGCCGCGCCTCGCGCTCACCGCGACGGCGGACAAGAGGACGCGCGCCGACATCCTGGTCCAGCTCGGCATTCCGGATGACGGGCTGATCGTCGCGGGCTTCGACCGGCCCAATATCCGCTACCATGTCCGCCCGCGCGACGGCCTGCCGGCGCAGCTGAAGGCAGTAACCGCCGCCCAGCCGGGCGCGGGGATCGTCTATGCGCCGAGCCGCGACAAGACCGAGCGGATCGCCGAGCAGCTCGGCGCCGGCGGACGCCCGGCTTTGCCCTATCATGCCGGGCTGGAGCCGCCGGTGCGCGCGCGCAACCAGGCGGCGTTCGTGGCGAGCGAGGAGATGGTGATGGCGGCGACCATCGCCTTCGGCATGGGCATCGACAAGCCGGACGTGCGCTTCGTCGCCCATGCCGGCCTGCCCAAGTCGATCGAGGCCTATTATCAGGAAACCGGACGCGCGGGCCGCGACGGCGAGCCGGCCGAGGCCTGGCTGTTCTGGGGCGCGGAGGATTTCGCCCGCGCCCGGCGGCGGATCGAGACCGAGGTGGAGGAAAGCCGCCGCGCGGGCGAGCGCGAGCGGCTGAACGCGCTCGCCGCACTCGTCGAGACAGCGGGCTGCCGCCGCGCGATCCTGCTCCGGCATTTTGGCGAGGACCCGCCCCCGGCCTGCGGCAATTGCGACAATTGCCTGGAGCCGCCCCAGGCGGTCGATGCGACGACGACGGCGCAGAAGCTGCTCTCCGCCGCCTTCCGCACCGAAATGCGCTTCGGGCTGGGGCACCTGACCGACGTGCTGGCCGGCAAGGAGACCGACAAGGTGCTGAATTTCGGTCACAACAGGCTCAGCGTGTTCGGCATCGCCGAGGCGGACGAGCTGGCGTTGGTCAAGCCGGTGGCGCGGGCGCTGATGGCGCATGACGCGCTGAGGGCCGACGAATTTGGCGGCCTCTCCTTCGGCCCCGGCGCCAAGCCGATCCTGAAGGGCGAAGAGCGGCTGGAAGTGGTCGTGCCGCCGAAGCGGACGCGCGCGCGGGGCAAGCGGGCGGCCAGCGACTATCCGCACGATCCGCTGTTCGAGACACTGCGGGCGAGGCGCCGCGAACTGGCCGAAGCGGCGGGCGTGCCGCCTTATGTGATCTTCCACGACAGCACCTTGCGCGAAATGGCGGAGCGCAGGCCCGCTTCGCTCGCCGCGCTGGCGGAAATCTCGGGCGTGGGCGCGGCCAAGCTGGACAAATATGGCGCGGCGTTCATTGACGTCATTCAGTCAGAGGTAACGACATGACTTTCAAGCCACTTGACGACTCGACCCTCGTTTCCGTCCAGATCGCCCCGGGGCAGGTGGCACAGGCTGCCGCAGCGGGCGTGACGATGATCGTCAACAACCGGCCTGACGGCGAGGAGCCGGGCCAGCCGGCATCGGCGGAGATCGAGGCGGCGGCGCAGGCGGCGGGGATCGCCTATCGGCACATTCCGATCACCATGGGCGGCTTCGGACCGGAGCAGATCGACGCGATGACCGAAGCGCTGGGCGCCAGCGACGGTAGGACGCTGGCCTTCTGCAAATCTGGGACGCGCTCCACCTTTCTGTGGGCGCTGGCGGAAAAAGACCGCGGGGCGGACGGCGCGGAGCTGTTCGAGAAGGCAGCCGGCGCCGGCTACGATCTCAGTCCCCTTCGCGCCTATCTGCTGGACTGAGCAGCAAGGCGCGCGCCGCCTCCTCATCCTCGTCGTCGACCATGAGCCGGACGCCGGCGACCAGGGCGCCCATGCCGGAATCGAATACGAAGGCGTAGATACCGGCATCTTCCAGCCGCAGCCGATCGATATCCGCCTCGAATCCGGCGACGTAGCGGCCGATCTCCACCAAAGCCATTACCAAGGCACCACATCGCCGGCCGCCCGCTCGATCGCCGTCGGCTTGCGGCCGAGCATCGCGTTGCGGTGGGGAAAGCGGCCGAACCGTTCGATGACGTCATGATGTTTGCGGGCGTAGTAGAGCATTTCCTCATCCCCGAGCGCCGTGAACAACAGCAGAGATTGGAGCTGGTCCTTCGCATCCTCGCTATGCTGGAAAGGCATGTAGAGGAA
This sequence comes from uncultured Sphingosinicella sp., assembly GCA_964438875.1. Taxonomy (GTDB): domain Bacteria; phylum Pseudomonadota; class Alphaproteobacteria; order Sphingomonadales; family Sphingomonadaceae; genus Allosphingosinicella. The sequence goes on along the minus strand of CAYTMM010000043.1, from coordinate 5,901 downwards.
GGTCCGCTCATCCTTCGTCATGTCGTGATCGTAATCGAGCTCGACCGCATTCTTGGCGACGGCGAGCGCGATATGGTCGGTCGCGAACTGATCGGCATGATCCCGGGACATGTTGCGCGGAAACTGATCGAACAGGATCACGGCGGCGAGCGCATCCTCCTCACCGTAGAGGAAATCGATCACCGGCCGCTCCCGCTCCGCCTTCCACAGATCGAGGAAGCGGGTGCGGATCTCATCGTCGAAGCTTTTGTCTCCACACCACCAATCGTCCGGATGCGCGAACCAGAAATCGAGCAGATCGCACGTCCAGGCCAGGCTCATACGGCTGTGCCACCCACCGTCAGCCCCTCGATCAGCAGGGTCGGCTGGCCGACGCCGGCGGGAACGGACTGGCCGCCCTTGCCGCAAATGCCGATGCCCTCGTCCAGCGCCATGTCGTCGCCGATCGCCTTCACCTGGGTCAGCACGGTCGGCCCGTCGCCGATCAGGGTCGCGCCCTTAATCGGCGCACCCAATTTGCCGTTTTCGATCCGGTAGGCCTCGGTGCAGGAGAAGACGAACTTGCCGCTGGTGATATCCACCTGCCCGCCGCCGAAGCTCCTGGCGTAGATGCCGTTCCTCGCGCGGGCGAGGATCTCGCGCGGATCGTCCCTGCCGCCGAGCATGAAGGTGTTGGTCATGCGCGGCATCGGCGCGTGAGCGAACGATTCCCGGCGACCGTTGCCGGTCGGTGCGACGCCCATCAGCCGGGCGTTCATCCGGTCCTGGATATAACCCTTCAGGATGCCGTCCTCGATCAGCACGTTGCGCTGGGTGGGCGTGCCTTCATCGTCAATAGTGAGCGAGCCGCGCCGATCACCGATCGCGCCATCGTCGATCACGGTGACCCCGGGCGCGGCGACCCGCTCGCCGATCCGGCCGGAGAAAGCGGACGTGCCCTTACGGTTGAAATCGCCTTCCAGCCCGTGGCCGACCGCCTCGTGCAGCAGCACACCGGGCCAGCCGGGGCCGAGCACAACCGTCATTTCCCCCGCCGGCGCGGCGACGGAGTCGAGATTGACCAGTGCCTGGGCGAGCGCGACATCGATCGCCCGGTTCCAGGTCGCCGGCTCGAACAACTCGTCATAGAGATAGCGGCCACCCAGGCCGTGATAGCCGGTCTCGCGCCGGCCGTTCTGCTCGACCATGATCTGGACGTTGAGCCGCACCAGCGGGCGCACGTCATGGGCGACGAAGCCGTCCGGCCGGACGATCTCGATCACGCTCCAGTTGCCCGCCAGGCTCACCGAGACCTGCGCGACGCGCGGATCGCGGGCGCGGGCGGCGGCGTCGATCTGCTGGCAGAGCGCGACCTTCCTGGCGAAGGGGATCAGGCTCAGCGGATCGGCATCGGTGTAAAGATTGGCATTGGTGCGCCGGGGCGGCGCGGCGCGCGCGCCTTTGGCCGGATCGAGCACCGCCATCGTCTCGGCGGCGCGGCGGATACCCGCCTCGCTAATGTCGTTGGCCTGGGCGAAGGCGGTGGTCTCGCCCGACACGCCGCGCAGGCCGAAGCCGGCCTGGGTGTTGAAATCGGCAGTCTTCAGCCGGCCATCATCGAAGCTGAAGCTCTCCGATGCGGTATATTGCAGATAGAGCTCGCCATCGTCGCAGCCCTTCAGGGCATCGGCGGTGAGACGAAGCGCGGCGTCGGGATCGAGGCCGTCGGGGCGATAGAGGAAGCGGCGGGGATCGGGTGTCATCCCTGTCATATAGGGCGATCAGGCCGCCTGTGCACCCTCGTCCGCCGGGCCGCCCTTCAGGATGAAGCGCTTGTCGCAATAGCCGCAATCGACATAGCCCTTCTCATCGATCTGCAGGAAGACGCGCGGATGGCCGAGTGCCGGTGAGATCGCCGTTGCGCCATCACAGGCGACGCGGGCGCTGGTCACATAAGCGGTTTCGGGCACGAAGGGATCGGTAGCAGCCATGATCCGCGCCTTAGCAAGCGCCCGCGCGGGCGACAATAAGGTGCGCGTGCCCGATCGCGCGTCCAGCTTTCCGAGACGCGGGAAGGCGGCTATGCGGTTCGACCATGACTGACGCCGCGATCTCGATCCGCGATCTGGAAAAAACCTATCAGGGCGGCAAGCGCGCGCTGGACGGCATTTCGCTGGACGTGCCGCGCGGCCAGATTTTCGGGCTGCTCGGGCCGAACGGCGCGGGCAAATCGACGACGATCAACATCTTGGCCGGGATGGTGATGAAGACCGGCGGCACCGCCTCCATCTGGGGCTTCGACATCGACGCATCGCCGCGCAACGCCAAGCGCGCGATCGGCATCGTGCCGCAGGAAATTCTGTTCGACCCCTTCTTCACGCCGTTCGAGACGCTGGAGCTTTTCGCCGGCCTCTACGGCATCTCGAAGTCGCAGCGGCGATCGATGGAATTGCTGCGCGCCGTGCGGCTGGAGGACAAGGCCAACGCCTATGCACGCACCCTGTCCGGCGGCATGAAGCGCCGGCTGCTGGTCGCCAAGGCGATGGTCCATTCCCCGCCCATATTGGTGCTGGACGAGCCGACCGCCGGGGTGGACGTGGAGCTGCGCCAGCAGCTCTGGGACTATGTCCGGTCCCTCCACGCGCAGGGCGTCACGATCGTGCTCACCACGCATTATCTCGAGGAAGCCGAGGAATTGTGCGACCGGATCGCGATCATCAACCACGGCAAGGTGATCGCGAACGAGGCGACGCGCGATCTGGTCGGGATGGCGCAGGAAAAGGTGGTGGAGGTCGTCACCGATCGCGACATCGCCAATGCCCCCGACGCCGCACCATTCGAGAAGGTCGAGCTGAAAAGCGAGCGGGTGCTCGCGATCACCTATCGCAAGGACAAGGTGAATGCCGGCGACGTGCTGGCCGTACTCCAGCGCGAGGGACTGGGCATCGTTGACGTATCCACCCGCGAGGCCGATCTGGAAGATGTGTTCTTGAACCTGACGCGAGCGACCGGCACCGATGGCTGAGCATGCCTATGACATTCTCGTCATCGGCTCCGGCGCGGCGGGGCTGACGGCGGCGCTGAACCTCGCGCCGCGCTTCAAGGTCGCGGTGATCGCCAAGGGCGCGCTGAACGAGGGATCGACCGCCTGGGCGCAGGGCGGCATCGCCGCGGTGCTGGAGCCGGGCGACACGTTCGAAAGCCATATCGAGGACACGATGATCGCCGGCGCGGGCCTCAACAAGCGCGCCACGGTCGAGTTCGTCGTCGGACACGCGCCCGCAGCGATTGCGCGACTGGCGGAGCTGGGCGTGCCGTTCAACATGGACGGCGAGCGCGAGGGCTGGCACCTGACCCGCGAAGGCGGACACAGCCATCGCCGCATCGTCCATGTCGACGACGCCACCGGCTGGGCCGTGCAGGAGGCGCTAGAGCGCGCCGCCGCCGCCCATCCCAACATCACCCTCATCCCCGACATGGTGGCGATCGATCTCGTCACCAGCCGGCATGGCGAGCGCTATTCGGGCGACGGCCATGTCTGGGGCGTCTATGCGCTGAACCGGAAGAAGGGGAAGGTCGAGACCTTCACCGCGCGCGCCACGATCCTGGCAACGGGCGGGGCGGGGCGCGTCTATCTCTTCTCCACCGCCCCGCGCGGCGCGACCGGCGACGGCATCGCCATGGCCTGGCGCGCCGGATGCCGGGTGGCGAACATGGAATTCATGCAATTCCACCCGACCTGCCTCTACAATCCGGAGGTCAAAAACTTCCTGATCACCGAAGCGGTGCGTGGCGAGGGCGGACGGCTGATCAACCCCGCCACGGGCAAGCGCTTCATGCCCGAATATGATGCACAGCGGCTGGAGCTGGCGCCGCGCGACGTCGTGGCGCGCGCGATCGACGCCGAGATCAAGCGCCACGGCCTCGATTTCGTCCATCTCGACATCAGCCACCAGCCGGCCGATTTCGTGAAGGGGCATTTCCCCAACATCCATGCCAGGCTCCTCGCCCTCGGTATCGACATCACGACTGATCCGATCCCGGTCGTGCCCGCGCAGCACTATACCTGCGGCGGGGTGGTGATCGATCTGGACGGGCGCACCGATCTGCCCGGCCTCTATGCCGCCGGCGAGGTCAGCGAATCCGGGCTGCACGGGGCCAACCGGCTTGCCTCCAACTCGCTGCTCGAATGCTTCGTGTTCGGCGAGGCGGCGGCGCGGCACATTGCGGCGAAGTGGGACGAACTGCCGTTCCCGCCCGCGATCCGGCCCTGGGACGAAAGCCGGGTGACCGATTCCGACGAGGAGGTGGTCATCAAGCAGAACTGGACCGAGATCCGCCGCTTCATGTGGAACTATGTCGGCATCGTGCGGACGACCAAGCGGCTGGAGCGCGCCGCGCACCGAATCAAGCTGCTGACCGACGAGATCGAGGATTATTACGGCCATTTCCGGGTGACGCCGGACCTGGTGGAGCTCCGCAACCTCCTCCAGACCGCCGACCTGATCGTCCGCTCGGCCCTGCGCCGCAAGGAAAGCCGGGGACTGCACTACACGCTGGATTATCCGAAGACCCTGGCCAAGGCGGCGGACACCGTGCTGGCGCCGTAACGACCGGCTTGCCTCCATAAGGAGCGGTCGATAGGCCTGACGGACCAACGATCCATCTGGGGGGTATCGCGGTGGAGTTTGTATCGGTTGCGCAACGCGTTCTGCTTTTGGCGTCCCTGCTTCTTCCGTCCGCGGTGGCGGCACAGGCACCGAGCGGCCCGCCGCCGGAAGTGCGCCGGATTTTCGACGAGGCGCTGGCCGAATGCCGCAGCGCGGGCGGACGCTTCGTCGCCGATCCCGCCGGCTTTTACGAAACGGCCGACTTCAACGGCGACAACCGTCCCGATTATGTCGTTTCCCCGGCCGCCCTTCATTGCTCGGCATTCGGTTATTCCCAGCATTGCGGATCGGCGGGCTGCACCCAAATCGTCCTGATCTCCGAAGGCAATCGCCTGCGGCAGGTCTATGCCAGCAACATCCAGGTCTATGCCCTGGTCACCTTGCCCAACGGCCGCCAAGGCCTCGCCACCGGCATGCACGGCTCCGCCTGCGGCCGGGTCGGCGCGGAGGCCTGCTATGTGGCGATGAGCTGGAACGGCAGCGCCTGGACCACCACCCGGCTCAACCGCGAACCGCCCGAGCTCGCCGCGCGGGTCGCGCAGGAAAGCGCCCCGCCGCCGCCACGACCGCGCTGGGAAGCGCATGCCGGATCGGCGGCGACCGGACCGCTGGCGCTGCTGCGCGGGCATACGCAAATCCCGCTCGCATTGGTGCGGTGCGTGGAAGGCGTGCCGGTCATGACGCTGCGGCTCGGCGCCAACGCGCAGGGCGGCGATCTGCCGCCGCCGCCGCCCGGACGGCAGCTCGTGCTGGCGCTGGGCAGCCAGAGCGAGGAGCAACTGATCCGGCTCGATCCCCTTGCCGAAGCGCGCGAATTTGCCGGGGCCATCCCGCCGCGCGCTTATGCGCTGCTCGGCGGGGCCGGCGACTCGATCGAATTTCATGTCAGCAGCTCCAACGGCGATTATTGGCTGCCCACCGAATATCTCTCACTGGATGGATCGACTGCCGCGCTGCGCCCGGTCACCGCGGCCTGCGGCTCCGGGAGACGTTAGCCCAGAAATGCCCTGAACGCCCGGCGGAACGCCGCCGGCTGGTCCTGCATCACCATGTGGCCGCTGTCGTCGATGCGGACCAGCCGCGCGCCGCGCGCAGGGGCATAGGCCTGGGTGAAGCTGCGGTCGATCGCGGCCCGCGCGCGGGCATCGGGCGAGGCATAGACCACGGTCAGCGGCGCGCGGATGCGGGGGAGATCGTTCGCCAGATCCCTGCCAGCGAGATCGCGGGCAGCGCGGCCGACCACATCGGGATC
>CAYTMM010000042.1:26957-27204 GCA_964438875.1 uncultured Sphingosinicella sp. | reverse complement strand
CGATGCCGTTGGCGTCGATGTCGAACGTGACCTCGATCTGCGGCACGCCGCGCGGCGCCGGCGGGATGCCGACCAGATCGAACTGGCCGAGGATCTTGTTGTCCGCCGCCATTTCGCGCTCACCCTGGAAGACGCGGATCGTCACCGCATTCTGATTGTCCTCGGCGGTCGAATAGGTCTGCGTCTTCTTGGTCGGGATGGTCGTGTTGCGATCGATCATCCGGGTGAAGACGCCGCCAAGCGTCTC
>CAYTMM010000042.1:0-26947 GCA_964438875.1 uncultured Sphingosinicella sp. | reverse complement strand
ACCTCGTCCGGGTTGACGCCGGTATGCGGCTCCTTGCCGAAGAAGTCCTTCACGGTCTCGCGGACCTTGGGCATGCGGGTCATGCCGCCGACAAGGACGACCTCATCAATCTCATTGGCCTTGAGGCCAGCATCGGCCAGCGCCTTCTTGCAGGGCTCCAGCGTGCGCTTGATGAGATCGCCGACGATCTTCTCCAGATCGGCGCGGCTGATCGTTTCGACGAGATGGAGCGGCGTGGAGGCGCCGCCTTCCATCCGCGCGGTGATGAAGGGCAGGTTGACCTCGGTCGACTGCGCGGAGCTCAGCTCGATCTTCGCCTTCTCGGCGGCTTCCTTGAGCCGCTGGAGCGCGAGCCGGTCGCTGCGCAGGTCGATATTCTCCTTCGCCTTGAACTTGTCGGCGAGCGTATCGACCAGCTTGGTGTCGAAATCCTCGCCGCCCAGGAAGGTGTCGCCGTTCGTGGACTTCACCTCGAACACGCCGTCGCCGATCTCCAGGATCGAGATGTCGAACGTGCCGCCGCCAAGGTCATAGACCGCGATCGTCTTGCCGTCCTGCTTCTCCATCCCGTAGGCGAGCGCTGCGGCGGTCGGCTCGTTGATGATGCGCAGCACTTCCAGGCCCGCGATGCGGCCGGCATCCTTGGTCGCCTGACGCTGGGCGTCGTTGAAATAGGCCGGCACGGTGATCACCGCCTGCGTGACGGTCTCACCCAGATAGCTTTCCGCCGTCTCCTTCATCTTCTGGAGGATGAAGGCCGAAATCTGCGACGGGCTGTAATCCTTGTCGCCGGCATTGACCCAGGCGTCGCCATTGGCGCCCTTGACGATCTTGTAGGGCACCAGCTCGGTGTCCTTCTTCGTCACCGGATCGTCGAAGCGGCGGCCGATCAGGCGCTTCACCGCGAAGACAGTATTGTCGGGATTGGTCACCGCCTGGCGCTTCGCCGGCTGGCCGACCAGCCGCTCGCCATCCTTGGTGAAAGCGACAACGGACGGCGTCGTGCGCGCGCCTTCCGCATTTTCGATAACCTTGGGCTTCCCGCCCTCCATGACGGCGACCGCGCTGTTGGTGGTCCCCAGATCGATACCGATCACTCGTGCCATAATAGTCCCTCTTGGCCCCTCATTAGCTGCTGCGTCCCCAGGCCCCTGAAGCGGCGACCCGCTGACGTCTCGGCTGGCGATATAGGAGGCGAATCCGTTGCGACAAGAACTCACGCGGCCTATGCCTGCGTCATGAGAAACACCCTCCCCCTTTTCGCCGCGCTCGCCCTCGCCACCGCCTGCGGGCAGGCGCCGCAAAACGGCACGCTGGCGAACGCCACCGCCCCGGCCGAAAACGCCCCCATCGCGATCGACAACCTGGTGGTGACCTTGCCCGCCGCACCAGGCCGGCCCGGCGCCGGCTATTTCACTTTGCGCACCACGCTGGAGAGCGCTCGCCTGACCGGCATCGCCAGCCCGCTGGCCGAGCGGATCGAGATGCATGAAACCACCGTCACGGACGGTGTCAGCCGCATGGGCCCGCTCGCCGATGCGAGCTTCACGCCCGCTGGGCCGCTGGTCTTCGAATCCGGCGGCCGGCATGCGATGCTGTTCGGCCTCGACCCTGCGCTCGCGGCTGGCGGTACGCTGCCGCTCACCTTCACCTTTGAAGGCGCCGATCCGGTCACGGTCGAAGCCGATGTGCGCGGCCCGGGCCAGAGCGGCCATGCCGGGCATTAGAGCCAAAAGCCCAACCACCTCGCTCGGGGCGAGCGGATGTTTTTGACATGACCTCCCGCCCCCTCACGCCCGGCGAGTGCGAAATGGCCGCCGACCTGTTCGGCGCGGCAATCGATTATGATGCGGTCCGCATCCACCGTCGCAAATGGTTCTTCCTGCATCCCAGACGCGCCGTCATGGCGCCGGACGGAGATATCTGGGTCCATCCCAAGGGCGATCAGTGGGCCGAAGATTACTCCGCCGCGCCCCTTCCGCTCCAGGGCCTCTTCATCCACGAAATGACGCATGTCTGGCAGGCACAGACGAAGGGCCGCTGGTATCTCCCGCTGATGCGCCACCCCTTCTGTCGCTACAGCTATGATTTCGTCCCCGGCCGCGCGCTGGTTGGCTATGGCATCGAGCAGCAGGCAGAGATCGTGCGCCACGTCTTTCTGCGCCGCCGCGACGTCGCGCCACCAGGCGTGGCGGCGCTGGCGGAACTGGAGGCGGCCTTGCCCTTCGCGCGAGGCTAGCGTCGTTTTCAGCTTCGCTGAATCGGCACCGGCCTTGCTGAAACAGACTCTAAGATCCAGAAAAGTCTGGTCATCCCAGCCCGCGCGCGCGAAAATGACCGGGAATCGACAAGGAGATCGCGTCATGCACCGGATCGCCGCAACGATCATGGCCGCCGCGCTGGCCGTCACCGCCGCCCATGCGCAGACCCAGCCGCCGCGCGAAGGCGATACGACCGGGGACAGGGTGCAGGACATCGCCACCCAGCCGGCGCGCGACGTCGGCATTCAGCGCACCACCGTTCCCGCCGTGCTGGAGCTCGCGTCCGAGGATCCCTACAGCATGACGGGCGCGCGCACCTGCACGCAGATCGCCGCCTCCGTTCTTGCCCTCAATGACGCCCTGGGCGCCGATTTCGATACGCCCGAGGAGGCCAGCGGCAATCAGGCGGGCCGCGTCGCCGAAGCGGGCGGACGCGCGATCGTCGAAAGCCTCATTCCCTTCCGGGGTGTGGTGCGGGAGATCAGCGGCGCGGCCAGTGCCGATCGCCGCCTGCAGGCCGCGACTTATGCCGGCCTTGCCCGTCGCGGCTTCCTCCGCGGCCTCCACCGGGCGCGTGGTTGCCGCACCAGCCTGACGGCACCGACAACACAATAACGCAGCTAGGGTCTATTTCAGCCGCGCTGAAATAGACCCTAGCTGCCGTCTCGCTGATTCTCGCATTGATAGACCAGCCGCTCGTTAGGCAGGTTCGGCAGCGCCGCCCCGATCTCGCGCTGCTGGTCGGTGAGGACGGCACGGGCATCGTCGCCGGCGCCACACGTCTTCAGATCGACATCGCGGCGCAGGGTGCGCAGCCGCTCCATCTCCGCCGCGCCGAGCTGGTAGCGGGTGACAACATATTCGCCGCTGCCGGGCCGGAACTCCAGGGCGGAGACGGCCGGCTCGCTGTCCGGGACCAGGATCCGGGTCCAGACCTCGCCGCTCTGCGCATATTGGGTGCGGCCGTTGACGCAGCCGCTGTCCGACCATTCCAGCGCCACGTCCTGCGTTGATGAAACGGTGACTCGGCTGCGCTCCGGCACCAGCCGGCACAAATTGCGTCCGGCGAAGCGGCTTTCCGCCGCGTCGGCTATGCTATTGCCGTCTCCTACAGGCGTCACATCCGCATCGTCCCGGTTCGGCCGAGCAAGAAAGACAACGATAGCGGCGACGATCAGCAACCCGCCGATGCCGGCCAGGATCGCCGCAGGGCGATTCCGGTTCTTGATCCACAAGATGCCTGCCGCGCCGAATACGACCAAAGCGAGCGCAAGCAGCAGCGCGGCGACAGCGAGTCCGGTCTCGCGCGCGTCGTCGATCCCGGCAAGGCGCTCGGCACGTTCGTCACGCGCACGCTGGGCGGCGGCGTCACGCTCCCGCTCCTCGGCCTCGGCACGGTCGCGGTCCTGGCTCAATCGTTCGGCCATGCTGATGCAGGGGCTGGAAATGGTCGCGAATTCCTGGCGCGCGCCCTGGAGGAAAGCGGTCAGCTCGCGATTGGCGACGGCGAAGGCAAAGCTCGCGTCGCCCTCCTGGTTGCGTGTAATCAATGTGTTGACGCCAAGCACCCGGCCGCACGGATCGAGCAGCGGCCCGCCGCTATTGCCGCGTGCGATATTGGCGGTGTGGAGCAGGGTCGCGATGCTGTTGATCGTGCGCGCGTTGGAAAAGATGCCGGTCGATCGGGTCGCGGGCAGCGGCGTGATATAGTCCTGCGCCGATTGGGCGGTGGCGAGATCGACATTGCCGGGATAGCCGAGGGCTGTGACGGCTGCGCCGTCGCTGAGCGGACCGGTATAGAGGGGCAATGGCGGGAAGCGACCGTTTTGCCCGACTTCGATCAAAGCGAGATCGCGGGCCGGATCGACCGTGACGATGCGCGCGCGGAAGGCCTGACTGCCTTCCGACGGGACGACGCCCACTGCAATGTTCAACCCTTCCTGCTGCTGCGCCGCCTGCGCGACGACATGAGCATTGGTGACAATCCGGTTCGGCGCGATCGCGAAGCCACTGCCGTGGCCGAAGCCGACCACCTCCCCATCCTCGAACGCGACGACGACGACGCGCACCACCGAGCGACCGGCCGCCGAGATGTCGTCGGCACGCGCGGGGGTGGAGATGGCGAGCAGGGCCAAAAGGAATGAGAGGAAGAGGCGGATCATCATCGTGCGGCGACCTTTTATGAGGCGCGGGCGCGGGCTGGCAAGCCGGACCATGCCGGTGTGACAGCCCATCCGGATCATCGGGCCGCACGGATACGCGCGTCGATCTGGCGTCGTGCGGTCGCGGCTTCGGTACAGCCTTCGCCCGCAATCGCGCAGCCGCGCTCCATCGCCTCCACGACGCGTTGTTGTTCGGCCAGCACGTGGGGATCCTGGAGCAAGGCAGGATCCCAGCGGTCACGGGTTCGCGCTTGAAGCAGTGGTTCTGCGAGGGACGCATTAGACGGGGCCTGAGGGGCTGGCGTGCCACGTCCCCCGATCATGATTCCCAACGGCAATGCGAACGCGGCGGCGGCGATCGCCGCCAGCGTCATTCGTCCGGGACCTGATCGCCGTGACTGCATGTTCGCCCTCGACTTGGATGCGCCTGTTGTTCGCATATCGCTACAGGAAGGAATAGGGATCGACATCCACCGCGACGCGCACACCGCGCGGAAATTGGAGCGTACCGAGCCAGTCGCGGATGATGTCCTGCACCGGCACGCTGCGTGCGGCATGAACGAGCAGGCGGTGGCGATGGCGTCCGCGCAGCATGGCGAGCGGCGCCGGGGCGGGACCGAAGACCGCCATATGGTCATACTCCGGGGCATTGCGGCCGATCAGGCGGGCGGCCTCGGCGGCTTCCGCCTGATCCTCGGACGAAACGACGATCGCGGCCAGCCGGCCGAAGGGCGGCATGCCCGCCTCGCGCCGCGATTCGGTCTCGGCGGCGTAGAAACTCTCCGCGTCGCCGCCGATCAGCGCCTGCATGACCGGCGCGGCGGGATCGTGGGTCTGGACGAGGACGCGGCCATGCTTCTCGCCGCGCCCGGCCCGCCCGGAAACCTGCTGGATCTGCTGGAAGGTCCGCTCCGCCGCGCGCAGGTCGCCGCCCGACAGGCCGAGATCGGCATCGACGACGCCGACCAGAGTGAGATTCGGGAAATGATAGCCCTTGGTGACGAGCTGCGTGCCGATCACGATGTCGATCTCGCCGGCCTCCATCCGCGCGACGAACTCGGCGGCCTTGGCGGGGGACCAGATCGTGTCGGAGGTGACGATCGCGGTGCGCGCGTCGGGGAAGAGCGCCGTCACCTCGTCGGCGATCCGCTCGACGCCGGGTCCGCAGGCGACCAGGCTGTCCTCCTCACCGCACTCCGGGCAGGCGCGGGGCGCGGGCATGACATGGCCGCAATGGTGGCAGGCGAGCCGGTGGGTGAAGCGGTGCTCGACCATCCAGGCGGTGCAGTTCGGGCACTGGAAGCGGTAGCCGCAATGGCGGCAGAGCGTCAGTGGGGCATAGCCGCGCCGGTTGAGGAAAAGCAGGCTCTGCTCCTCCGCCTCCAGATTCTCCTCCAGCGCCAGCACCAGCCGGGGCGCCAGCCAGCGCCCGCGCGGCGGCGGCTCGGCGAGCAGGTCCAGCGCCGCCATGTCGGGCAGGCGCGCGCCGCCGAACCGGTCGGGCAGCTTCAGCTCCGCATAGGTGCCGCTGTCCACCATATGCCGCGTCTCGATCGCCGGCGTGGCGGAGGCGAGGATGACGGGCACCTCCTCCAGCTTGGCCCGCATCACCGCCACGTCGCGGGCGTGATACTGGACGCCGTCCTCCTGCTTGAAGCTCGCCTCATGCGCCTCGTCGACGACGATCAGGCCGAGATCGCGATAGGGCAGGAAGAGCGAGGAGCGCGCGCCGACCGTGACCAAGGCCTCGCCGCTGGCGATCGCGCGCCAGGCACGGCGGCGCTGGGACTGGCGCAGGCCCGAATGCCAGGCGACCGGCTCATGCCCGAAGCGCGCCGCGTAGCGCTTCAGGAAAGGCTCGGTCAGCGCGATTTCGGGGAGCAGGACGAGGGTCTGGCGGCCCGCGCGGATCGCCGCGGCGATGGCCTCGAAATAAACCTCGGTCTTGCCCGACCCGGTGACGCCGTCGAGCAGGAAAGGAGCGAAGGCGCGCGCGTCCACCGCGTCGCGCAGGGTCGCGGCGGCGTCGGCCTGCGTCGCCTCCAGCGCGGGTGGATCGTGATCGGGGTCGGGCGGCGGGAAGGGATCGTCGATCGCCACCTCGATCGCCTCGATCGCGCCGGATTTCACGAGGCCCCGGATCACCCCGTCCGAAACGCCGCCGATGATCGCCAGCTCGCGCACCAGCCCCTGCCGCTCGCCGATCCGCTCCAGCGCCTGTGCGCGCTGCGGCGTCAGGCGTTCGGGAATATGGCCGGTGAGGCGATATTCGGTGATCGACCGTGCGCCTTCCAGCGCGCCCGAGGAGGGCAAAGCCATGCGCAGCACCGATGCGATCGGCGCCAGATAATAATCGGCCGTCCATTCGATCAGCCGCCGCAACGGCGCGCCGAGCGGCGGCAGGTCGTAGGCGTGGACCAGATTGCGCAGCCGGTTGTCGCCGACTGTTTCGGTGACGAGCCGCTCCGGCTCCCACACCACGCCGATCAACTGGCGGGGCCCCAAAGGCGCGACGACAATCGCGCCCGGCTCCACGGCCATGCCCTGCGGCACCCGATAGTCGAGTGGGCCGAGGGCCGAATTCATTACGATGAGACGGACGCGGGACATGGGCGCCCTAGATCGAATCCCGAGCACCGAAACGCAACCGTCCGATGCTTCCGTTGGCATGACTGTTCGGTTAGGCGGTTCGGGAACATCCCGCAGGAAAGCCGAATCATGAAATTCTTCGCCGACACCGCCGACATCGCCGACATCCGGGAACTGGCCGAGGCCGGGCTGGTGGACGGCGTCACCACCAATCCTTCGCTGATCCACAAATCGGGCCGGGATTTCATTGAGGTGACGCGCGAGATTTGCGGGATCGTCTCCGGCCCCGTTTCCGCCGAGGTGGTCGCCACCGACCATGAAGAGATGATGCGCGAGGCGGAGATCCTGCGGAAGATCGCCGACAATATCGCGGTCAAGGTGCCGCTCACCATCGACGGGCTGAAGACCTGCCGCAAGCTCACGTCCGATGGCACGATGGTCAATGTCACGCTCTGCTTCTCCGCCAATCAGGCGCTGCTGGCGGCGAAGGCGGGGGCGACCTTCGTCTCGCCTTTCGTCGGGCGGCATGACGATGTCGGCTATCCGGGTATGGAGCTGATCGCCGATATCCGGCTGATCTACGACAATTACGATTTCGCGACCGAGATTCTCGTCGCCAGCGTGCGCAATCCGATCCACGTCCACGACGCCGCCAAATTGGGCGCCGACGTGATGACCGCGCCGCCCAGCGTGATCCGCCAGCTCGTCAGGCATCCGCTCACCGACAATGGCCTCAAGGCGTTCCTCGCGGACTGGGAGAAGACGGGGCAGAAGATCGGCTGACCGCTCCGTCCGGCGCAAGGCCATCGCTTCTTAACCATATCCGGGTTAGTCTCCGCGCATGGGACGGGTGATCAGTTTCGAGGACCGGGCGGTGGCAACCCTGCGCGCCCGCGTCGCGGCGGCGGAGGAGGCCAATCAGGACCTCATCGCCTTCGCGCGCGGGCATTCGGGCGCGGTCGCCTCGATCCACGAAGCGGTGCTCGCCGCGATCGAAGCCGAGGGGCTCGATCATCTGATCCACATCGTGACACAGGAATGGCCGCAGATATTGGGGCTGGATGCGGTCGCGGTCGCGCTCTGGGCGGGCGAAACCGGCGTGCGCGCCGATGCGTCCGGCCTGCAATTCGTCGATCCGCGGCTGATCGAGCGTTCGGCGGGTGATTTCGACGGCGTACTGCTGCGCGGCGTCGAGCGCGGCCATCCGCTGTTTGGTCCGGCTTGCGAGCTGATTCGGGCCGAGGCGCTGATCCGCCTCGCCAGCGAACCGCCCTTGCCGTCCGGCCTGCTCGCGCTCGGCCAGCGCGGGCCGCAATGCTTTGAAACGCCACATGGCTCGGAGCTGCTGCTTTTTCTCGGACGGGTGTTGACCCGCTGCATGGGCCGGTGGCTGACGGCCTGAGCGATCATCCTGCATCGGCGCTGGCGCTGCGCTGGCACGATCACTTGTCCCGCGAGCGGCGCCGGTCGGATCATACCGTGCGGGCCTATGTGGCGACGGCGCACCGGTTGATCGCCTTTCTCGCCGAACATCTTGGCGATGCGGTGGATTCCGATGCGCTGTTGTCGCTGCAGCCGGCGGACCTGCGCGCCTATCTGACGCGGCGTCGCGCGGCGGGACTGTCGAACAGTTCGGCTGCGCGAGAGCTTTCGGCGGTGCGCGGTTTCCTGGCGTTTGTCGCCGCCGAAAGCGGTCGCGAGGCGGCGGTTCCGCGCCTCAAGGGACCGAAGCGGCCGCGCAGCGTGCCCCGGCCGATTTCGCCGGACGAAGCGGTGTCGCTGGCCGAGCAGGCGGAGGAGGATGCGGACACCCCCTGGATCGCGGCGCGGGACCGGGCGGTGCTGATGCTGCTCTACGGCGCCGGCCTGCGTGTCGCCGAGGCGCTGAGCCTGACCGGTGCGGCCTTGCCGCTGGGCGAGGCGCTGCGGGTGACCGGCAAGCGGGGCAAGACGCGGATCGTGCCGCTGCTGCCGCAAGTGAAGGAGTTGATCGAAGTCTATCTCGCCTTGTCGCCCTGGCCGATGGAGAAGGATGGGCCGCTGTTCCGGGGCGCGCGCGGCGGGCCGCTCAGGGGCGAGATCGTGCGGCGCGCCGTGCGGCGCGCGCGGACGACTTTGGGCCTTGGCGAGCGGACCACGCCCCATGCGTTGCGCCACAGCTTCGCGACCCATTTGCTCGGGCGCGGCGCCGATCTGCGCGCGCTGCAGGAATTGCTGGGCCATGCCAGCCTGTCGTCGACACAGATCTACACGGCGGTCGATGCGGCGCACCTGATGGACGTCTACCGCAACGCCCATCCGCGCGCCTGACCGTCATTCTGCCGCCATACGCAGCAATTCGATCTCGCGCTGGAGGCGCTGGATTTCGAGCTGATAAACCTGCTGACAGTCGATGCGTCCCGGCCGCCGGCCGAGCGGAACGGTAAGGCGGACATAGGCGCTGGCCTCGCGGTCACGTCCATCGTTCACGAACTGGCGCGCCGGATCGACCGGGCTGCCGGCGCTGCCGGTCGCTCCGACATCGAGATAGGCGCCGTTGCTGTTCATGCTCTGGCGGCAGCGCGTGCCGCTGGCCGTTTCGATCGAATCCTCGCCGCCAGGGCCGCTGGGCGGCGGGGGCAGGAAGATGCCGTTGCCGCTGGCCAGCGCTGGCGCGCTAGCGAGTGATGCGGCGAGCAGACAGGCGCGAGCAAACGCGTGCATGGATCATTCCTTCGGGCAGGTCCGCACGGGCGGCGCAGACGCGGAATTCGTAAGTTTCGCCGGGTGCCATGTCCTCGGCGATGACGAGCAGGCGGCGGCTGCCGCGTCCCGCTACGGTGGCGTCGGCGGGCAAAATGCTGACTCTTGTCTGCATGGCCTCATCCACGGGGCCGACCGCATAAGCGGAGAAGCGCGCCGCCGCCGGATAGGGGTTAATGAGTGTCAGATAGAAAGCCTTGCGCGGTCCGTCCGTGATGCCGGATTTGGCGAGCGGGCCGAGCCCGACGCCGAGCGCCGGCGCGGCGAGCAGCGCGAGGCCGACGGCACAGGCGAGCCGCCTTTTCATTGCTGACAGGTCGCAGTGGAGCGGATCGTGTAATTGCCGGAGCGGAAGCCTTCGGTGCTGATGATCCTGCCGTGGATGGTGAAAGTATCGAGCAACCGCACTGCCGAACTGGACGAGGCGCCGGCGGTATAGGCCTGGTTCGATCCGCCGAGCGACGTGTAGCGGATCTGCGCGGAGGCGCCGGACGAGAAATCCACCGGCGCATCGATCGCGGGGGCGGTGAAGCTGACGGACGGCGAAGCGCCGATCGCCACCACTGTCATCGTCGCCGCGAGCCCGCCCGTCTCCTCCGATCCGAAGGTCGTGGCATCACCCGACAGGCGCAGAGTGCCAGGCGTCGCGAGCGACAGGATGCAGCTTGAAAGCAGATTGCCGGTCAGCCGGATTTCGGCGGCATGAACCGGTGCAGCGAGCCCCAGCGTGAGTGGCAGGGCGATCAGCTTATGAACATTGCGCATATCCAGAACCTCCTGTTGTGGAGATCCGGATAGATGCTCTGGCCCAAGGAATGGTTAATGATGCTAAATTAAACCATTAAAAATCAATAGTTTAATCCGAAACGGACTCCGTTTCGGAGGGATGCCGCCGCCGCCAGGTGAGCTGGCGCCAGACATAGGCGCCGATGATGAGCGCGATGACGATGACGGAAAGCGGGCCGAGCACGTCGTCGACATCGGCATAATGGCTGCCGAGCAGATAGCCGGCGACGGCGAGTCCGCTGCTCCACACCGAGGTGCCGATGGTGGACCAGATCAGAAAAGTCTTGAGCCGCATCTTGAGCAGGCCGGCCGGGATCGAAATAATCGATCGAATGGTCGGGATCACCCGGCCGATGCCGACGATGGCGCCGCCATAACGGCCGAACAGCTGTTGTGCCCGCTCGACGTCCGGCCAGTCGATGGTCAGCCAGCGGCCGTAGCGGTCGATCAGCGGATGGAAGCGGTCCAGCCCGATCACCCGCGCCAGAAGATACCAGAAGAAATTGCCGAACATCGCGCCGGCCGTGCCGGCCGCGATCACACCCCACAGGCTCACTTCGCCCTGGCCCGCGCGCACGCCCGCCAGCGACATGATGACCTCCGACGGAATCGGCGGGAACACCGTTTCCAGGAACATCAATATGGCCACGCCGAAATAGCCTGCCTCGTCGAGCAGGCGGAACACCCAGTCCGTCATGCGCGTGCCAGTTTCGCTTCGATTGCGTCCCAGATGCGCGCGGGCGTGTCCGTGCCGTTGAACCGGTCGATGGCGACGATGCCGGTGGGCGAGGTCACGTTGATTTCGGTCAGCCATTCGCCGCCGATTACGTCGATGCCGACGAAGAGCAGGCCGCGCGCCTTCAGCTCGGAGGCGAGCGCGGCGCAGATTTCCTCCTCGCGCGGCGTCAGTTCGGTCTTGGCCGCCTTGCCGCCGACTGCGAGGTTGGAGCGGATTTCGCCTTCGCCCGGAATGCGGTTGACCGCGCCGACCACCTCGCCGTCGACCAGCACGATACGCTTGTCGCCCGCCGCCACGCCGGGGAGGAAGGCCTGCACCATGTGGGGTTCGCGGTACGTGGTGTTGAACACCTCGATCAGCGAGGACAGGTTCGCGCCGTCGCGGCCGATCTTGAAGATCGCCTTGCCGCCATTGCCGTGCAGCGGCTTCACGACGATCTGGCCATGCCGCTCCAGAAAGGCGCGGGCCTCGTCGACCGAGCGGGTGACCAAAGTCGGCGGCATGAAACGGGCATAATCCAGCACCCACACCTTTTCCGGTGCGTTTCGGACACTGGCGGGATCGTTGACGATCAAGGTTTCGCCCTGAATGCGCTCAAGCAGGTGGGTCGCGGTGATATAGCCGAGATCAAAGGGCGGATCCTGCCGCATCAGCACCACATCCACATCGCGGCCGAGATCGAGCCGCACGGGATCGCCGGCGCGGAAATGATCGCCTGCGACACGCTGGATAGTCACCGGTCGCGCCTGCGTCCAGACCCGCCCGTCGGCATAGTTCAGATCCTCGGCGGCGTAATGGAACAGCTTATGCCCGCGCGTCTGCGCGCCCAGCATGATCGCAAAGGTCGAATCGCCTTCGATGTTGATGCTTTCGAGAGGGTCCATCTGGACGGCGATATGCAGGCTCATGGCGTCCAATTAGGCGGCGACGCGCCCACTGTCACCCATGCCAGATATTTTCGGCGTGGCGGGGCCAACGGCCGGGCACGATGAAGATCGCGTCGATGCGGATCGTATCGCCGGGGTGAGCGTGGTAGGCGGCAAGCGCTTCGGCGGCGCGCGCGACGCGGCGCAGGCGGAAATCGTCCAGCGCCAGTTCCGCGTCGGCCGCAGTCGCCCGCGCTTTCACCTCGACGAAGGCAAGCGTACGGCCGCGCCGAGCGACGATGTCCACTTCGCCGACCGGGGTTCGCGCGCGCATGGCGATGATCCGCCAGCCTTTCAGACGGAGCCACCAGGCGGCGATGCGCTCGGCCCGCCGGCCGCCGCGCTCGGCCGCCCGGCGCGTCATTTGAGTGCCTGCGCCCGTTCGTAGGCCAGCTTGCGCGGGATGCTGAGTTGTTGCGCCACCTCGGCAGCGGCGCGTGAGGGTGACAGAGTTTCGAGCGCCTTCCGCAGCGCCGCATCGATCTCTGCATCTCCGGCCGCTTCGGTTTCGCCGGGCGGGCCGACGGCGATCACGATCTCGCCCTTGGGCGGCGCATCGGCATAACGTGCGGCAAGCTGCGTGAGCGTGCCGGTCACGGTCTCCTCGAAATGCTTGCTGATCTCGCGCGCCACAGCCGCCTCGCGGTCCCCCAGCCCCTCGGCCAGAGCGGCGAGCGCGCCGGCAAGGCGTGGACCGCTCTCATAGAAGACGATCGTGCCGCGAAACGCGTCCGCCTCCGCGATGGCGGCGGTGCGCGCGCCGGGCTTGGCGGGCAAGAAACCCAGAAAGGCGAAGCGGTCGGTCGGCAGGCCGGCCAGCGTCAGCGCGGCGATTGCGGCGCAGGGACCGGGAATGGTCGTCACCGTCACGCCCGCCGCGCGCGCGTCGCGGACCAGTTTGTAGCCGGGGTCGGAGATGAGCGGCGTGCCGGCATCGCTGACCAGCGCGACTGCCTCACGCGCCATCCGCGCGATCAGACCGGGGCGGACCTTGTCAGCATTGTGATCGTGATAAGGCGTCATCGGCCGCTTGGCGCCGATATGGTTGAGCAGCTTGCCCGTCACACGGCTGTCTTCGACGGCGATCAGATCGGCGCGGGACAGGATGTCGGCAGCGCGCGGGGAGAGATCGGAAAGATTGCCGATCGGGGTCGCGACGATATAGAGGCCGGGGGCGAGGGGTTCGGACATGAGGAGTATGGTCATGGCATCGCTGTCGTTGCGCGCGCAAGCCGACGAAGGATTTACGTGGGGTATGCTGGGCCGGTTGCTGGTCCTCGTCCTGCTCGCCTTCGCGATCGCCGGCTGTATTCCCCGGACCGGCCCCGGCCTGCCGCCGCCCGAGCCGGAGCGCCCGGATACGCGCCCCGATTCGTCCCGTCTGCCGCCGGACGAGACGCGCAATCGCGTCGCCGTGCTGGTGCCGCTCTCCGGCCCCAATGCGGGGATCGGCCAAGCCTTGCTCAACGCCGCCAATCTCGCCTTGCTCGATACGGGCGGGGAGCGCATCCGTATCACGGCCTATGACACAGCGCGTGGCGCGCAGGCGGCCGCCAACGAGGCGATCGGTGACGGCAGCGGCCTGTTCCTTGGCCCTCTCCTCGCCGACGATGTGCGCGCCGTGGCGCCGCTCGCCCGGCGGGAGGGCATTCCCGTCATCGCTTTTTCAAACGACGTCAGCGTCGCAGGCGACAATGTCTTCATCATGGGCTTCAACCCCGGCCAGTCGATTGATCGCGTGGTCGGTTTCGCCCGTTCGCGCGGAGCGCAGCGTTTCGGCGCGCTGGTCCCGACCGGGGTCTATGGTCAGCGGACCGGCCAGGCACTGCGCGGCGCCGTGGAGGCCGCGGGCGGCACTCTGGTCGGCATGGAAAGCTACGAACGCGGCGGCGCCAGCCTGAATGCCGCGGCGACGCGACTCAACGCGCGCGGCCGTTATGACGCGGTTCTGATCGCGGACGGCTCCCGCGTCGCACTCCAAGCTATTCCGATCGTGCGCCAGACATCGCCGCAACCACGAATTCTGGGCACGGAATTGTGGGGCGCGGAGACCAATATCGGCGCCAGTGTCGCGCTGCGCGGCTCCTGGTTCGCGGCGCCGTCCGACGCCAATTTCGGCACGTTCCGCACCCGTTATCGCGCGCGTTATGGCGCGGAGCCGTCCTATCGCCTGGCAAGTCTGGGTTATGACGCGGTGTTGCTCACCGTGCGCGTCGCGGCGGACTGGCCGATCGGCCGGCGCTTCCCGGAGCGGGCGCTGCGCGAATCGACCGGCTTCGCCGGTGTGGACGGCGCCTTCCGCTTCGGCCGCGACGGCGTGGCCGAACGCGCGCTGGAAGTGCGCGAAGTGACGGCTGGCGGGACCAACGCGGTGTCGCCCGCGCCGCGCGGGTTCAACTGACCCGGACGATCTCGGCCAGCACCGAATCGAGCAGCAGCAGACCGGCGGGGGTGGCGCGCAGCCATGCCCCGTCAGTCGTCAGCAGCCCCTGACCACTGAGCCGCGTGACAGCAGCCCGGTCCACCGGGTCGCGGCCGGCAAGCTCTGAAATCCGGCTGAGATCGACGCCCTCGGCGAGTCGCAGGCCCATCAGCAGCGCCTCGATCCCGCGCTCGCTGGGGGCGATGTCCTGTTCCTCGGCAATGCCGTGGCCGTTGCGGGTCAGCGCGGCGAGCCAGTTTTCGGGCTTCCTGTGCCGCTGCGTAGAAACGCCGGCGCGCCGGCCATGCGCGCCGGGTCCGATCCCGGCATAGGCGCCGTAACGCCAATAGGTCAGATTGTGGCGGCTCTCCTGTCCCGGCCGGGCGTGGTTGGAGATTTCATAGGCCGGAAGCCCCGCTTTGGCGGTGATCGCGCCGGTCAGCTCGTAAAGCGCCGCGCTTTCGTCCGGATCGGCGAGCGTCAACTCGCCTTTGGCGGCGAGCGTGGCGAAGCGTGTGCCGGGCTCGATGGTGAGCTGGTAGAGCGAGAGATGGTCGGTATTGAAAGCGAGGGCCTGGCGCAGCTCCGCTTCCCACGCTTCGGCGCTCTGGCCGGGCAGCGCGTAGATAAGATCGAAGCTCACGCGCGGAAAGGCGGACTGGGCGGTGCCGAGCGCCATCAGCGCTTCGTCCACATCATGGGCACGGCCAAGAAAGCGCAGCGCTTCATTGTCCAGCGATTGGATGCCGAGCGACACGCGATTCACACCGGCGCGGGCGAGATCGGCGAAGCGCCGCGCTTCGACCGAGGAGGGGTTGGCCTCCAGTGTGATCTCGATGTCGTCCGCGACAGACCAGTGCCGCGCCGCCGCGTCGATCAGGGCCGCGACTGTGCGCGGCAGCATCAGCGAGGGTGTCCCACCACCGAAGAAGATCGAAGTCAGGCGGCGGCCGGGCGTCCGCGCGGCTTCATAAGCGAGATCGGCGAGCAGCGCCTCGCGCCACGCCTCCTGATCCACGTCCTCGCGAACATGGCTGTTGAAATCGCAATAGGGGCATTTCGAGACGCAGAACGGCCAGTGGATGTAGAGCGCCAGCGCGCCCTCATCCGCGGTCACGGAATGAGCGCAGCGACCAGCTTGCGGAAGGCGTCCGCGCGGTGGCTGATCGCGTGCTTCTCGGACGGCTCCATCTCGCCGAAGGTGATGTCGCGGCCGGCGGCGACGAACATGGGATCGTAGCCGAAGCCGTTGGCCCCGCGCGGCGGCCAGACGAGGGTGCCGTCCACCCGGCCTTCGAACCATTCGCTGTGCCCGTCCGGCCAGCAGAGCGCGAGCGCGCAGACGAAATGGGCGTTGCGGCTGGCATCTTCGCCCAGCGCTTCCAGCTCATTCTGGACGCGTCGCATCGCATGGCCGAAATCGCGTTCGCCCTCGACATGGCCGGGATCCTCGGCCGGCGCGACATGCGGATCGACGATCGCCCAGCGCGCCGAGAAGATGCCCGGACGGTCGTCCAGCGCCTCGACGCACAGGCCGCTGTCGTCGGCGAGCGCCGGGAGGCCGGACAGGTCCGCCGCCTGCCGCGCCTTCAGGTCGGCATTGTCGATGAACGTCACGCCCGTCTCGTCCGGCTCCGGCAGGTCCAGATCGGCGGCGGAGACCGGCTCGATCCCATAGGGGCCGAGCAGGTCGCGAATCTCGCGCACCTTGCCTTCATTGTGGCTGGCGATCACCAGCCTGCCGGGGCCGAGCCGGCGCGTCACCGCCCGGTCGCCCGGTCCTGCGCGGCGAAGATGTCGGCGCAGCCGATGCGGGCGAGACGGAGCAGGCGGAGCAGGCCTTCCTCGTCGAACACCGCGCCTTCCGCGCTCACCTGCGCCTCCACCAGATTCCCGTCGCCGGTGAGGACGAAATTGCCGTCCGATCCTGCCGAGCTGTCCTCGGCATAATCGAGATCGAGCACGGCGGTTCCCTGATGCATGCCGCAGCTCACCGCCGCGACCTTCTGGCGGATCGGATCGGCGGCGATCAGCTTCTTCTCGATCAGGCCGTCCACCGCGAGGCGCAGCGCCACCCAGGCGCCGGAGATGGCGGCGGTGCGGGTGCCGCCATCGGCCTGGATCACATCGCAGTCGAGCGAGATCTGGCGCTCGCCCAGCGCTTCGAGATCGACCACGGCGCGCAGCGAGCGGCCGATCAGCCGCTGGATCTCCTGCGTGCGGCCGGACTGCTTCCCGCTCGCGGCTTCACGGCGGCCGCGTGTATGAGTGGCGCGGGGCAGCATACCATATTCGGCGGTGACCCAGCCGCGTCCCTTGCCGCGCAGCCAGGGCGGCAGGTTGGTTTCGACCGAAGCCGTGCACAGCACCCGCGTGTCGCCGAAGGAGACGAGGCAGCTCCCCTCGGCATGGCGGGTGAAGCCGGGCTCCATCTGAATCGCGCGCATCTGATCCGGCGCACGGCCTGAAGGACGCATATCATTCTCCATGAAATACAGGGGGCGGGCCTTAGCCAAAGCAGCCGGTATGCGCCAGCCCGCTTGGCGCCGGGAAAGGATGGGATTTGACGGACGCGCACGGTCGCCTACATCTCATCCCATGACGAGCAGCATCGGCGAGATGAGCGACCGCGCGCGCGACGTGTTCCGCCTCGTTGTCGAATCCTATCTGGAGAACGGCCAGCCTGTCGGATCACGGACCATTTCGCGTACCTCGCTGCTCAATCTCTCGCCCGCCTCGATCCGCAACGTGATGCAGGATCTGGAGGAAACCGGCCTGCTCGCCGCGCCGCACACCTCGGCCGGACGGGTGCCGACGGAGAGTGGCCTCAGACTGTTCGTCGATGCGATCATGCAGGTGGCGGAGCCGCGCGCAGAGGACCGCGCCGCGATCGAGAAGCTGATCCAGCGGCAGGGGCCGATCGAGGAGGCGATCAGCAACGCCACCGCCGCCCTGTCGGGCCTTTCCGCCTGCGCCGGCATCGTGCTGGTTCCCAAGGCGGAGCCGGCGCTGCGCCAGCTCGCCTTCGTGCCGCTGTCGGACCGGCAGGCGGTGGCCGTAATGGTCGGCGGCGACGGCAGCGTCGAAAACCGGGTGATCGATCTGCCGGCGGGCGTCACCCACGCGACGCTCGTGGAAGCCGGCAATTACATTTCCGCGCGCCTGTCCGGCCTGACCCTGGGCGATGCGCAGATCCGGCTCGCCGCCGAGATCGAGGCGGGCGAGGCGGCGCTCGACAAGGCGGCACGCGAACTGGTGACGCGGGGCCTCGCGCTCTGGTCGCGCGACGGCGCGCGGCGCCCGGTGTTGATCGTGCGCGGCCAGGCGAACCTGATCGACGAAAGCGCGGCGGCCGATCTGGAACGAGTCCGCCAGCTCCTCGACGAACTGGAAGGCAAGGAAGAGATCGCCCGTCTGCTCGGCCGCGCGCGCGAGGGCACGGCCATGAAGATCTTCATCGGATCGGAGAATGATCTGTTTGCCTTGTCCGGTTCCTCGGTTATCGCGGCGCCGTATCGCGGGGCGGACGGCCGGGTGGTCGGCGTCGTCGGCGTGATCGGCCCCACAAGGTTGAACTATGCGCGGGTGGTTCCCATGGTGGACTTCACCGCCAAGACATTGTCGAGATTGATGGCATGAACGAAGACGAGATGAAGACCGAAGACACCCCGCCAACGCCGGAGACGGAGGGCCAGTCGGACCCGCTGGCGACGCTGGAAAGCGAGCTGGCCGAGGTGCGCCAGCAGGTGCTTTACGCCCAGGCCGAAACGCAGAATGTGCGTCGGCGGCTGGAGCAGGAGAAGGTCAACGCGGCCAATTACGCCGCCACCGCCTTCGCCCGCGACATCCTTTCGGTGCGGGACAATCTGGAGCGGGCTCTGTCCGTCGTCCCCGCCGATCTCAAGGAGGACGAGAAGTGGAAGGGCCTGGTCGCCGGCATCGAGGCGACGGGGCGCGAGATCGAAAGCGTGTTCCAGCGCCACGGCATCGCCCGCATCGAGGCGATGGGCAAGACGCTTGACCCCAATCTGCATCAGGCGATGATCGAGGTACCGTCCGACGAGGCCGCGCCCGGCACGATCGTGCAGGAGATGCAGGCCGGCTATACGATCAAGGATCGTCTGCTGCGTCCGGCTTTGGTCGGGGTCGCGAAGAAGCCGTGAGCTGGCTTGCCGCTGCGGCGCTGCTGGCCGCCGCGCAGGACCCGCGCTTCGCCGAGGACCGCGCGCCGCCCGCGCCGGTGTCGCCGATCGCCATCGAGCGGGTGACGATCGCGTCGGGTCTGCGCCATCCCTGGAGCCTCGCCTTCCTGCCCGGCGGTGGGATGTTGGTGACGGAGAAGGACGGCGGGTTGGTCCGCGTCGGCGCGGATGGCGCGGTGACGGCGATCGCCGGCCTGCCGGACGATCTGGACAATATCCGCCAGGACCCGCGCGACAATTCCGGCCTGTTCGACATCGCGCTCCATCCGGATTTCGCTACGAACGGGCTGCTCTACCTCTCTTATGCCTCGCGCGGCGAGGGTGGCACGACCACCCGGCTGATCCGCGCGCGGCTGGAGAGCGATCGGCTGACCGACGTCGAATCGCTGTTCGAGGCGACGCCGCGCTCCGGCGACCGCTTCCATTATGGCGGCGCTCTGCTGATCGGGGCGGACGGCAAGCTCTACCTGACGGTAGGCGAACGGCACTTCATGGAGAGCGACAATCCGCCGCTGCCGGTGTCGCTCGACGTGACCGACCGGCGCGGCAAGATCTTCCGCTTCGAACTGGACGGCCGTCCGGCCGAAGGCAATCCGGATTTCGGGCCGGGCGCGCACCCGGCTCTCTACGCGCTCGGCATCCGCGCCGTGCAAGGCATGACGACGGAACCGGAGACGGGCCGCGTCTGGTTCTCGGAGCATGGCTCGACCCAGGGGGACGAGATCAACATCCTCGCGTCCGGCGCCAATTACGGCTGGCCGGTGCGCACTGGCGGCGGCTATCGCAACCCGGCCTATCGCCCTTCCGGCGTCGAGGGCACGGCCTATACCGATCCGGTGCACGAATGGCGCGGCCGCACGGTCGCGCCGACCGGCCTGACCTTCTACACCGGCGACATCTTCCCCGAATGGCGCGGCGACCTGATCGTCGCCGGGCTGCGGCGCGGTTATCTGATGCGCCTCGACGTCGAGGACGGCGCGGTGCGCGACATCGAATATCTGCTGGAGGACGCGCCGGTGCGGCTGCGCAATGTCGCGCAGGGGCCGGACGGCGCGCTCTACATCGTCACCGACGAGGCCGACGGGAAGGTGATCCGGCTCGATCGCCGCTGAGGTTCAGAAACGATCTTGCGCCATGTCGATCTCGCGCACGCCGCGTTTCTGGCGGGCGGTGTCGACGAGGCGGCGCAGATGCTCGCGCCGGGCCAAGGCGCGGGTGAGGTGCGGGATGACGAGATCGCCGTGCCGGGTCGTCTCGTCGCTCGACGCGATGGCGAGCGTGCCGATCCCGGCCCACTGGTTGAGCAGCGAGAAATTGAGCTTCACGTCCTTGATCCGGTAAAGCTCGATCTCGTCGACGGCCTTGAAAATGATGCCGGTGCGGATGTTGAGCCGTTCCTCGGTGAAATCGTAACTGGCGGCGAGATTGCGCAGCCAAACCCAAGCGACGATGGCCAAGGCGGCGAGCGTGAGCAGCAGCGGCAGCGCGCGGTTCCCGGTCTGCGCCTCGCCCACGCCGAACGCCGTCAATACGATCCCGGCAAGGCCGAGCGCGACCGTGCCCAGCCCGGCGGCGGTGCCGCGCAGCCAGCCCAATGTGGAGGAGCGGAACGTATCGAGCGCCGGTTCGGTCATGCAGGGTCCCCGATCTTTGGGCGCGGACCCTAGCAAAAGTGGGCGTGAAGGGAAGTGGGGCCGCGCCCAATGCGGCCGGCGCCGGCGCGCGGCTGCGACGCTCCCCCCTCTGTTAAGTTGACTAAGTTGTCAGGGTGAGGGGTGTTTTTCCCGGGTAGATCGCGGTGCGGAATTTCACCATCTTCACGCATATGCGCGATGGTGTGCCGCGAGAATTTTTCGGGCGAAGCGGACGGTTCAAAGAGCCGGCGAGCCGGAGCAGGCACCCCGAGTCGGGCTCAAGCGTGACAGCGCATTTCCTACATTGGAAGCGGCACCGGACGGCTCGCCGGGACGCTCTTGGGCGCATCACGGCGGGCCAACGGATCAGGCCATATCCTGAAGCCGGACCTGTCCGTTGTGCAGAAAGCAGGCTTTGGAGAATAAGCCCGGATCGACAGGATTGGGCAGGCGGATGTCGCCGATATCCGGCATGGGCTTGGTTGCCGCGTCGAACGAACGCTCGATCTGCGAGATAAACCCCAGCACGACCCCGGTTTCACGGGCGAAATCGCGCAAGGCCATCATCTGGTCGGCAAGCGCGGGCTTGCTTCGCTGCTGGTCGAGTATCTGCAGATAGTCGATGATGGCGATTGTTCCGCGTGCCGAACCAGACAGATGGTGGATGATGTAATCGGCGCTGATCTCGTCCGAGGTTACGATTTCCAGCTTGTCACCGAGGCCACAGGCGCCTGCGTCCAAAGAACGGATATGCCCCTCGGTCTCCTGCCTGGTATATTCCAGAGTGAAGAATAAAGCTTTCCTGCCTTCGCGGACTGCATCGAGCAGGAGCTGCAGTCCGAGCCGGGTCTTGCCGTGTCCAGGGCGAGCGCCCAGCAACAGCAAATCTCCGTCCGCAAGTCTGGACAGGATCGCTTTCGATGGCGTGTGCATTGATAATCTGGAGGAAAGCAGGCTCCACGTCGCGAAGCCCTCCGTTCGCGCGATGCGATCCAATGCATCGTGCAGAGCGATCTTTTCATCCCGAGCCAGCAGTCTGGCGCGACGTTTCAGTTGATAGATCGGGGCTGACAGTCTCATCGAAGACCCTCCGTTCCGAGCCGGAAACGCACCCCCTCCTTATGCGAAAGCTCGAACAGATGGTTCGATGATCCTGTTACCCCGTATGTGCGATACTTCCCCGACGGGAGGGAGGAGGCGCGGGCCAAGCCTGTGATATCACGATATCGCGGGCGGGAAGTCCAAACAAGACGGGATGTCGGCTTTCTGCCTGCGCCTGAAAGCCGACGGGCCGGATATCTCCCATGAAAGGACAACCCAATTCGCCGGCGGCCCGGCTT
Organism: uncultured Sphingosinicella sp.; assembly: GCA_964438875.1. Classification (GTDB taxonomy): domain Bacteria; phylum Pseudomonadota; class Alphaproteobacteria; order Sphingomonadales; family Sphingomonadaceae; genus Allosphingosinicella. The sequence goes on along the minus strand of CAYTMM010000042.1, from coordinate 5,144 downwards.
GCCACGGGCCAAGCGCCAAACTATCCCCCTTCTGCGTAGCCTCGGGTCCTGGTCCCGCGGACATCGCCAGCGAAGACCCAGTGTTTCAGCCGAGGCCCGTTCCCGCTCTTTCCTTCGTCCAGCGTGCCCGTGCCGAGGCCGGGCGCCGCTCGCTGGGCCTTGGGCTGACCCTGCTGGTGCAGATGCTTCTCCTGTTCCTGCTGCTCACGCTGGGCAGGACGGATCGGGTGGGGCGAGAGGACGGCCGTTCGCCGATCACCAGCTTCTTCGTCGAACAGGTCTCCCCGGAGGCCGACGAGCCCCGCCCTCCCGAACCGGAGCAGCGGGCGGAGGAGCGGCCCGCGATGCAAAGACCGGAACCGGAGCAGGCGCCGACCCCACAGCCCGCCGAGCCGGTGGCCCCGCTTATTCTGCCTACGCCCCAGCCAATGCCGGCGCCGGTGGTTGCGCCGCCCGGCCCCAGCCGGCCGCCGCAGCAATCCCGGCCGGTCTACGGACCGCCGGACCGGCGCAGCGCCGCCTCCACCGATACGGAGCGGGTCGGCACGGCGCCCAATGGCGAGCCGCTTTATGCGGCATCATGGTATCGCGAGCCGAGTCCAGAGGCGATGCGCGCCTATCTGTCCACCGCGCGCGGGCCGGGCTGGGGGCTGATCGCCTGTCGCACAGTACCGGATTATCGCGTCGAGGATTGCGTCGCGCTCGGCGAATATCCGGAAGGATCGCAGATCACGCGTTCGATGCTCGCCGCGGCGTGGGAGCTCAGGGTGCGACCGCCGCGGCTGGGCGGACGGCCGCTGGTGGGCGCCTGGGTCCGGATCAGATTCGATTACGCTCTCGAGCGGCGCTAGAGTCTGTTTCAGCCAATCTGAAACAGAGGCGGCACCGTCCCGCTCCCCACCCGGATATTCCTGCGCCGGTTGGGAAGCGCGAAGAGGATTTCCACCCGCAAACGTTGCCGGTCATGAGTCCGGGCCTTAATGTGGCATCCGCATTCCCGGGGGGATCGCAGATGATTTTCAGGCTCCTTCTGCTTGCCGCGCTCGCTTTGGCTGCGCCGGCCCATGCCCAGTGGCGCGAAGCGACATCGGCCAATTTCATCATCTATTCCGAAGGCAGCGAGGCTGAAATCAGGTCCTTCGCGACGAAGCTCGAGAAGTTTAACTTCGTACTGCGCGCCTATCACGGCGTGACGTCACCCCCCAGCCCGAATCGGCTGCGCGTCTTTCTCATGCCCACCATCAGCGGCGTGCAGCGCTATGCGCCCGGCGCGGCCGGTTTCTACATTCGCCGCGCGCGCGGTCCGATGATGGTCGGAACGCGCCGCAATCTCGCGGCACGGGCAACCGCGATCGATCCCGAGAGCATCCTGCTCCACGAATATACCCATCACTTCATGTACCAGTATTTCCCCGCGGCCTATCCGACCTGGTATTCGGAAGGGTTCGCGGAATTCTGGGGCGCAACCCGACTGCTGGACAATGATGTCGTGGAGGTGGGGCAACCGGCCAATTACCGCTACGGGTCCTTCTCGGCCAATCGCTGGCTGCATACCCGGCGCCTGCTCACGGCGCAAAGCTATGCCGATGTTCCGGAACTGGACCTGCTCTACGCTCAGGGCTGGCTTCTGGTCCGCTACATGTTCGACGACACGCAAACCCGTCGGCAGGTTCAGACCTATCTGAATGCGATCAATTCCGGGCGGACCTACCGACAGGCGATGAACGAAGCGTTCGACGATGTCGGCCGTCTCAATTCGACGCTGTTCAGCTATGCCGGCCGTCGGACCCTGCAGGTGGTTCGGCTGCCGTTCCGGACGATCGATGTCGGCGAGATTTCGGTACGCACGCTCGGCCCCGCCGAACAGGAGCTCGTCCATTCCGAAATTCTGCTCAGCCGCGGTATCCTCGCCAGCGAGGCCGACGACTTCGCGCGCAACCTGCGCGCGATCTCGGGCCGGTTTCCGGACAGCCCGCATGCCCTGCTCATGCTGGCGGAAACGGAGCGGCTGGCCGGCAACAATGAAGCCGCTTCGGATGCTATCGACCGCCTGCTGGCCATCCAGCCGGACGACCCCCGCGGCCTGATGTACAAAGGCTTGATCGAAGCGGAGGCGCTGCGCCACGCCGGGACCGACGATGAAGCCGCCTGGGATGCCGCACGCACTTCCATCCTGCGCGCCAACCGCATCGCGCCGAACGATCCGCTAATCCTGGAAGCCTATTATGACAGCTTCGCAATGACTGGCCGGCTACCGCCGGAACCCGCCCAGAATGCGCTGTTCACGGCGATGGAGCGGGCGCCGAGCGACAGCGATCTGCGCTACAAGGTCGCGGCGGACTTCGAAGCGCGCGGCATGATCGATGCGGCGATCGCGACCATCCGCCCCGCCGCCTATGTCGTGCCGCATCGCGGCGAGGAAAGCGAACGGGAACGCCGCCGACGGGAAGAGCTGGAAGAAAGATACCGGATGGCGGGCACGTCACGTCGCGAAACCGCGCGCGAGATGTATGACAGGCTGCGCGCGCAACTCGGTCAGGATGTGGAAGAAGGGGCGGAGGACGACGACTCCTGATTTTTCCGTTCCTTCGTCAGCAGCTTTTCCTTGCGGTCCAGGCCATAGGCGTAGCCGCCCAGCGTACCGTCGGTCCGGATGACACGGTGGCAGGGGATCAACACGGCGACATTGTTGTCGCCATTGGCAGTGCCCGTCGCGCGCACCGCTTTGGGCCGGCCGACCGCAGCGGCGATCTGGGCATAGGTCCGCGTCTCGCCGGGCGGAATGCGCGTGAGTTCGCGCCACACCGCTTCCTGAAAGGCGGTACCGCGCACATCGAGCGGCAGGTCGTTGGGCTTCTCCGGCGCGTTCACCGCGGCCACGGTCCGGCCGAGAAGATCGGCCATCGCAGCGCCGCCGGGCTCGATATGCGCGTTAGGGAAACGTCGCCGCAACACCTCCTCTCCCTCATCGAAGGACAGGCGACAAATGCCCTTGTCGGTCGCGGCGACAAGCATCGTGCCGAGCGCTGTCTCGGCAGTCGCCCAGCGGATCGTCGCGCCGCGGCCGCCGTCGCGCCAGGCCGACGGAGTCATGCCCAGCCGCCCCTTCGCCTCGGCATAGAAGCGTGCCGGCCCGGAATAGCCGGCATCGTAGATCGCGTCGGTGATGCGATCGTTCCCGGCCAACGCCGCCTCCGCCCGGCGCGCGCGCAGCGTCCGGTAATAGGCCGCCGGCGTGACTCCGGTCGCCCGCTTGAACAGGCGATGAAAATGGTGCGGCGAATAGCCGGCCACCGCCGCGAGCGCATCGAGCGAGGGTGCCTCCTCGGCCGTGCCGAGCAGCGCATAGGCCTTGTCCAGCGCCGCTTCCTCACGGTTCACATCGTCGGGTGCGCAGCGCTTGCACGGCCGCAGCCCCATCGCGCGCGCCTCCGCCCCATCGGCGAAGAAGCGGACATTCTCCCGCTTGGGATGCCGCGCCGCGCAGGATGGGCGGCAGTAGATGCCGGTCGAGAAGACGCCGGTGACAAAACGCCCGTCCATCGTCCGGTCGCGCGCCATGACCGCCGTCCAGGCGGCTTCGTCAGAGATGCTCGCCGCGTCGTTCACGGCCACCGGTCTAAAGCCGGCCTTGTCGGTTGCAAGGGTTGCCATGTTCAATTCCTTTCGATCTTCGTCAGGAAGCAGCCATAGGCCGCGTTGTGGGCGTGGATCGCCATGATCTCGGGGTGATCGAGAAGCTCGCGGACTTTCGCGTCGGTCTCGCCGGGCAGCGCTAGCGACGCAGCCTTGAGCATGCCATCCGCTCCGAATCCGCGCAGGCCAAGCGTTCGCGAGCCGAGAACCGCCGGAATCTCGTCCCGCCAGGACGCGGCTTCCCGTGCACCCTGGCGCACCGCGATGGCATAGACGGTGCGAAATGGTGTCGAGACATCGTGGGTAACATGGCTCAACACCACCACGTCATCGCCCGGCACCGTTTCCGTCAGCGTCACGCGGCATGGATAGCCGGTCGACGAAACGGCGACGACGCGCATGGCGCCGCGCGCCGCCAGCCCCGCCTCGTCCATCGTGAACAGCGGCGCGAACAAATCCGGCGACAGCCCTTCGATTCGATATGTCATGGCCTCGAAAACTCCTCTACACAGGCCATTGTCCTGCCCGATCTACCCGGCAAGCGCGTCCCGGCACTTGCTTTCAAAGCGCACCGCCTTGCATTGCAGCAAAGCCCCTGTTACGGCGCCCGCGACCCTGCCAGGGCGCGGTTTCGCGCCTGTTTGCGCACGGGGCCAAATCCGATCCAGGAGTCGATACGCGCGTGGATATTTCCGGCGGCATTCAGGCAAGCCTCGCAGGACGTTACGCCCTCGCTTTGTTCGAGCTTGCCCGCGATGAGAACAAGCTCGATGCGGTCACGGCGGACCTTGCCGCCCTGCGCGCCGCGCTCGACGACTCCGCGGACTTCAAAACGCTCACCGAAAGCCCGCTTGTCGGTCGGCAGGAAACGGTCAAGACCGTCGCCGCGACCGCCGCGGCGATGAAACTGAACACCATCACCACGAAGTTTCTCGGCGTACTGGCGACCAACCGCCGCCTCGCCAAGCTCGGCGCGATCATCCGCGCCTTCAACCTGCTCGCCGCCCGTCATCGCGGCGAGATCACCGCTGAAGTCACCTCCGCCCACCCGCTCGACAAAAACCAGGTGGACGCCCTCAAGGCCAATCTCCAGAGCCGCTTCGGCACCGGCATCGCCGTCGAATCACATGTCGATCCCGCCATTTTGGGCGGTCTCGTCGTCAAGGTCGGCAGCCAGATGATCGACGGCTCCATCCGCACCAAACTCAATTCTCTCGCCCAGGCGATGAAAGGCTAAGAAATGGACATCCGCGCCGCTGAAATCTCCAAGGTCATTCGCGATTCGATCGCGAATTTCGGCACCGAGGCCCAGGTCTCCGAAGTCGGCACCGTGCTGTCGGTCGGCGACGGCATCGCCCGCGTCCACGGGCTGGACAGCGTCCAGGCCGGCGAGATGGTGGAGTTCGCGAACGGCATCAAGGGCATGGCGCTGAACCTGGAAGCCGACAATGTCGGCGTCGTGATTTTCGGCTCCGACGCCGAAATCACCGAAGGCTCCACCGTCAAGC
>CAYTMM010000041.1:10320-27637 GCA_964438875.1 uncultured Sphingosinicella sp. | reverse complement strand
GTGGCGGATGGCTCGGAGTTTGCATCGTCCCAAATCGCATTTCAGGCTCCCAGATAGATCATGCTTTTCGCCAAACCGGGCGGATGAGGCATGCTTGCAGGGGGATTGGGAGCCAGAAAGCTGGAACATCGCCCGGGCGCGCGCACGACCAAGATCGTGCACTCTTCAAAAAAAATGGGTGGCTATCTCGTGGCCAGATGACACGCGATCGAGTCGCCAACACTGTCCAGTTTGCAATCAGGGCGCAGGCTGCTGCGCCAGCATCCGCCTAACCTGTCCGCGCTACCAAGCAACCAAATGGCTTTGCGTACCTTACCCGATTCCTGAACGAACGGCGGCCTTTGGAAGCGCGGGCGGTCCTCCCGGGCAACGGATATGGGCGCAAATCCGCCTATCTCCGACCCCGCCATGGCTCGCAGGCGATGCCATCTCCATCGCGGTCGAGCGCGGAGCGATATCCCGGTTCACCCCGATTTATGGGCGCCGCATCGGCCGCGCGCGCGGCGTCACAGTTGCGATAATAGGCCGAGCGTTCGATCGTGCGGCGTTCTGCCGGCGTGCTGGTCGATATCATCCAGAGCGAGCGCATCTGTGGTTCGGCCTGCCACGCAACCACGCTGACGAACCCGATGCCAAGGAGCATCTGATAGACGAACGGGTCACGGCGTTTGTGCGGACGTGAGGTTTGTCGCGGCGATGAACGCCAGACTTTCCGCCGTGATGCGCGCCCTCTCATAAGGTCCAGTCTCGCACCAAGGACTTGCCACTCGTTTAATGCGGGAAAAGGCGGTGGGCATAAAGTTCAGTCTTGCTGACGATCACCATCTAGATCGGCCGCCAGCAAGGCCTCCGCCGCCCGCAGCAAAGAGTCCGCGCGGTCCATCATCGATCGCGTCTCCTGGATCCGCGATCTCAGTTCATCCGCGCCGAGCTTGCCGGTGAGGATGACCTTCACACTGGCATCTTCGAACAGCATCCCCGCCCTAGTGGCGAGATTACGGGCCAAATCCAGTCGATCATTTTCTGCTCCGGTCATGACCGCCACACATGGCCAGGCGAGGGACGAAGTCCATAATCAGCTTTGTGTCTGATCTTCCGGACTCGAGATCCTCAAACATTGCCAGGAATATCATTCCCTATTGTGCGGCCAGCGCGGATGGCCGACAGGCTCCGGCATCGCTTTTGTAAGGAGGGTAGGACGATGGCCGACGAGACGACGAACGATGCTTACAGCACGATCGAGCTGGCGACCGAACTCACCATCGCCTGGCTCTCCAATCCCAATGTCCGCGTCAATGCGGAGGACGTGCCGGCATTCCTGAAGACCATGCACGCAACCCTGGGGGAACTTGGCGGCGCCGACGTCGCCGCGGCCGAGCCCGAGCAGAGCCACATTCCGGCGGTCTCGCCGCGCTCTTCCGTCAAGCAGGATCACATTGTGAGCCTGATCGATGGCAAGCCCTACAAGATGCTGAAGCGGCATCTGGCGAACCATGGCCTCACCCCCGAGGATTATCGTCAGCGTTATGGGCTGAAACCCGATTATCCGATGGTGGCGCCGGCTTATGCCGAGCAACGCCGGGCACTGGCGGTGAAGATCGGCCTGGGCCGCAAGCCTGCTGCAAAGGCGACGCGCCGGGGCAAGTAACCCGAACGAGCCGCGGACGATGTTACCCGTCGCAGAACGGGATCATCTCCGATGGGAGAGGGCAATCGATGACCTATGTCATCCTCTATGACGGCGCCGAAAGCGATGCGGTCACCGCCCGCCATGCGCGCGATGCGCTGGTGATGGCGGAGGATCTGGCCGCGCATGGCTGGAGCGAGGTGCGGGTGAAGACACCTGAGGGCGAGGTCTATCCGCTGCGCCAGTTCGCGACACTACTGCGCGAGGGCTCCCTCTAGACCGCGGGCAGTAGTGTCGCGACCTGCTCGTTCCAGAGGTGATCGATAATGCCCGGCGTGGTCATCATCTCGGCATCGACGCCCGCTTTGGTCGTGCCGGCGAGGATCGCGTCGACGATCTCCGGGGCCAGGAATGCCAGCCGGACGATGCGGGTCACATAGGAGCGGGTCATACCCTCTTGCCGGGCCAGGGTCGCGATGTTGATCTCGCCCTCGCACAGGATCCGCCACCAGCGCCGGGCTTTGACGATGACCTTGATCAGCGACTGTGATGGGTGGGTTCCGAGCCCGGCTCCATCCGGCTGTATCAGCCGCATGGCGCGGCCGGTTCGCCGCAGGGCGATGTCGCGGCGCAAGGGGAGGGTAGGGGGTGCACCAGGCTCGATGGTCATGCCCAGCATGTCCGCCAATGCGGCGACATCGCAGATGATCTCGATATACGCATCCCGGACCCGGACCTGATCGATCAAACTGGCGAACATATCGCGGTCACGCCGCCGGGCGCGGGCAGCCAGCTCAGGTGCCCGCGTGGCGAGGTCGTTCAATCCGCTGGGCGTGATCCGCAGCCAGGCCCGAGCGGCGAGCTGGACCGGATCGTCCAGTGCTTCGCCGAGGCAGGCGCCGACCGCGGTCTCCAGCTCGATGGCAGGAATGCGCATGGTGTCAGACGCACCATCCCTGCTCACATAGTAGCGATAGCGCCGGTCGCCTTTGCAGGCGTGGGAGGCAATGAGCCCGTTGCCTTCGGCGTCGACCACCTTGCCGGCAAGCGGGCCGGTGCTGGATGCCCGTGGTCCCCGCCGTTCACCCTTCACCTGCTCGGCGAGCCGGGCCTGCACCGCGTCCCACATATTGCGATCGATGATCGGATCATGGAGACCGGGATATGTTCTGTCCTTGTGCGGGATGTCGCCGACATAGATGGGGGATTTGAGGATGGCGTAGAGCTGCCCCCGCGAGAACGGGCCGCCGCCAATGGCGCGTCCGCTTCTGGTGGTGCGGTTTGGCGCGCACACGCGCTCTTGTGCAAACTGCTCCGCCACCAGCCGCACATTGCCGAGCACCAGATAGCGGTCGTAGATATGGCGGATGAGCGCGGCATGATCGGGGACGATGCGCAGTGTTCTGCCATCGGGTTCGTAGCCCAAGGGCGGGATCCCGCCCATCCACATGCCCTTGGCCTTGGAGGCGGCGAGCTTGTCCCTGATCCGCTCGGCGGTGACCTCGCGCTCGAACTGCGCGAACGACAGCAGCATGTTGAGCGTGAGCCGTCCCATGCTGGAGGTGGTGTTGAACGACTGGGTGACCGAGACAAACGAGACCCCGGCGGAATCGAACGCTTCCACCAGTTTGGCGAAGTCGAGCAGCGAGCGGGTCAGCCGGTCGACCTTGTAGACCACCACGATATCGACCTTGCCCAAGGCGATGTCGGCGAGCAGACGCTGGAGGGCGGGGCGCTCCAATGTTCCCCCCGAGATGCCGCCATCGTCGTAGATATCGGGCAAAGCCGTCCAGCCTTCGCTGGCCTGGCTCAGCACATAAGCGGCACAGGCCTCACGCTGGGCATCGAGGCTGTTGAAGTCCTGCTCCAGTCCCTCCTCGCTCGACTTGCGAGTATAGATGGCACAGCGGATCGCCCTCATGCCGCCAGCCGCTTCTTCAGCCCGAAGAAGGCGGGACCCGACCAGCGGGTCCCAGTGATCGCGCGGGCGACCTCGCTCAGCGAGTTCCACTCCCGGTCGTTCCAGCGGATCACCTTATCCTCGCCGACCTCGACCACATGGGCGCGGCCGTTCCACTCCCGGACCAGCCGCATGCCGGGCGCAGTCTCGCGCGTACGGGTCTTGCCGCGCTCGAACTGGTCGAGCAGCGATGTCGTCCGGCGTGACAGGCCGCCATACGCATGTGCCTGGATCTCCCAGGCCAGCGCCAGGCGCAGCATATCGGGGCTGACCCGGGGCACGACCGAGCCGGTTACCGCCCGCCACTCCGCCCGAAGCTGGGCCGGCGGCAATGCCGCCAGCCCAGCGAGGCGTTCATCGATGGACGACACGATCAGGCCGCAGCGATGCGATAGCAGGTCACCTCGTCGCGCTTTGTCTTCTCCAGTACGTGGCCCTTCTTGCGCAGGCCGGTCAGCGCGGCGCGCGTGGTGTGGGGCTGCCAGCCAGTGGCGGCAACCAGCTCGGTCAGGGTGGCGCCCTCGTCGCGTCGCAGCAGGCTCAGCACCAGGGCGCTCTTGGTCTGGCGCGGGGTGTTCACCGCGGCTGCGGTGGTGTTCTTGCTCTTGGTCATGGGTGGCTCCTTGCGTGGAGCGGCACGGCGCCGCTCCCACCACCTGAAGCCCGGCCGATCACAGATGGCTGGGCAGGCGCCCTTCAATCGAGGGCGATTCATGTGGAGCTCCAATGCTCCGTTCCCGCGCGTAGTCGAGTGAAAATTGCAGCCGATAAGCACGGACCGGCGCATATGATGGCAATGACGCCGATGCGCGCTAGAATTCAGCCGAATCCCGAGCAAGGGCGAGTTTCGGTGGAGGACGGAGAAGATGAACATAATCGCGGATCAAGTCGAACATGAGTATCCGAGCCACGGTCCGGAAGGTGACCGGACGCTATGGCGCCTTCGTCGCATCGACATTCGTTCTCCGGTCGCCTCCAATGACTGGCCGGTCGCGCGCCTCGAACTCGTTCATCCTTCGCGCGGGATCGTCAGTGACATCGCCAAGGCGCCCGGCGCGTTCGATGCTGCATTCTTGGCGGCAAGCCAGATCATCGGCATATCCCCGCGCCTGCTCAGCTACACCGTGCGCTCCGCCGCGCCCGTGGCTGGGGAGGCGCTGCCCATCCAGGTCGATGTGGAACTGGAACTCGACGGACGGAGCCGGCGCGGGACGAGCATTGGGGTGGATTTGATGCGCTGCTCTCTCGGCGCGTGGCTCGAGGCGGCATCCGGATCGTCCGACAGTGTATAGCCCTCCTCTCCCCAGTAGACCAACCGAAAGGCTAGTCGGTTTACCTGACCTTGCACGTAAAGCCGTCGCGCGATCGCCCAAAAGCGTTCGCAGCACCCCCCTCCCCCTTATGGATGCCCACCCCTAAATCAAACCGTTGTTGTCTGACGACGCGGGTCGTTTGAGGAAGGAGCCAGGGTCATGGACATATCGATCTGAGGGCTGAACACCTAGTCTCGCCAACGACTCTCCAGCGCTTGTATCGCCGTGACCAGATCCGGGTCCTCCTGTCGGCAGACCGTCTCCCGCGTAAACGTCGTGGTGATGTGAGGCGGGACAGGACGATCGGCAAAATCTGTGCCATCGGGTCCCCAATTGCCGTGGACCGGAAGCGTCACCCGCCACCCTTGGGATAGATCGAAAGATTGAGAGCTGAGCAATGCTCCTGACGTCTCCCGCCCCACAAGCACGGCGTTGGACCGCTCTTGTGCGCCCCAGGCGAACCCCTCTGCAGCGCTGCCGGTTTCCGGACCAATAAGGACGACGACGGGTCTGCGATAGCGACGCTCTCCCAAGTCTTCGATCATGAGCATCACGGCGCCTCCGCCTTGGCGAACTGCTTCAAAGATCGCCGCCGTGGTGTAGGCACCGGTTGCCTGGTGGACTGAAGCGAGATCCTCTGCGCGCACGGGACCATCGAGACGTTCCAAAAACGGTCGTGATAGAAGCGCAAATGCAGGACCCGGATCTGCGAAATAGCTTAACAGTCGTAGCGCGGACGCATTACCCCCACTGTTGTTGCGAAGGTCGATCAGCAGGCCGTCAGTCGAACCGAGGGTCTGCATCGCAGCGTCGATCAGCTCGACTGCATCGTCGTCAAATCGATCGGCGCGAATATAGCCCACCGATCTGCCATCGCCGCGCCTCAATGAACTCCACGAGATCGTCCGTTCACGGGGCGGCCAATAGGCCGATTCCCGTGGAATTAAAAGCTGGGTGCGCGTCCCGTCGCATCGCTCAATATCGAGCGCAGCAGGCTCCTGACGCGGGCCCCGGATTGCGCGCGGGTTGCGAATATGATCCCCTATTCTCAGGCCTGCCGCCCGAGCTGCCGAAGCTGGATCGATGTCGACAACCACCTGCACGCCCTCAATCGCCTCGAGGCGTACAGCAAGCCCCATGGCCGGCCGATCCGTTCCAGGCGCATGGATTGTTAAATGCGATACCCCCAACTCGTTCAGCATGGCCTGGGCAAAACGCTGAAAATCTGTGTCAGATGAGAGGCTAGGCATATTCTGGCGATACCGCGCGACGATCTCATCCCAGCTTCGGCCGCCAAAATAGGGATCATAGAAATTGGCACGAACTGTTCGATCAAGATCATCGAAAACCTGATCATATCTCTGAGCAAATGCTGGAAAACTGCAAAATTCAATTACAAATAAAGATATTATAGATATAGATCTTATCATGACAATATATCCGGCAGATATTCACTTTATAAGTAAGTATTATTCTCATATTTACAATGATATATACATTTATGCTAAATTAATATTTGTTCAATAAGTATTAAACATCACCTCCGAACGCTTCTTCGCAATGGGAGGATATTAATGTACCCCGCTGAGTGGTGCGAATATGATGGCGTTCGCCGTTCACCATTATATGCAATTCTCCTTCCGCAATGAAGGAATCAAGCCCGTAGCTCCCTGTTATAGTCATGCGCGCGCCATCTGGGTGGCGGGCAGACACTTCGATTCGGCCGGCCGAAGCTCTGTTGGAGGCCACAGACCAGCCCTCCGACATGCTATCCGGTGGGGCGAAGCGGCCGGCCGCGACATCGTCGGGAGTGATGCAGCGTTCTTCCTCAATCTCGACATCGCCGGTCTGGACGACCCGGTAGAGGCCGGGTCGCATCGATCCGCTTATGGCGGGGGAAAGCAGCGCGGCCGATTGATCGTTCTTGGCGGCTGTGGCGACTCCGCTGTCGCTGCATGCGGCGAGCAAAGATGTCACGGCGATCAGCGCCGCGAGTTTCGAAGGATTCAGCATTTGCGGCTTTGCCCGTCGGCGTTGCGCGACGCGTCCGCCGCTCTCCGCTCCGCTTCGGCCGTCCCGATGTCGATGGCGGTTTCCGCAACGGACCCGGCGAGATACCCGCCTCCCGTTCTGCCGGCCACGGTGCCGATCAGGCCGGAATTGCGGGCCGACCGCAGCGCGCGGCCGAGGCCGCCGCGAGATCTGTTGCCGCGTGCTTCGCACATGTCGGCACCGCCTCTCGGCGCCGCTTCACTCGTTTGAGCCTGGCGGATCTCGTTCGTCCGCTGCATGGCGGGTGACGGTGACGCCAGCAACATGGTGGACACGGGCAACAGGGCCCAGATGTGAAACTTCATTTCGGATCTCCTGGAGATGCGGGGCGACGATCGGCCTCGCGCGGAAGGAATACACGATGCGGATCGGGCATCGCTTCGCCCGCGCATGGACGCGTCAGCCGCGGACCTGAATGCGGGTCGCGACGAATGGCGCAGGGTGTCGATAAGTGGTGCCCGTTATAACGCCGCCCGATCACCAAGCCATGCCAGCGCCTGATCAAGCTGCAATGCCGCGTCCGTTTCGATGATGGTGTCATGCGCGAGGACGATCCGCCGGACATCCAGACGACGCAGCGCTGCCACCGAACGGGCGAGCGCAGCTCTGTCCCGCACCAGGAACCGCATCGATCGCGACATGGCGAGACGTTCATGGACGCCCAGCAACCGCGCCACCAGATTGGCGGGGCGGGCCGGACTGCAGCCGATGCAGAACAGGAAGTCGGTGAGAATCAGCGTCCCAGATGCTCGGTGATGCCAGGCAATCTCGTTGAGGACAGGCAAGCCATCGATGAAGATACCGTCCAATATGCCGGACCAGGGCATGTCATGCGGCGTCATCACCGGATAGCCGGCCAGTCCGGGACACTTTTCGGCGAGCCCTGGGGCGATGTGACCCGCCGCTTCCGGGAAAGCGGCGAGGAAGTCGCGAAAGTGAAGATGATGGCTGCGATTGGGCGCGATAATGTGAGAAACAGGACCAAGCGTCAGGATCGCCGCGATCAGACCGGTCGTCGGATGGATCGGGGAATGTACCCAGAGCGATCGGTCGGCGAGGCGCACGATGGTCATCCGCGTATCGACATGAAGCGGGCCGAGACGCACCGGCTGGCGCGCATGCCATATCTGGTCAGGGACGAGTTCGCTCAACATTCTGGCTTTGCCTTCGCTGCCCACCGTCGATCGATGCCGACAGGGGCTTGTCCGATCAGGCCGGCATACCTGCGCCACCGTCTCAATCTTTCCCGGACCGGCTTCAGATAGGTTCGCCCCACCCGCATCGCCGCCCCCGAGCAAAGAAGAATCCGGATATCGCCATAGCCCCTGTCGCGGATGGACACGATCCGGTCGATCCGGACGATCGCGGAGCGGCGCACGCGCAAATAGCGCTCTTCGCCCAGTCGCACGTGCACGGACTTCAGGGTCGCGCGCAGCAGGAAGGCGCGCTCGCCATTGTGAAGGTGGACATAGTCCCGCTCGGATTCGACCCGCTCGATCTCGCCGACGTGCAGCCGCACATAATCGCTGCCCCGCTGCGCCCAGATCTCGTCCATGCCGTCATCGGCGAGGGGCGAGGCGATAGGGTGGCCGGGCGTCCGGTCACCGCTCGGCGCGCAGGCGGGGGAATCCTGAAATCCTGAAAACATATGGTCATCTCACGCAACGTTTCACGAAGCGCGGCCAGTTGCAGCGGCGGAGCCGGAAGGGCCATGATGGCGGCCTGATGCGCGCCTGATATTTCGCCGAAAACCGGACGGTGCGCGGCGCGCCGCCGTTCATCGCGGTGCTGCGCCATTCGTCGCGCGCCCCCTCAATCTTGCCGATCGAACCGTCCATCGCCCCGCGCTCGCACAGGATCGCGCCGTCATGCGGCCTCCTGGCGCGCCCGGATTCGCCCGTCAGAAGAAAAAGGATGTCGTATCGTGTTCACGCTTTTCCAAACCGCCGCTCCCGCGCGCCGCGCCCGTCCCATCGGCCGCGGCGTCCTGCTGGCGAGCGCCGCCGGGCTTTCGATCGCCACGGGCTCGGTCGGGCATGCGCAGGCGCTGCCGGGCGACGCCTTCGTCTACCTGCCCGACGGCCAGACGCGGCAGGGCGATGTCACGACCCAGACGGGCGACTCCCGCGTCGTCCTCGATCTCGAGAGCGGCCGGCTCGACCGGGAAACCGGCACGGTCGATCTGGGCGCGACCGCGAACAGCCCGGCGCTGCTGACCGGGGATCTTTCGATCTTCTCCGGGGTCGACGATCTGTGGCTGCGCGCCCGGGGCAATGTCACGGCGAGCCTGTTCGAAGGCACCGCCAGCCTTCCCGACGGCCAGACGTTCGGATCGGTCGGCTATGAGGCGTCCGGCAACGACACCGTCCTGACGCTGACCGCGCCCACGGCGGGCGGCAACACCGAAATGGAGCAGACCGTCAATCTGGGCGGCGACGGCACGGTCATCATCGACGCCGTGATCAACACCACCGCCACCGAGAACCTAGCCGGCATCAGGGTGTTCCCGGTGTCCACGTCGGCGGGGTTGGGCGAAGGCGGGGACGGCAAGATCGATCTCGTCATCCGCGCCAATGTTTCGGGACGGGGCAACAATACGGACGCGCTGGTCGAGGCGTCGCAGGCTTCCAGCATAAGGGTCGCGGGCAACACGACGATCAGCACCAGCAGCGGCACCGCGCTGAACGCCGGCGATGCCGAAACGATCATCGAGGCGGGGGGCAGTGTCCAGATCCGCGAGACGTCCTTGCCGACTCGCGAAGGTTCGGCCGCACTCCGCACGAGCGGCTCGGTCGACAATCTCGGCACCATCTCCGGCATCAACACGCGCGCCCCGGATGGAAATTTCGCGAGCGCGATCGACGCGCGCAACGCGACGATCACGAACCGCCGCAACGGCGGGCAGATCGGCAAGATCCAGGCGTCGGGCGACGCGATCGTCGCGCGCGGCAACACGCTGATCGAGAATGACGGCGAAATCTCCAGCCTGTTCGGCGCCGCCGTGCAGGCGCAGGGCATCGATTCGACCACCGTGCTGCGCAGCAATGCGCAGGGCCTGATCCGCGTCGGCAGCGCGTTCGAAAGCACCGGCTCCAGCACGACCGCCTATCGGGGCACCAGCGGCACGGACGTCATCGTCAACGAAGGCACGATCGTCGGCGATGTCGCCCTGAACGGCGGCAACGACATCTTCCTCGTCAAGGGCGGCGGCACCGTCACCGGCACGGTCGACGGCGGCGCGGGCGATCATGACGCCTATGGCCGCTCCTATTCGGAGAGCGCGACCGCGACGCTGGCGAACGGCACGCTCAACATCGACGGCCGCAGCGGCTTCGAGATGCACGGCATCGAAGCGTCGGGCGCCGATACCGTCGTCACCGTCAGCGCGGCCGAAACGCTGACGAACGGCATCCAGATGATCGGCGACGGCGCGGTGGTCAACGAGGCGGACATCGATGCCGGCGGCGGCTACGGCGCCTTCATCCGGGGCATCGCCAACGTCCCCGGCGGCGGCACCTTCGTCAATCGCGGCGACATCACGTCCAGCAACTATGCCCTGGTCGGCGACAATGCCGGCGGCACCATCCGCAACGAGGGCAGCCTCGGCGGCCGGCTGGGCGTGCGCATCGATGTCCGCGCGGATGCCGAAGAGAACGAGCTCGATTTCATCAATAGCGGCGATATCTCCGCGACGTCGGTGAACAGCTCCGGCTTCACCGCGAACATCGACAAGGCCGGCCATGTCATGCGGATCGCCAACGCGCAGGGCGGCCGCATCCGCCAGATCGCCGACGGGTCGAATGCCGACGCGCTGTTCGGGCTCAACGTGTCATCGCGCCGGGGCGGCCGGGTCGAGCTGGCCAATGACGGCCTGATCGAAGCCACCACCCGCACCGACGGCGGCGCGCGGATCGAGGCGGCGTCGATCGAGGTCGTGAACAACGGCACGATCGAGGGCAGCGGCGACGGCGGCACCGGCCTCACCATCATCGCGACCGGAAGCTCGCAGAGCGGCGATCCGGAGGTCGTGGCCTCGATCCGCAACACGGGCACGATGCGCGCCAACGGCGGCGCCACGCTCGTCGATAACGCGCCGACTTTGGGCTACGCCTTCGGCGCGCACATCCAGGGCGACAATGCGATTGTCGAGCTGGAGAATGACGGGACGGTCGAGGCGACGGGCGCGGATTCCGCTGCGGTGCTGGTCCATGCCAACAATCCCGACGGGGCCGGCCGCGCGCAGTTCCGGATGAGGAATACGGGGACGATCCGGGGCAGCGGCACCGACACCGTCTACGGCGTGAACGACGTGCCCCGGCGCACCGCGATGGATATCCCGGACGCGCTCGGGGACGGCGATGTCGCGCGCGTCGTCGCCTCCGCGATCCAGACCTATGGGACTACCGACGACATCGTCAACGAAGGCACGATCGTCGGCAATGTCGATCTGGCGGACGGCGACGACCGCTTCGAGAATCGCGGCATCGTCGACGGCGACGTGCGGCTCGGCGAGGGCAATGACACCTATGTCTTCACCCTCGGCGGCACGCTCACCGGCACGGCCTATGGCGGCGACGGCGACGACACCCTGCTGATCGACGGCAGCGGCGACGAGAACGGCCGGCTCGTCGCCGCGAAATATCGCGAGTTCGAGCGGATCGAGGGGCTGGCCGGCGTGCCGCAGGGCAGCGGCATCCTCTCCGTCGTCGGCGATTTCGACGTCGACACGGTCGGCCTCGCCAACATCTCGATCCAGGTCGATGCGGGCGACACGGTCGGCAGCCAGGGCGCCGTCACCTTCACCGGCTCCGACGGGTCGGAGCGGATCACCAACAACGGCACGATCGCGGGCGGTGTCGATCTCGGCGCGGGCGACGATGTCGTCGTCAATTCCGGCACGATCCGGGGCGACGTGCTGCTCGGCGCGGGCAATGACCGCTATGTCGCGCGCGCCGGCAGCCTGATCGAAGGGCTGCTCGACGGCGGCGACGGCATCGACACGTTCGAATTCCTGCTGGACGGCGACATCGGCGATCTGCCGAGCGGCATCGTCAATTTCGAATCCTATGCCGCGCGCGGCCAGGGCACGGTCAACGTCACGCTCGACCAGGACATCGACACGATCGAGCTGCTCGAGGGCGCGAACCTGATCCTCAACGACGGGGCGGGCACGATCCGCAACATCGTCGGGGACGACAGCGACAATGTCGTCACGATCACCGGCACGCTGACCGGCGGGGTCAGCCTGGGCGGGGGCGACGACACGCTCAACCTCACCTTGGCGGGCGTGCTTTCGGGCGCGCTGGACGGCGGCGCGGGCAATGACACGCTGAACCTGACGCTGACCGGCGCGTCCACGATCAACGGCCTGACCGGGTTCGAGACGACCAACGTCTCGGGCAGCTCGCCGCTGACCCTGGCGGGCACGCTGGGCGCCGGTCAGACGCTGAATTTCGACGGATCGGACAATGAGCTGATCATCGCCGCCGGCGCGACGTTCGACGGCGTCGTGAACGGCGGCGACGGGCGCGACCTGCTGCGCATCCAGTCCGGCGCGGCGGACAGCCGCACCGTGGTCGCCTCGCAGATCGTGTCGTTCGAGGATCTGGTCGCCGAAGGCGCGGGCACGCTCGCGCTGACCGGCGGCGCCTATGGCTTCGAAACGGTGCGCGTCGAAGGCGCGCTGGAGCTCGGCGCGAACACCAGCCTCGCCTCGGCGGGCGGCGTGGTGTTCGGCGCGGGCGACAACCGCCTGCGCCTCGCCAGCGGCGCGACGATCGCCGGCGGCGTCGATGGCGGCGACGGCGACGACCTGCTCCAGCTCGAACAGGCTGAGGGCAGTGTCCGCTCGCTCCGTTCGCTCGGCGCGACGGGCTTCGAGCGGCTGGAGAGCAGCGGCGCTGGCGAATTGCGGATCGACATCGATTCGGTCTTCGATTCGGTCGGCATCGACGGCGGCCGGGTGACGGTCGCGGCCGGCACGACGCTGACCGCGCCGGTCATCGGCGGGGCGGGCAGCGACACGCTCGTCATCCTCGGCACCTTGGCCGGGGACGTCGATCTGGGCGCGGGCGACGACCGCCTGATCCTGGGCAGTTACAATGCCGCCAACAGCTATTCGGGCGGGGCGGGCACCGACACGGTCGCGCTCTTTCTCGCCTCCACCTACGAGGACCCGTTCGAGCTTTCCGGCGGCGAGTTCGTCGATTTCGAGCGGCTGGAAGTCGGCAGCGGCGTGGTCTCGATCATCGCCGACGCCGGTTGGGACGGCATCGCCGTCACCGGCGGCCGGCTGATCGGCCAGGCGGGAACGACGATCACCTCGGCCTCTCCGATCCTGGTCGCGGCCGGCGGCACGTTCGGCTCGGCCGGTACGGTCAACGCCGACATCGACGTGCGCGGCACGCTGTCGCCGGGCGCCTCGCCGGGGACGATGACGGTCAATGGCGACGTCATCTTCCGCACCGGATCGAACCTGCTGCTCGAAGTCTCGCCGACGCTCAGCGACCTGCTGAACATCTCGGGGCTGTTGACGATCGAGACGGGGGCGGCGATCGACATCACCGGCGTCCTGCAAGGCACGCCGGGTGAGCTGCTCGACCTCGTCGTCGCCGAGGGCGGCATCGAAGGGAGGTTCACGACGATCAACAAGTCCGACACCGTGTTCGGCTTCGTCGTCCAGAACGGCAACCGCATCCAGATCCGCAGCGAGTTCGAGAATGACGCGGCCCTGCCCAGCAACGTCCGGGCCAGCGTCGATTATTCGAACCAGGTGCTGCGGGCCGGTTATGGCGTGCAGGCCTATACGGCGGCGCTGCCGCTGCTGACCGACGCGCAGGGCCGGGTGAACGCGGCCGCCTTCGCCCAGTTGACGCCGGAGGCCTATGGCTCGGCGATGCAGCTCGGGGTCGAGGCCGGCCTGACGCTGGCCGACGGCACCCGCGGGATCGCGGCCGGACAGCCGGTGCGCGACGGGCTGTTCCTGTTCGCCCAGACGGCCCTGTCCCGCGCCGACCTCGACGGCAACGCCCGCACCGGCGCCTCCGCCGCTGACGTCGATAGCAACGCCTTCTTCGGCGGTCTCGGCTACGGCTTCCGGGGCAATATGCAGGTCGGCGCGTTCGTCGGTTCGGTCGATGGCACGCAGGTGCTGGCGCCGCTGGGCGCCCGGACGGACAGCGACATGCTGGCGCTGGGCGTCTTCGCCGACGCGCGCTTCGGCGGCTTCGGTGTCCACGCCATGCTGGCCTGGCTGAACGGTGATGCGACCACGACGCGCAGCATCGCGGCGGCGCCGAGCGCGGCGGTGGGCGATTACGATCTGGACGGCTGGGTGGCCGATTTCTCGGTCGATTATCGCTTCGATCTCGGCCGGGTCAGCATCGCGCCGCGCGTCGGCCTGACCTATGTCGAGACCCGCCGCGACGGGGTCGTGGAAACCGGCGCGGGCGCCTTCGCGCTGACTGTCGGCGGTGACCGGCAGGGCACTTTGTTCGGCGACGGGGCGGTGCGGGTCGGCACCACCCTGCCGGCGGGCGGGCTGATGCTCCACCCCTATGTCGAGGCCGGCGTGCGCACGATCCTCGACGGGCAGCAGACTCTCGTCGCCGGCCGCTATACCGGCGCCCCCGGCGCGCCGATCCTGGTCGACGGTGTGGAACGCGACCGGGTCACGGCGCGGCTTGCGACGGGTCTCGGCATCGACGTGGCGCCGTCCGTCCGGGTCAATCTCGGCTATGCGGCGGAGCTGGGACAGGTCGATCGCGGCACCCTGTCGGGCGGGCTTGCGATCCGCTTCTGAATGGCATCATCCTTCCCCCGGCACGTGTTTCTCCTGCACGTGCAGGTGATGCGGTTCACAGGTGCGGCCCGGTCTGAATTTTCAGACCGGGCCGTTATCTTGACACTGCCCCGGAGCCGCTAACGTTCGAGCGTGATCAGCATGAGATCGCTCTCGTCTTCGATCGCCTGCGGGATGATGATCTCGCCATTGGGGCCGATCGCCGGATTGGCGCGGTCTGGGACATGGAGCGCCGCGATCTGCCGCGGCGCGCTTTCGCGCGGCAACAGCCACAGGGTTGCCGGCGTGCCGCCGCGGCCGGGCCGCAGCTCGACCAGCCCCTCGTCGCCGATCGCCCATCCTTCCAGGCCCTGCGACGCCCCGCGCCCGGGCAGGGGAGATCCGCTGTCCGGATCGAGCGGCACCAGAGTTTGCGCTCCAGCCATCCGGCCGAACAGACGCCCGCCGCGTCCCTCGATCACCGCGATGCCTTCCGTGCCCGCCACGGCGGCAGGTTGCCCGCCGCCGGACGCATTTCGCAGGACGATCCACGCGTCCATTCGGCGCACAGTGTAGAGCAGGCCGCCGGATCGCGCCTGCCAGGCCACCCGACCCTTGCGGGCGCCATCCTCGGTCACGCGTGTCAGTCTCGATCCGTCCGATCGAATCGTGTAGATATCCGTCCGCCCGTCGACGACGGCGAGGAACGCGATCTGCCGCCCGTCGGGCGACCAGCGTGGGGAATAGACGAAGCTCGCACCCATTCGGGTCAGTCGGATGAGCCGGCCGCCCGGGTCCCGCACCCATAGCTCGTTGGTACCGCCTCGATCGGAGGCGAAGGCGATTGCGCCGTTCGCGGCAATGTCGGGATCGAGGTCGTTGCCGTTATCCGTTGTCAGCGGCCGCATGGTGCCGTCCGGTGCGATCGCGACAAGCTGGATGTGACGGCGCTCCGCCTCGAGTGCGAGCCTGCGGCCGCTTCGGTCAACCGAAATCCGGCCGAACGGGACCGTGCCGAGGCTGATGCGACGCGGTATGTCCGATCGGTGAGTGTCGATCGACCACAGGCCGAAATCGCCACCCCTGTTGCCCGTAAAGAACAATGTGCCGTTATCGCCCCAGCCAAAGCCCGATGCCTTCCAGCCGTGGCGGGTCAGCCGCCGTTCCGCGCCGGAGCTTAAATCCAGGATATAAAGATCGTCACTGCCAAGCGCCGCCGTCCGGCGGAATGCGATCGAGCGATTGTCGAGCGATGCTACCGGCGCCCCATCGCCGACAATGCCTGCCGGAGGGGTCGTGATTGGACGCGTTCGGCCGCTGATAATGTCCATGGCGATCAGCCGGCGGGGTTCCGGATCTGCCGCGCGATCGCCGAACACCAGCTCGCTTTCCCCGAGCCAGGCCAGACCCGACGGCGAACTGCCGCAGCGGCCCACGGCGCGCTCTGCGCCGCCGGGCGGCGTCGTCACCACCAGTGAGCAACGGCCGTCGCTGTCGACGCGGATGAAGGCGATCCGGTCGCCCGACGGGCTCCAGACAGGTGCAAATTCGTCATCGTCGGGCGTTTGCGTGATCCGTACCGGCACATCGTCGCCGAGTTGCGTCCCGCGCAGGAGAATATCGCGCGGCGCGCCGAAGCCCCGGCCAGCCGCATAGGCGATCCGCTGGCCATCGGGCGAAAGCGCCGGGTGGGTTTCCGCGCCGGTGTCGCGCGTGAGCGGCCGCAGATCCGCCGCCCGCCAGTCGCCAGGTACCGCTGAGAACCACCACAACGCACTGCTGCCTGCGGCAAATATGGCGAGACCTGCGATGATCGCATTACGCCGAAGACGCCGCGGACGGGGCGAAGTGGACGCCGCCGGCGATTCGTCTTCCTTGTCGATGCGCAGCCGATATCCGATGCGCGCGATCGTATCGATGGTGACGGCCGGCTCGGCCGCCAGCGCCTTGCGCAGCTGACTGATACCGCGGTTGAGCGAATCCTCGCCGACGATCCGGCCTTCCCAGCACAGATCGATCAGGTCATCCCGACTGACCGCGTGGCCGCACGAGCGGTGCAGCGCTACAAGCACCTTCATAACCCGGTGCTCAATGGTCCAGGTCTCTCCATTCCGCCGCAGCTCAAGCGCCGCCGGCGTCACGTCGAGTTGTGCCAGCCGGAACGGCGCCTCAAGCGACAGCTCCACGGGCTCGCGCCCGAAGGGGGACATCTGGTTCATGAACGGACCTGGACCTTCGATATGCCCCGTCTGGATGATCCCGTCGAAGGGGCTGGACGGCCAAACTCCGATTGCGGCGGTCCCCCCTATCTTATCTCCCCTTTCCTGAACAGCACACGACCACAATGCCGGGTCAGCGCGTTTCGCGCGCTGGCGGTGAAGCCCTGTAGGGTCGACCGGCCGACACGATCCCATCGAAGCCGTCGCGCGCTCGTGACATGACCAGTCCGCGCGCGGGGATCGGCTCGCGTGTGGCGGCAGGCCAGGCGCGGCATTCCTCCGGAGCATTTTCGGCGCTTGCGCGGCAGGCCCAGACTTCGCCGCCGCCGCGCACGAAGGCGAGCGCGACGGTGCGTTCCTCCGGCA
>CAYTMM010000041.1:0-10310 GCA_964438875.1 uncultured Sphingosinicella sp. | reverse complement strand
GATACTGCGACATGGCGCGGAAGGGTGGCCCCAGCGAGGTCCACAGACTCTTGCCGGCATGACCGATGCCGGTCAGCGCGGCGACCCGCGCCTGCGGCCGCGCCTGCCTCGCCGCCAGCAGGTTCCGGGCCATGCCTTCCTCGCGCTCCGCCGAGGTACCGGGCTGCGCGCTGGGATGGTCGAAGGCGACGATCGCGATGTCCGCGCCGCTCGCCTTGAAGCGCCTCAGCGCCTCGACCACGGCAAGCATCGCCGCGCTCGCCCGGCCATGACGATCCGTCCAGCCGGGAGCTGCCAGCAGAGCGGCGCGTGCCGAAGGACTGCCGTCCGATACGAGATAGGCGTCGAGAGATCCCTGTTCATCGGGCAGGAATTCGAGCCCGACGGTGAGCGGCACGTCTGCGACAAGGAAGGCGCACACCAGATCGGCAAAGGCTTCGGGCAGTTCCCGAGTGCCGTGCGCCTCGCCAAAGATGATGAAATCCGGGCCGCCGGATTGGACCAGAGCCCCCGCACCGGGCAAGGGGTCACAGGCCGGTGCGGCCAAGGCTGGCGAGGACAGGGCGGCGCTAAGGCCGAACAGCAAAGATAGCGTGAAGAGAGGTCGTTTCATGATTGTCCTCGACAGGTAGGAGAAGTCAGACCCGGACAGACAGGGACAGGCGCGCGCCGCGGCGCGCCGGACGATCGATCACCTCCGAGCGCTGCGCGATCCAGCCGTCATAATCAAACAGGTTCAGGATACGGCCACGCAGGGTCAGATCCTGCCCGGCGATGCGGAAGGCATAGCGGAAGCCGATATCGACCGTGGCGAAAGCGGGCGTGCGCAGCGATCCTTGCGAAAAGACGCGGCGGCCGGACGCAGCGTTGGCCTGCCCGTCCAGCGACAGATTCTCGATGCCCGGCACCGACCAGGTAACGCCCGTCATCGCCTGCCAGCGCGAAATGCCCACCGCCTCGCGCGATAGCAGGCCGGCATCGACCTGCGCGCCAGACCGCGCGGCGTCGAGATAGACCGCGCCCGCCACGACACGCAGCCGCGGTGTCACCGCGCCGGCCAGCGATAACTCCACGCCCTGATGACGCAGCCGACCGATCAAGCGATAAGCATTGTCGGCATCGAAACCCGGTGCCGATTTGGACACCTGGAACAGCGAGCCGATCAGGGTGAGGCTATCGGTAAGCCGGCCCCTTACGCCCAGTTCCCGCTGCGTCGCGATGGCGACGGGGAGAACTTCGTTGCGGTTGGCGGCCTGGTTTGGCGCGACGCCGGATTCCTCCAGCCCGCGCGTCGCGCTCGCGAAGGCGGTCCATCGCGGGTTAAGGGCCCAGATCGCCGACAGGTCATAAAGCCAGCGCTGCTGACGGGTGCCGCTCGGCACGAGGTCCGGGATCGCGATTACGCGCTCGTGGAAAGTCCTTTGCACGCCGCCTTTGAGACGGAGGCGCTCGGCTGTGACCTCATAGCCGATTCCGGCCGTGAACTGTTCGATCTGGTCGCGTGTGTCGAACAGCGGCGGCAAGTTAGGCGCCTCGCGGGCATCAAGCCCCGAGCCGAGATCGAACGGGCCGAGATCGACGGACACGGCCGGTGCGAAGCTGTAGCTGGTCTGCCGCGCCCGCAGTTCCGCGAAGAGGCGATGGCCGGGCAGATGCCGCCAGCCGATCGCCGCCGATCCCGACCAGGTCGTGTTGACGCGCGGGCGATTGGAAATGGCTACGGCACGGCCGATTCCGGCTTCATCGACGGTGAGCACCGTGTAATCCGCCTCGTCGAGCCGGAGTTGCGAGTAAACGAGCGACCCGCTCACCTCCAGCCTAGACGACAGACGAGCGGCGCCGATCAGCCCGCCGATGATGTCGACCCCGTCATGATCGCTCCAGGCCGGCACGTAGCGGCGGGGGTGCACCATTTTCGGCGGTAGAGCACCGGCCGTCGGTACGACGCCGTAAAAGCCTTCAAGATCGAAGATGTTGAGCGAGCCGAATCCGATTATGCTGATATCGTCCGCCGGACGCCATTCGCCCACCGCGCCGAAACGATAATAATCTGGCTCAAGACCGGAAGAAGTTCGACCGAAGCTGCCTTGTGCACCGATAGTTCCAGCCATCCGCCCGTCGCCGGACTGGGCCGCCGCTGCGATATCAATGAACTGGCCACCATATTCGCGCAACGAGGCCTCCAGCGACAGCGAAGGTGCGTCGAATGGCGATCGAAGGCGATAGTCCACGACCCCCGAAGGCGCCGCGAAATCGGCATCGAGCGCATTGACGCCGACACGGGTGATCACGCCAGCCAGGACCGGATCGACGAAATTGGATGACTTGGCGATATAGGCGCCATTCACCCGGTAATTGCCCGCATCCTGCAGGTTGAAGCCACGCACCTGCGTCTCGCTGTAGAGGCCGATCTGCTCGACGCCGATGCGAATGCCGAAAGCATCGCTGGCTTGTTCGACGGCGCGTTCGTCCGACGTCGCGGGGGATTGGGCCAATGCAGGAAACCAGGAAAAGGCCGTAGCCGCAATCGGCCAGAGCCAATGCTTGGAAACCATCTTCTACACCTTTGGAAAACACGGATGCGCTGATGTCCCGGTAGATGATGGCGGCTGTGGAAAAGCCATGATGGCGATCTAATGCGCGCCTGATATTTTCATGAACGGATTCCCATGGAGGAAGGCTTCATCTGCTATTTTCAGAGCAATGTGGCTGTGCCTGACCAAGGAGGATCTGGACAGCTCGGAGATTGCCGGTCTGTTTGTAGATAATCGAAGCCTTTGTCCGTCGAAGGGAATGGGTGTGCTCAGATGGTCTGCATGGTCGATGAGACTGGGGAATACATGATCGTCCAACGTGCCCCCGCGACGCTCGAACCATGACAGCAGACTAACGCGCGCTGGTTCAAGCAACTTGAACTGAACCGCGCGCCCGGTCTTCTGCCAAGCGCGATCGAACGTGCCGGCCGGTCCGGCTCGGTCCAGACCAGATCGGCGCCCGCGATCTCCTAGACCGGCCTGGTCACCCCAGCTTCAAACGTTCCGAAGTTGAGTTCGCAGCGCGGGGCAATCGGCGTCAATCGATTTGTGTGCGCCCACCATATCAGCGCGTGACGCGCGGTATTTTCTCTCAGCCGTGATCCGTTTTTCCGATTTTTCACGCACTCCCTTTTGAAGGGGCGGCTGGTGCCTTCGTCAGCGGGGGAAAAGATGACCAACGTGCAGCGCGAGCGGGCATATTTTCGCGTGAAACTGCTGGGGGCTGCTGCGGCGCTGGCCATCGTTTCCGGAGGTGGGACTGCGCAGGCGCAATCCACGCAACCGGGCGGTACACTCAGAGATCAGTTCGAACGGCGCGACCTGCCGACCTCACAACCCCTGCCGACATTCAGGATCGAGCGGCCGCAAACCGGCGAGAATCCCGATGCGGTTCGCTTCAACGTGCGACGGGTTGTTGTCGACGGAGTTGCCAGCATCGATCCGGCCGAGGTGAACGCTCTCGCCAGTCAGCTCGATGGTCAGACGGTGAGTTTTGGCGAGCTTGCGGCGCTCGCCGACCGGATCACCGGCCTCTACGCCCGCGCGGGATACGCCTTCTCCTTCGCGCTCGTGCCGGAGCAGACGGTCGAGGATGGCGTGGTCCGGCTGCGCGTCGTCGAAGGATCACTGGACGCTGTGGTCGTGGAATTTCAGGGCGCAACGCCAGTGGCGGGTCGGGCGCGGATCGAGGCTGCTATCCAGCGGCGCCTTGCCGTCCTGATCGCCCAAGGACCGGTCCGCGGCCGCGCCTTCGAACGCTCATTGCTGGGGCTTTCCGATCTGCACGGCTTCGACGTGTCGGCGGTCGTGCGTCCCTCGGCGACGACCGAGGGCGCAGCAACGCTCCTTGTGGTTGTTACCGGCAAGCCGCTCGAAGCCGCGCTCGGTGTAGACAATCGGCTTCGCGCGGAGTTCGGACGCGAGGAAATCTATGCCAGCGCGGCGACCGGGTCACTTCTGATCGTCGGCGATCGCTTGGAGTTGAACAGCCGCCGTGCCTTTGCCGGCGATGCGTTCGTCTATGCCGGGATTGCCTATGAAAGCCCGGTGGGCGACGGATTGACGCGCGCCTTTGCCCGCTATGCCCGCGCCAGTACCGAGGCGCGGAGCGGACTGCTGGGCCTGCTCGATTATCGCGGTCGGGAGGATGTGTTCGCCATCGGAGCGCGTCATGCGCTGTTGCGCGCCCGCGACCACAGTCTGTTTGCCGGTCTGACGCTGGCCGGTGTGGATACGCGCAGCAGCCTGTTCGGGGTGACAGTCGTGGACGAGCAGATCCGCACGCTCGCCGCGGAGATCAGCTATGACTGGGTCGATCCGACGGGCGCTCGCTCGCTGGCCACGCTGACCCTGGTCCGCGGTCTCGAGGGGCTCGGTGCGAGCGGTGTGGGCAATCCCCTGCGCAGCCGCGCCTTCGGCCGCCCCGACACGACGCACGCGACCTTCCGTTATTACCGGGACCAGCCGTTGCCGGCGGGCCTGCGTCTGCGGACGGATCACGAAATCCAGTTTCTGCTCTCCAGCCGCCCGCTGCTCGCTGCCAGCGAATGCACCTATGGCGGTCCCGCGATCGGGCGCGCCTACGACGCCGGCGTCATCGCGGGCGACGAATGCTGGCGTGGTGCCGCCGAGCTTGCCCGGCCGATCCTGGCGTCGGCCGCCGGTGACGTTGTGGAGCCCTACCTCTTCGTCGACGCCGGCTACGCACGCCAACAAGGCGCGCTTGAGTTCGGCGAGCGACGGGACAGCCACGCCGTCTCCTTAGGCGCCGGGTTCCGTCTGTTCAGCCGTTTCGGTCTCAACGCCGATCTCCAGCTCTCGCAGCGCGCCACGCGCCTCTTTCCCGGCGACACCCGGTCGCCGCGCGTCTTCTTCACCCTCAGCTATCAGAGGTAAGACATGATCCTCCCGCACATCGCGAAGAACCGCATCCGGGCCGTATTGCTGTCGGGCAGCGCGCTGATGTCGGTCATGGGTGCGCCTGCCCATGCGCAGCCGAGCGGCGGTGTCGTGGTCGGAGGGAGCGCCACGATCAGTGGCGAAGGTACGGGCAATGTGCGGATCGACCAGACGAGTGGGCGCGCGATCATCGATTGGCGCGAATTTTCGGTTCGCGCCGGGGAATCTGTGCGGTTCGTGCAGCCCGACGCACGTTCGATCGCGCTCAATCGCGTCACCGGGGGGAATGCCTCGTCCATTCTTGGTAATCTCGATGCCAATGGCCGGATCTTCCTGATCAACCCCAATGGCGTGGTTTTCGGGCCGGATGCGCGGGTAGATGTTGCTGGGCTGGTGGTCAGCACGGCGGACATCGACAATCACGCCTTCATGAACGGCAACAGCCTGGCCTTCGATCGGGCGGGGCGGCCGGACGCGTCGATCCGCAACCAAGGCACCATCACGATCCGCGACGCAGGGCTTGCGGCATTCGTCGCGCCGCATGTTCGCAACGAAGGCGTGATTCGGGCCCAGATGGGCCAGGTCCTGCTTGGCGGCGCGCGCACCTTCACGCTCGATATGGCCGGCGACAATCTGTTGCGCTTTGATATCGGGCAGGCACCGTCCGACTTCCGCGGCACGATCGATGCTGCCGCCGGTCCGGTTTGGCTGACGGCCCGTGCGGCGCGCGAAGTCGTCAACGCGTCGGTCCGGGTTTTGGATCAGCGCGCGGCGAGCGCGTCGGTCGATGCGGCTGGGCGCGTCACGCTGAGCGCTACCGGCAGCGTGGAGACCACGGCGGGCTCGGTCATCGACCTGTCGGGCGGCGCGACGGGCGGGCGACTGGACGTGCGCGGAGACAGCCTTGTTCTCGCAGGTCGGGTCAACCTGAACGGAACGGAGCAGGGCGGCGAGGCGACAGTCCATGCTGGCACGCGGTTGTCCTATGGCATGGACCTCACCGCGTCGGGTCTGCGCACTGGCGGTCGCGTGACCCTGCTCGGAGACGATCTGTCGCTGGCCGGCACGATCGAGGCCAATGCGCCGCTCGGCACGGGCGGGACAGTGCGGATCGAGGCATCTGCCCGATCGATGGACAGCGCAGACTTCGTCGTCGATGCCAGTGGTCTGCACGGCGGTTCTATTCGCTACACGGCCGGCGGCCAGATGATCTCATCCGGTCTGTTCCGGGCGGCCGGCAGCTACGGCTTCGGCGGCAGCATCGACATGACGGCGCGCGGCATCAATCTCTTCGGTGGCCGTTATCTCGCTTATGGCGGGGTGCGGGGCGGAAGGGTGCGGATCGGCGGCGAGTTTCAGGGCGGCCGCGATCTCGCCGTCGACGAACTGACCAACGCGGCGACGCTGACCGCGACCGACAATGTCATCATCGATGTGTCGGCCACCGGTATGCGCGGCGACGGCGGCGAGATCGTGGTCTGGTCCGACGAGCGTACAACCTGGCTCGGCACCGTCGCGTCGATGGGCGGCCTGAATTCCGGGCGGGGCGGACTGATCGAGGTCTCGGGCGCCGAGAGCCTTGTCTGGGACGGCACGGTTCACACCTCTCGTGGCGGCCAGCGCGGCGGGACGCTGCTGCTCGACCCGCGCGACATCACCATCATCGCGGAGTCCCCCGCGCTCGCTGTCTCGCAGTACAGTCTGGTGTTGCAGGCCTTCGGCGATTTCTACTACGCCGACCGCCCGCGTGCGGGCCTGGCGGCCGGAGACTGGTTCGGCACGTCGGTCGCGCTGGACGGCAACCGGCTGGCGATCGGGGCTCCCGACGACGGCGTCGGCACAAATGCCGGTGACGTCTATCTCCTGAGTTTCGGCGGGCTTGATTTCAGCAACCCCGTCCTTGAGGCCGTGATTGGCGCCGGACGCGTGGGCGGCAAGAACATCGATGTCGCCGAGCTCGAGGACAACGACTCTTTCGGCCAGAGCGTTGCGCTGGACAGCAACAGGCTGGTTGTCGGTGCTCCCGGCACGTTTGGCAACGGTAGCCGGAATACCGGCATGGTCTATCTCTTCACCTTCGAAGATGCGCTTTTCGGGGGTGGCCAGCTGCGCGGCACCATCGGCGTGGGCGCGACGGGCGATCGCAGTTTCGATTTCCGTCAGCAGGGCGTGACCACACCCGGCCTTGCCGGTGGGGACCGTTTCGGTACCGGCGTGGCCATTGACGGCAATCGCATCGTCGTTGGCGCGGCCGCCCACCGGGGGGAGGCGAGCAGTGTCGGACAGGCCGATAGCGGCGGTGTCTTTATCTTCGAGTTCACCGATCCGACCTTCCTCGGCCTGAATGTGGTGCAAACGATCCGGCGGGGCAGTTCCGGCGCGGGCGGTCTCGATTTCCGCGACAGGATCACCAGCGGCGACGGTTTTGGCACGTCCGTGGCGCTGGAGGGGGATCGCTTGCTGGTCGGCACGCCGTTCGACGACGGCGCGGTCAACAATCGCACGGACGCAGGTGCTGTTTACAGCTTCGACCTGAGCGGGGCGGCGCCCTTGCTCACCGGTACGATCGGCTTCGGCTATACGGGCGCTGGCGATCTGGAACTCGCGGGCCTCGATGCCGGTGACCAGTTTGGGCGCAGTGTCGCGATCGACGGGACGCGAATGGCCGTCGGCGCCTCGCGCGACGATGGCGAAGGCAATCGTTTGGCTGATGTCGGCGCGGTCTATCTCTTCAACATCGCGAATGGCACGCAGCTTTCGCCGGCTCTGCACGGGATTATCGGCCTCGGCTATAGTGGGGCGAACGATCTGGATTTCGCGCTCGACGACGCTTCTGGCGGTAGCTCGTCGAGCCTGAGCGACCGGTTCGGCTACAGTGTCTCGCTCGACGGCGATCGGCTCGTGGTGGGCGCGATCGGGGATGACGGGTTCGACAATTCCGGCCCCGCGACGCCGCCCCTCCGGCAGTCCGACATCGGCGCCGTGCATCTGTTCAACCTCGGCGCCGGTGCGCCGGCCCGTGCCGGCAGCGTGGGCTTCGGTTATGGCGCGGATGGCGGCTTATCGATCGGCCTTCCGGGCTTTTCGATCGATGCATTCGGCCTCAGCGTCTCGCTGGACGGCCTGCGTCTCGCGGTCGGCGCGCCGGGCGACGACGGACTTGCGGGCGACATACTGGATGCGGGCGCGGTCCACCTGTTCACGTTCGGTGACCTCGATTTCGGCAGCCCGCAATTCGCGGGCACGATCGGGCGCGGTTATGTCGGCGGCCGGAACATCGATATCGCCCTCGATTCACGCGATTTCTTCGGTCAGCGCGTGTCGCTCGACGGCCTGAACCTCGTGGTCACGGCGCGCGGCGATCGCGGCGCGGACAATTCGCTCGAGCTGGCGGTGGACGCGGTAAGATTGTTCACCTTCGACGATCTCGCCTTCAATGGCGGCCGGCATGTCGGGACGATGGGTTGGGGCTATACCGGCGTCAACGATTATGACTGGAGCGCCTCCAGCACGCCCGGCCTCTATTACGGATCGGGTCTCAACATCTCGCTCGATGGCAATCGCCTGGCGATAGGCACATCGGGCGGCGGCATCGGCCGCGCCGGGGTTGGACTCTTCACTTTCGGGCCTGGCCTCACCAATGCCCAGCTGGTCCGCCAGATCGGACCCGGCAATCCCATTGCGGTTACGGATTTCGCCACCGCCTATACCGGCGCGTTCGACGGCGGCGTTGCCGTCGCGCTCGACGGGACGCGGCTGGCGATCGGCACGCCGAACGACAGCGGGGCGGCCGGCTTCCGATCCAGCACTTCTGGCTCGGTGTGGCTGATCACGTTCGACGATTTGCTGTTCGGCAATCCCGCTTTGGCGGCTCGTATCGGCGTCGGTTACAATGGCCCCAACGACGTCTCGCTGGATCTCCTTCCGGCCAATGCGAATTTCGGCCGCGCGATCGCGCTGAGCGGCAATCGCCTTGTGGTCGGCCAGGCGCAAGGCCAGGGGAATACCGCCGGCACCCTGACCGGCCTGGTCCAGCTGTTCAGCTTCACCGGCCCGGGGTTCGAGGGATTGCGGTCCGACGGGCGGATCGGCGGGCCGAATGACAGCGGCTTCGTCGTGGGCGGCCTGGACGCGGGCGACCAGTTCGGTTCCGGCGTCAGTCTGGACGGCCAACGCCTTGCGGTCGGCGCATCCAACGCCGCCGGCGTGGGCAATCGCGCGCCGCAGAGCGGCGCGGTCTATCTGTTCAATCTGGGCGCGGTCGGCGCCAGTGCGGCTCCGGGCGGCCCATTGCCCGGAATCGCCTATGGGGACGATCCGCAGACCGACGTGACCATCCGACCGGACTCGATCACGAACATTCTCAATAGCGGCACCTCGCTTATCCTCCAGGCGAACCGCGACCTGTTCGTCTACAGCGATATCATCGTGGACAATCCGAACGGCGATGGCGGCGATCTGTCGCTCCAGGCCGGCCGCGGCATCCTGATCGGTGCCAGGATCGTCACCGACAATGGCAACATCTCGCTGCTCGCAAATGATCCCGAGGCTCTGGCCGCCGGCCGCGGCTCCGGCATAGCTCGCATCCTGATGACGGCGTCCGGGCTGCTGGACGCGGGCACGGGCGACGTCCGGATCGAGATGGCCGGACCGGGAACGAGCACGCGCCGGCCCGGCGATATCACGCTCAATTCCATCCGCGGGCGGAGCATAACCGTGCTCAACACCACAGGTGGCAGCGACAATTTCGTCACCATCAATCGCGGGACGGTATTGGAGGCCTCCGGCGCCGGCGACGCGATCCTGATCGCTGCGAACGCGCTCTTTAACGAAGGCGACAAGTCTGTCATGTCCCTGACGGGAGGTGGGCGATATCTGGTCTATCTGGACAGGATTGCCGGCAATCCGGGCGGCCCGTTCCTCGACGGCCCTGCGATCATCCAGCGCAACTGGTATGACCAGGACAATGTCGGCACGGGCCTGGAGGGCACGTCCGAATTCCTCTTCCCGCTGAGCTTTTCCGCCAATCCGCCGGCGAGCCTGCCGTCCGCTACCCAGAATTACATCATCTTTGCCGAACGTCCGGTGCTGACCGTGTCTTCCAATACGGTGACGCGCGGGGTCGGCCAGCCCAATCCGACGCTCCCCTGGGGACTGCTCGGCTTCCTCACTGGGCAGAGCGCGGCCGGAGACATTACCGGTGCTCCGATCCTGTCGACGACGGCGACGATCGACTCGCCGCCGGGCGACTATCCGATCACCATCGAGCTCGGAACGCTGACATCGGCGCGCGGCTATCTGTTCGCAGTGTCCTCCTTCGGGCGTCCCGTTGTCCGTGTGACACCGACACCCACGCCGACGCCGACGCCGACACCC
>CAYTMM010000040.1:15785-27649 GCA_964438875.1 uncultured Sphingosinicella sp. | reverse complement strand
CCGTCTGCTCGGATCGGTGGGCGAGCCGATCAATCCCGAAGCGTGGCTCTGGTATCACCGCGTCGTCGGCGAGGAGCGCTGCGCGATCGTCGACACCTGGTGGCAGACCGAAACCGGCGGGGTGATGATCACCACCCTGCCCGGCGCGCACGACATGAAACCGGGATCGGCTGGCAAGCCCTTCTTCGGCGTGGTGCCCGAACTGGTCGACGCGGACGGCGGCGTTCTGGAGGGCGCGACGTCCGGCAATCTGTGCATCACCCGCTCATGGCCCGGCCAGATGCGCACCGTCTATGGCGATCACGACCGCTTCGCCCAGACCTATTTCAGTTCCTATCGCGGGAAATATTTCACCGGCGACGGCTGCCGCCGGGACGCGGACGGCTATTACTGGATCACCGGCCGGGTCGACGACGTCATCAACGTCTCCGGCCACCGCATGGGCACCGCCGAGGTCGAAAGCGCCCTCGTCAGCCACGATCTCGTCGCCGAGGCCGCCGTGGTCGGCTATCCGCACGACATCAAGGGCCAGGGCATCTATTGCTACGTCACCCTGATCGCCGGCGTCGAAGGCAGCGCGGAGCTGGAGGCGGAATTGCGTGCGCATGTCCGCACCGAGATCGGCCCGATCGCTTCGCCGGACCTTATCCACTTCACGCCTGCCCTGCCAAAAACGCGGTCCGGCAAGATCATGCGCCGCATCCTGCGCAAGATCGCGGAGAACGAGTTCGGATCGCTCGGCGACACCTCGACGCTGGCCGATCCCAGCCTTGTCGACGCATTGATCGAGGGACGCCGCAACCGCCGATGAAGATCGTCGTCGGCGATATCGGGGGCACGCATGCCCGCTTCGCCATCGCGGCCTTGAGCGATGGCCACCCCGAAATCGGGCCGATGAAACGCTACCGCACGCGCGAGCATGACGGGCTCGAAGCAGCTTGGGCGCGCTTCGCACAGGACTGCGGAGAGCCGCTGCCGCAGGACGCCGCGCTTGCCATCGCTGCCCCGATCGAGGGTGAGACGCTACGATTCATGAACAGCGCGTGGCGCATCCCGCGTCTCACGATCGCCGATGCGCTGGGCCTCGACCGGCTGCTGCTGCTCAACGATTTCGGTGCGGTTGCCCATGCCGTATCGATCCTGGGACCGGACGAACTGGAGCCTGTCGCCGGGCCGGGCTCCTTGCCGGACGATGGCGTGGTCAGCGTGCTCGGTCCTGGCACCGGGCTCGGCGTCGCGCTCTTCTCGCGCCGCAACGGCAAGGTGACGGTGATCGAAACCGAGGCCGCTCATGTCGCCTTCGCGCCGCTCGATCCCGAGGAGGAGGGGCTATCCGACGCCCTGGTCGAGTTGTACGGCCGCGCCTCGATCGAGCGGATCGTCTCCGGCCCCGGCCTGATCGATATCTACCGCCATCTCGGCGGCGCGACCGAGATCGGGCCGAACAATGCCGCCGATCTGTGGAGCGCCGCGATCGACGGCAATGACGCGATCGCCGCCCATGCGCTCGACGTCCTGGTCCGCTGCTTTGGCGCCGCCGCGGGAGACATCAGCCTTGCCCACGGCGCAATGGGCGTGGCGATCACCGGTGGCCTCGCCAACCGCGTCGCCCATCTGCTCCGCGCCCCCGCCTTCGCCGCCCGCTTCACCGCCAAGGGGCGCTACCGGGAGCGCATGCAGCGTGTGCCGGTCGTATTGGCGACCTATCCGGAGCCGGGCCTGCTCGGCGCAGCAGTTGCGTTCGGGCGGGAATATTGCTGAGCGTCAGATCGCCCGGCTGACCACTTCCTTCATGATCTCGTTGGTGCCGCCGAAGATGCGGGTGACGCGAGCATCGCGCCACAGCCGCGCGATCAGATATTCGTTCATGTAACCGGCGCCGCCATGAAGCTGGAGGCTCGCATCGCACACCTCCCATTGCAGCTCGGTGTGCCACAGCTTGGCCGCGCTCGCTTCGTCCGGCGTCAGTTTGCCCGCCATGTGCCGGGCGAGCGCCCAGTCGAGATGTGCCCAGCCGACCTGGAGCTTCGCCTGAAGATCGGCCAGCGTGAAGCGGGTATTCTGGAACTCGAACACGGTCTTGCCGAACGCCTTGCGTTCCTTGGTGAACTTCACTGCCTCGTCGAAGGCGCGTTGCGCCGAAGCCTGCGCCCCGACCGCGATGTTGAGCCGCTCTTGCGGGAGCTGGTTCATGAGATAAGCGAAACCCATCCCCTCCGCACCGAGCAGATTGGATTGCGGCACCCGCACATCCTGGAAGAACAATTCCGACGTGTCCTGTCCGTGCAGGCCGATCTTGTCGAGATTGCGTCCGCGCTGGAAACCGGGCCGGTCCGCTTCGACCAGGATCAGCGACGTACCCTTCGCCCCCTCACCCGGATCGGTCTTGGCGACGACGATCACCAGTTCGGCATGCTGGCCGTTGGTGATGTAGGTCTTGGAGCCGTTGAGGATATAATCGCTGCCATCCTTGATCGCGGTGGTGCGGATGCCCTGCAAATCGGAGCCTGCGCCCGGCTCCGTCATCGCAATCGCGGTCGGCGTCTCGCCGGAGATCATCCGGGGCAGCCAGTGAAGCTTCAGCTCTTCGGAGCCATAATGCTCGATATACGGCGCGACGATATCGGAATGCAGCCCGATGCCGGCGGTGGAGCCAAGATAGCCCAGTTCCTCGTCGATCACCGCATTGTAGCCGAAATCGAGTCCGAGCCCGCCATAAGCCTCCGCCACGTTCGGGCAGAGCAGACCCGCCTCGCCCGCCTTGCGCCAGAACTCCCGGTCGATCTCGCCCTGCGCCTCCCAGCGCTCCAGATGCGGCGTCAGCTCGCGATCGAAGAATTTGCGGACCTGATCGCGGAACAAGTCATGCTCCTCGAAATAGGCGAAGCGACGGGAGAGATCGAGCATCGGGGCATCCTCGTCATGTCATTGCGGGGGACGCTAGAACGAAGCCGTCGCAAAGTCAGCCATGCTTGACCGCGGGACCCCGGCACGCGACGGGAAAGCCAGAAGCTGGAGACGAATATGACTGAAGCACCGAAGACGAAACCGAAACGCGCGATTCCCGGCTGGCTCGTCATCGCGCTGTTCGGCATCCCCTTCGCCTTGTTCGTCGCTTTCCTGCTGAGCCGGGGCAGCACGCCGCAATCGGTGGAAGCACGCTTCGGCGAGCGCGCGGACCTCGCCGACACGGCGGCGGCGTTCCGCGAAACCTATCCCGAGGACTATGCCGCATTCCTCACCCGCATCGCCAGCGTCACCGACAATGAGGGCCAGGCGGCGGCGGATCGCGCGGCGATTGGCGACATCCGCGAATTCCTGGCCGCGCGCAGCCAGGCGATCAGCGATGCGCCCGTGGCGGACCTGCACGCGTTGGGCGGCGCTATCGCCGATCTGGCGGAGGAGTTGCAGCGGGTGAATCCCCAGCTCTGCGCGCAGTTCGTGACCCAAGGCGTGCCCGATCCGGCGCGCATGCCCGAATCCGCGACGCGCGCCGTCGGACGGATGAACGCCCTGATGTTTCGCGCCGCCCGCGCCGGCGAAGGCGCGGAAGCCTCGCGCGGCGGTCTCGCGCGCGAGGATGTCGCGGCGTGGCTGGCCGGAATGGAGCGGCTCGATCCCGAATTGCCGAACCGGCCGCCGCCTGCCGATGCTGCGCAGCAATGCCGCAGCGGCGTCACTGCCTATCGCGCCGCCGCCGAGCTGCCCGAGCCGCAGGCGGCCAATGTCGCCGCCCACCTCATCCGCCTGTCCTTCGCGCCGCCCGCTACAGCGCCCTGAAGTGCAAGAGGCGGCATGGATTTATTTGCCGATGGCGATAGGCTGGCCGAGGCGGAGCACACGGAAAGGGGATATGATGGGAAAGATACTGATCGCGATTGTGGTGGCGGGCATGATGGCGATCCAGGCCGGCCCAGCGCCGGCCCAGCGCCCCGACCTGCAATATCATCCCGTCCCCGGCGCCGCCGCAGCCGCGCTGCGCGGGCCCGACGGTGCGCCGCCTTTCTCCGCCGCAGTGCGGGCCGGCGACATGCTCTATTTGTCCGGCAGCATCGGCAGCACCGCCGACGGCACCCTGCCGGCGGGGATCGAGGCGCAGACCCGGCAGGTGATGGAGAATATCCGCGAGGTGCTGACCAATGCCGGCGCCTCGTTCAACGACGTGGTCCGCTGTCTCGTCATGCTCGATGACATGGACGACTGGCCGGCCTTCAACCGCGTCTACGTCACCTATTTCGATCCCGCCCGGCGGCCGGCCCGCAGCGCGCTCGGCGCGGACGGGCTGGCCCGTGGCGCGCTCGTCGAGGTCGAGTGCACCGCCTATGTACCGGAGCGGGGCTGAGGCGTTTTCAGCTTCACTGAAGCGGCAACGGCCCGCACCCCCACCCGGCCTCCCATAGCATAAGCTGTCGTTGGGAAGCCGGATGGGGGTGCGGGCCGGCATAGTGCATCAAGCCAATCCTTATCGCGGCGCCATCCGGATGGCGCCGTCGAGCCGGACATATTCGCCGTTGATATAGACATTTTCCGCCATGAAGACGGCCAGGCGCGCATATTCCTCGGCGGTGCCAAGCCGCTTCGGGAAGGGCACCTGGGCGGCGAGCGCGTCCTGCACGTTCTGCGGCATCATCGCCATCATCGGTGTCTTGAAGATGCCGGGCAGAATCGTGTTCACCCGGATCCCCTCGCCCATCAGATCGCGCGCGATCGGCAGCGCCATGCCGAGCACGCCGGCCTTGGACGCGGAATAGGCGGCCTGGCCGATCTGCCCGTCCTGCGCCGCGACCGACGCGGTGTTGACGATCAGCCCCTTCTCGCCATCCTCGAGCGGATCGAGATCGGCCATGCCGGCGGCGGAAGCGGCGAGCACGCGGAAGGTGCCGATCAGGTTGATCTGGATCGCCAGTTCGAACTGGTGGATCGGATAGCGCTTGACCGCCTTCGTCTCCTTGTCGCGGCCGACCGTCTTCACCGCATTGGCGACGCCCGCGCAATTGACGCAGATCCGCTCCTGCCCGTGCGCCGCGCGCGCCGCAGCGAAGGCCGCGTCCACCGCTTCGTCGGACGTCACGTCGCACTGCGCGAAGATGCCGCCAATCTCTTCGGCGACCTTGGCGCCGCGATCGGCGTCACGATCGAAAACGGCGACCTTCACGCCCTTGGCGGCCAGCGCCCGGGCGGTGGCCTCGCCGAGGCCGGAGGCGGCGCCGGTGACGACGGCAGCGATCGAGGAATCGAGCTTCATCTGCAAATCTCCTTCGCGGAGATCCCTAGAAGGCAGACGCCCTGCTCCGCAAGGCTCGCGCGTGCGCGAACGACGTTTCGGGCGCGTACTTAACCCGGGATTAGGGTTTACGGCGCATAAACCGCGACATCGCAATTTCACGGGGGTTTCAGTGAGCAGCAGCCGCATTCTCAACATGGCGTTCGAAAACGGCGTCGGTTGCCGCCGGCAATGGCCGCGCCAGTTGATGATCCTGTCGGCCCGGCTCTGCACCGTCACCAGGGACTATCAGGTCCGCATCCGCGATCTTTCCGCCGGCGGCGCGCGCATCGAAGGCGCGGAACTGCCGATGATCGGCACCGACGTGATGCTGAAGCGCGGCGAAGCCGACGTGTTCGGCGAGATCGCCTGGATTTCCGGCAACCAGGCCGGCGTCGAGTTCGAGGAAGAACTGGACAGTGCGGCGCTCGACGCTTTCACCAGCGCACCCGAATTGCCCGCCCCCCATATCGGCGACACCCGCCGCCCCGGCTTCGGCCGCAAGAGCGGCACCCATCCGCGCTGGTCCAACGGCACGGGCTGGGTGGACGGCTAAGTCGCGGATCCAGACGCGCGCATTTCGAACGGGCAACCAGCAGCCGATCCTCTCTGTGCTAAGTTTACTGTGTTGTCAGGGTGAGGGGTGTTTTGGCGGGGTCGTTGCCAGGACGATCGGGCTGAACATTTCAAAGAACCGGCGCGCCGGGGCTGAACCCGAGCCGGGGGCGAGCCTGACAGAGCATTTCCTACATTGGAAGCGATAAGCGGACGGCCTGAAATCGGCCCGTGTCGGCCAACGGCTCAGCGGGTTCCCAACGAACATATCGTGGCCTATCGATAGCCCATGAGCATGCTGAACTGGCTCGCCTATCTGGTCGCCATCCTACTGTCCGCCAGTGAAGTCGCTCGGTTCTGGGGCAGTGCCAGGTTCGTTCCCATGGCATTTGATGAGCTGCTGGTTGCCGCCGCTCTCGCCTTTGCAGCATGGCGCGCGCCACGCGAAGGGGCATGCTGGCACATCGCGGCCTGGGGCGTGTTCTGTGGGTTCGTG
Organism: uncultured Sphingosinicella sp.; assembly: GCA_964438875.1. Lineage (GTDB taxonomy): Bacteria > Pseudomonadota > Alphaproteobacteria > Sphingomonadales > Sphingomonadaceae > Allosphingosinicella. The sequence goes on along the minus strand of CAYTMM010000040.1, from coordinate 21,335 downwards.
CTGGTGTTGCTGGTGGAAACCGTGGACCATCAATTACATGGTCCCGCAAAAGCATCGGGCACGTTCTACATCGTTGCGTTAAGCTCCATGCTGCTCGTCGGCCTATGGGCGATCCGGCGAGCAATACATCTGGTCAGGGATGCCAGTGCACGGTCGATGTAACCTAAGCCGAACGTGTTTTACGACGCGGATGCGCCCACAACCGCCATTGAGCCGCGCCGCCCAAACCGGCTAAGCGCCCTGCCATGCCCACCCCCGTCATCCTGGTCGATGCCGATGCCTGTCCGGTGAAGGACGAGGTGTACAAGGTCGCGTGGCGGCGCGAGGCGCCGGTGCGGATCGTCAGCAATGCGCGGATCCGAGTGCCGGAGCATCCGCTGATCGAGCGCGTCGTGGTGTCGGACGCCTTCGACGCGGCGGACGACTGGATCGCCGAGCAGGCGCGCGAGGGCGCTGTAGTCGTCACCGCCGACATATTGCTCGCCGACCGCTGCCTGAAGGCGGGTGCGGCGGTGATCGCGCCGAACGGCAAGCCTTTCACCACCGCATCGATCGGCGGCGCGATCGCGACCCGTGCGATCATGGCCGATCTGCGCGCCGGCGCGGACGGGATCGGCGGCGGGCCGGCGCCCTTCGCGAAGGCCGACCGCTCGCGATTCCTGTCGGCGCTGGACGAAGCTTTGGCCCGGATTGCGCGGGGTTGAAGCAAGTTTCGATTGGGTTGAATCACAAACCCGTTCGGACTGAGCCTGTCGAAGCCCTGCCCTTTCTTTTCGCCGAGGAAGAAGGACAGCCCTTCGACAGGCTCAGCCCGAACGGTGGTGTTTCAACAAAGAGGTAACAAACTCTGGCTTTGTCGGGATTAAGCGTCAGAGCCGCTCGACGATCGTCACATTGGCGATGCCGCCGCCTTCGCACATCGTCTGAAGGCCGTAGCGCAGGCCGCGATTCTTCAGGGCATATACGAGTGTCGCCATCAGCTTCGCGCCGGACGCGCCGAGCGGGTGGCCGAGCGCGATCGCCCCGCCATTGACGTTGAGTTTCGCCGGGTCCGCGCCGGTCTCGCGCAGCCAGGCCAGCGGCACCGGCGCGAAGGCCTCGTTCACCTCGTAGAGATCGATATCCTCGATCCGCATGCCGGCGCGTGACAAGGCGCGCGCGGTGGCCGGGATCGGCTCCTCCAGCATGATGACGGGATCGCCGGCCGTCACGGTGAGATTGTGGATGCGGGCCAGCGGCGTGAGGCCGTGAGTCTTGAGCGCCGCCTCGTTCACGATCAGCACGCCGCTCGCCCCGTCGCAGACCTGGGAGGCGTTGGCGGCGCTGATCCGGCCGCCTTCGCGCAACAATTTCACCGCGCCGATGCTCTCCAGAGTCGCGTCCCCACGCACGCCTTCGTCGGCTCCATGCTCGCCGCCCTCGATCTCGACCGGCACGATCTCGTCCGCGAAATCGCCGGCCTGGGTCGCGCGCGCGGCCTTGCGATGACTCTCCAGCGCAAAGGCATCCAGTTCCTCGCGCGAGAAGCCGTATTTCTCCGCGATCATCTCGGCCCCGTCGAACTGGCTGAACATGGCGACGCCGAAGCGGTCCTGCACGCTTTTCGGGAACGGTCCGGTGCCGATCCCCTGCTGCATCGGCAGAGTGAAAGGCAGGCCCATCGGCACGCGCGTCATTGATTCGACGCCCGCGGCGATCACCATGTCTTGTGTCCCCGACATCACCGCCTGCGCCGCGAAATGGATCGCCTGCTGCGATGAGCCGCATTGCCGATCGATGGTGACGGCCGGCACGCTCTGCGGCAGCTTCGAGGCGAGGACGGCAGTGCGGCCGATATGGAAACTTTGCTCTCCCGCCTGGCTGACGCAGCCCATCACCACATCGTCGATCGCCGCCGGATCGATTCCGGTACGGTCGATCAGAGTGTCGAGCACGCGCGCGCCCAGATCGGCCGGATGCCAGTCCTTCAGCGCGCCGCCGCGCCTGCCCCCGGCGGTGCGCACCGCTTCGACGATATAGGCTTCAGCCATGGCCGCATTTTCCCTTACGTTTACGTCAAGGTCATATAGAGGTGATATTTTCGCACTGGAAGGGAGTGCAGATGTGCGCTATAAACTTCCAATATAAACGCCGATAGCAATAATATTATTCTAAAAGGATAGCTCATGCCGCAAAATCCTTTTACCGATCATCCGCGAGAGGTGGGCGAAAGCTATGGCCGGCATTTCGGCCACGCGGCATGGTTCGGCGTGCGGATGATCGGCGGCGGCATCGCCTGCCTGGTCCACGCCATCTTCCCTTTCCTGTTCGTGAAGACCGGCAGCGACACGATGAACCGGCTCCATGCCAAGCTGCACGGCCGCGCCGATAAAGCGAACTGGGAGCGCCACCCGATCATTTGACTCCGAGCCGGCGTCGGTCCTTCAGGATCGCCGCCGCCGCATTGTGTCCCGGTGCGCCGGTGACGCCGCCGCCGGGATGCGCGCCGGACCCGCAGAGGTAAAGGCCGGGCAGCGGCATGCGATAATCGGCATGGCCCAGCATAGGGCGCATCGAGAAGAGCTGGTCCAGCCCCATCTTGCCGTGGAAGATATCGCCACCGACCAGGCCGAAGCGGCGCTCCAGATCGAGCGGGGACAAAGCGAGCCGTCCCACGATGCTGGCCGCGAAGCCGGGCGCATAGCGATCGACATAGGCAATGATGTGATCCGCCACCTCCTCGCGCCGCGCGTCCCAGCCGTCGTGGATCGCATAGGGGAAATGCTGGCAGAACAGGCTGGCGACCTGGGCGCCCGGCGGGGCGAGGCTGTCGTCGAGCGTCGAGGGGATCAGCATCTCGACGATCGGCTCCTTCGAATAGCCCTCGGTCCGCGCGGTCAGATACGCCCGGTCCATATGATCGAGCGACGGAGCCATGATGATACCGGCCGTGAGATGATCGCCCGGCTCCGGCTTCGACGTGAAACGCGGCAGTTCGCTGAGCGCGACATTCATCCGGAAGGTCGCGGATTCGCTGGCCCAGCCGGCCATGCGCCGTTCGATCTCCGGCTCGACCGCGCCTGCGGGGAGCAGCCGGTCGAAAAGCAGCTTCGGATTCACCCCCGCCGCGACCGCCTTGGCGCGATACGCCTTGCCGCCCGCGACGGCGCCGGCCGCCTTGCCCTGTTCGACGATGATCTCCTCGACCGGCGCATCAAGCACGATCTCGACACCGGCCTCGCGGCAGGCCTTGGCCATCGCCTGCGTGATCGCGCCCATCCCGCCGATCGCGTGGCCCCAGGCGCCCGCCGCCCCCGCCGCCTCGCCGAAGACATGGTGGAGCAGGACATAGGCGCTGCCCGGCGCATGGGGGCTGGCATAATGGCCGACCACCGCGTCGAAGCCGAACAGGGCCTGGACGAGATCGTGGCTGAAATAGCGGTTCAGGATCTCGGCGGCGGACTTGGTGAAGACGTCCACGATGTGCCGCTGATCGTCGAGGGGAAGCCGCCCCACCCCGCCGCCGAGCTTGAGCAGCGCCATCAGATCGCCGATCCCGCCGCCGGCATTGGGCGGCGCGCGCAGCAGCCATTGCCGCACCACGCCCACCACCGCGTCCAGCGCGGCGGCATAGGCGTCGTAATTCTCCGCGTCCTGCGGCGACAGGCGCGCGATCTCCCGTTTCGTCAGCCCCTCGCGCCCGGCGAGGAGATGGTCCGGGCCGAGCGTCGGCAGGAAATTGTCGGTCTTGCGCAGGACGACTTTCAGGCCGTGCTCGTAGAGCCGCATGTCGCGGATGATCGTGGGGTTGAGCAGCCCGACCGTGTAGCTCGCCGTCGAATTGCGGAAGCCGGGATGGAATTCCTCGGTCACCGCCGCCCCGCCGACCACGGACCGCGATTCCAGCACCGTGACCTTGAGGCCGCGCGACGCGAGATACCAGGCGCAGGCGAGGCCGTTATGGCCGGCGCCGATGACGAGGATATCCACGGACGATCGGGACATGCGCGTCAGAAAATCCTCCAGCGGACCTGCATGACGATCGGGAACGGCACCGGCGCGCCGTCCGCGCCGATCGCGGGGCTGTATCGCCCTCTTTGGCGCGCCAGGGCGCACGTGCCTCGGTCCAGCCCCTCGTCGCCGCTCGATTCCAGCACTGCGCAATCGGTGACGCGGCCATTCACGCCCACCGTGAAGCGGACGACGACCGTCCCGCTCACCCGGCGGCGCAAAGCATCGGCCGGATAGTCATTATGAGTTGCCCAGCGCCTGGTCATCCGCGGGCGTTCGCGGACAGCTCTGAGCTGCGCGACATCGACGCCCCAGCCGCGCAGAAGATCGTCGTTGCAGTCACGCAATGCGCGGACCGCGCGTTCGGCCTCGGGAATGTCGAGGCGAAAAAGCTCCCGCCCCTCGGCCTCCAGCGCGAACGACTCCGACCGGGCCATCCCGTCCAGCAATGACGCATCCATCGCGTTGATGCGCAGGAAACGGTAGCCGCGATCGGGAACGCGTTCGTCGCCCGCGTCGTGAGACCAACGTTCGCCTCCCGGATGCAATACGATGTCGACACGACGCGCGAGGCTCGTCTCGAACGTCCAGGACGGATTGATAAGAACCGCCCCCATATTCTCGCCCATATAATCGAGCCGGAAGCTCAGCACGACCGGATCGGCGCCCCCCGTGGTGCGTGACAGGCGGCATTGACGATCCCCGTAATCGACTTCCCAACGCGCCTGAGCCGAGGCGGGATCGGCCTGGGTCGCGCGGGCATCCGCTGCCACCAACAGCGCGGCGAGCATCGCGATCCGGTATGCGCCCAACGACTCCTCCCCTGTCGACCGTCGAGCCTAATTGCTCGGCGCGGGCCTCGCCACCCCCTCAGCGCATCAGCACCAGTTCCTCCGACATGGTCGGGTGCAGCGCGATCGTCTCGTCGAACTGGGCCTTGGTGAGGCCGGCCTTCACCGCGATCGCGGCGGCCTGGAGGATTTCGGGGGCGTCGGGGCCGATCATGTGGAGGCCGACCACCTTGTCGGTGCTGTCGTCCACGACCAGCTTGTAGAGCGACCGTTCATTGCGCCCCGCCAGCACATGCTTCATCGGCCGGAAATCGGATGTGTAGGTCCGCACCGATCCCAGCTTGTTGCGCGCATCGCCTTCCGTCATGCCGACGCCGGCGATCGGCGGATGGCTGAACACGGCCGAGGGGATATTCTCGTAATCCACCCGGGTCGGCTTGTTGCCGAACACAGTGTCGGCGAAGGCATGGCCCTCGCGGATCGCGACGGGAGTAAGCTGGACCCGGTCGGTCACGTCGCCGATCGCATAGATGCTGGGCAGCGAGCTCTGATTGTCCTCGTCGACCAGGATCGCGCCGTTCCTGCCGAGTTCGACCCCCGCTTCCTCCAGCCCGAGCCCGGCTGTGTTCGGCGCGCGCCCGACAGCCCACAGGAACAGGTCCGCTTCGATCGGATCCTGCCCGGCGAGATGGACGCGCAGGCTGCTATCCTCCAGCTTCTCGATCCGTTCGATCGGCGCATTGAACTTGAAATCGATGCCCTTGGTCAG
>CAYTMM010000040.1:0-15775 GCA_964438875.1 uncultured Sphingosinicella sp. | reverse complement strand
GTCAGCGAGATCTGGAGCAGCCGGTCGCGGATCTGCTCGTCATAGAAACGCAGGATGCGGTCGCCCCGGTTCACCAGTGTCACGTGGCATGAAAACTGATGGAAGATGCCGGCAAACTCGTTGGCGATATAGCCGCCGCCGGCGATCACCACCCGCCTGGGCATTTTTTCCAGATGGAAGACCTCGTTGGAGGTGATGCCATGTTCCGCGCCCGGCACGTCGGGGATCACCGGATGGGCGCCGGTCGCGATCAGGATCGTGCCGGCGCTGATCTTCGTGCCGTCCGCCAACGTGACCTCGTTGGGGCCGGAGACGGTGGCGCGCTGCGCGATCGTCTCGACATCGTGGCGGTCCAGAATATCATTATAGATGCCCTCCAGCCGCTCGACCTCCGACAGCACATTGTCGCGCAGCACCGGCCAGTTGAAGGTGCAGGACGATACATCCCAGCCGAAGCGCCGCGCATCCTGCAGATCCTCGGCGAAATGTGCGCCGTAGACGAGCAGCTTCTTCGGTACGCAGCCACGGATCACACAGGTGCCGCCGACGCGGAATTCCTCGGCAACGGCAACTCGCGCACCGTGCGAAGCGGCGATGCGCGAGGCGCGCACGCCGCCCGATCCAGCGCCGATGACGAAAAGGTCGTAATCGTAGGTCTTGCTCATTCCGGCTGGTCTCCAAACGCCCGCGCGATCAGCGCCTCTGTGGAAGGATCGAACGCGGTGGCGTCATCCTCGTCCATTGCCCGCGCCATTTCCTTGCCCAGCTCGACGCCGAACTGATCGAAGGGATTGATGCCGAGCAGCACGGCATTGGCGAAAGTGCGATGCTCATAGAAGGCAAGCAGCGCGCCCAATGTGGCGGGATCGAGCCGGTCGAGCAGGATCGTCGCCGAGGGCCGGTCGCCCGGATAGTTACGGTGTGGATCGTCCGCCGTCCGTCCGGCCATCAAGGCCGCCCCCTGCGCGAAGGCATTGGCGAGCAGCTGGTAATGATGATCGGGGTCGAGGTGATCGCCCGGCTCGATCGCGGCGACGAACTCGACGGGCACGACATGCGTGCCCTGATGCAGGAGCTGGAAGACGGCATGCTGCGCGTCGGTGCCCACCCCGCCCCAGGTGATCGGCGCGGTGGCGCGGCCGGCGGGCATCCCGTCCAGCTTCACCGACTTGCCGTTCGATTCCATCTCGAGCTGCTGGAGATAAGCGGGGAGCAGCCGCAGCCGCTCGTCATAGGCGAAGACCGCCCGCGTCGCCGCGCCCGCGACATTGGCGTAATAGCGATCGACGAAGGCGGCCAGCAAAGGCGCATTGCGCTCCGGCGGCGCGAGGCGGAAATGGCGATCCATCGCCGCCGCGCCCTCCAGCAGCTCCTCGAACGCATCCCAGCCGAGCGCGAGCGCGGCCGGAAAGCCGATCGACGACCAGAGCGACCAGCGCCCACCCACCGTTTCGGAGAATGGCAGGATCCGCGTCTCGTCCACGCCGAATTCCAGCGCCTTGTCGGGATTGGCGGTGAGCGCGACCGTCCGACCGAGCGAGTCGATCACGCCATGCTCATCCATCCAGGCCAATGCGGACCGGGCGTTCAACATGGTTTCGGCGGTGGTGAAAGTCTTGGACGCGATGACAAGCAGGGTCGCATGCGGATCGAAATCCGCCACCGCCTGCTCCAGCGCCGTGCCATCCACGTTCGAGACGACCGCGACGTCATAGCGCCTGGCATTCCGCCCCAGCGCATCGACCAGCAGATCCGGCCCCAACGCCGAACCGCCAATGCCGATGTGAAGGATATGGCGTACGGATCCGAACGCATTCGCCTCAATCGCATCGATGAGCGTGCGCATGCGGGCGTGGAAGCGACGCGCCATCGCGACGCTCTCCGGCGCGCCCTCCCCGCGTTCGGCCGTATGCTCGGCGGCGCGGCCTTCGGTGGGGTTGGCGAGATCGCCTGCGAACATCACATTGCGCCGCGCCGCGAACTCCGCCGCCTCGGCCAGCGCGGCGAAGGCGTCGAGATGATCGCGGCCCAGATGGGTCTTGGAGAAATCGAAGAGGATGCCGCCTTCCGCGATCGTCAGGCGCTCCAGCCGATCAGGATCGACGGCGAACAGGTCAGCAAGCCGGTGCCGGGGCAGTTCGGCGAGCGCAGTCCATTGCGTATCGGTCATCGGGCCTATCTAGGGAGCCGGCGCGGCCATAGCTAGGCGCGCAATGCGGCCTCCTTCTCCCGGCCATCGCGCATAGGCCGGGGTGACGCACGGGCCGAGATGGCATAGGGGCAGCGCGCATGACCATGAAGCGTCCCTGGATCGTCATCGTCTGCGCGGCCTTCATCGTCACCCTGGCGATGGGCGTGCGCCAGGCGTTCGGGCTGTTCATGCCGCAGATGAGCGTGTCGCTCGGCATCGGGCGGGAGAGCTTCGGGCTCGCCATCGCCATCTCCAACCTTGTCTTTGGCCTCGCCCAGCCCTTCATCGGCGCGCTGGGCGACCGCTACGGCGCGGGCCGCGTCGTGCTGGGCGGGACGGCGATCTACATCATCGGTTTGCTCGGCGCGGCCTTGGTCGGCAGCGCGCTGGGGCTACATTTGACGCTCGGCTTTCTGGTCGGCGTCGGGCTGGCGGCCACCACCTTCGTCATCGTGCTCGGCGCGGTCGGGCGGGTGGTGCCGGCGGAGCGGCGCGGGCTCGCCTTCGGCATCGTCACGGCGGGCGGCTCATTAGGCCAGTTCCTGGTCGTGCCGGCCGCGCAGATGCTGCTCTCCGATCTCGGCTACCGCCTCGCCCTCATTGTGCTGGCCGGCCTGATCGCGGTCTGCGCGGTGCTGGCGATCGGCGTCGCGGGCAAGCCGGAGAGCGGCGCGGAGGAAGGCCCGCGCCAGTCGCTGCGCGAAGCGCTGGCCGAAGCCGCCGCCTATCCGCGCTACTGGCTGCTCAATCTCGGCTTCTTCGTCTGCGGTTTCCACGTCGCCTTCATCGCCACCCATTTCCCCGCCTATCTCGACGACAAGGGACTCGGCCTCGCCGTCGGCGCGACGGCGCTGGCGCTGGTCGGCCTCTTCAACATCTTCGGCTCCTACCTGTTCGGCCTCTCGGGCGATTACTGGCGCAAGAATTACGTGCTGAGCGCGCTCTATGCGGCGCGCGGCGTGGTGATCGTCATCTTCCTGCTGTTGCCGCTGACGCCCGCCACCGCCTTCGCCTTCGCCGGGGCGATGGGCTTCCTGTGGCTCGGCACCGTGCCGCTCACCAGCGGGCTGGTCGGCACGATGTTCGGCACGCGCTACCTCTCGACGCTCTACGGCATCGTCTTCCTCAGCCATCAGGTCGGCAGCTTCTTCGGCGCCTGGCTCGCCGGCTATTATTTCGACCGCAGCGGCAATTACGACTGGGCCTGGGGCGCCTCGATCGCGCTCGCCATCTTCGCCGCGCTCATCCACCTGCCGGTGCGCGACGCGCCGGCGCGGCAGACGCAGCCGGCATGAAGCGCGCTTTGCCCTGGCTCGCCCCGCTCGCGCTCGTCCCGGTCGCGCTGGCCGGCCTCGCCATGTGGCACAGCCAGGCCACGCCGATCTGGCTCGCGGGCTTCATCGCCGCCTGCTTCTGACGCTTGACCGCCCGCCGCCCCCAAGCGAAAGCGGCGCGATGAACGTCCCCGTCCACAGCCCGGCCGAAGCCGACGCCGCGCCGCCCGCGAAAAAGGCGGAAAGCTGGTGGGACACGCTGCGCTTCTTCCTGCTGCTGTTCCTCGCGGCCGTGATCCTGCGCAGCTTCGTCGTCGCGCCGTTCAGCATCCCGTCGGGATCGATGCTGCCCAATCTGGTGATCGGCGATCATCTTTTCGTCTCTAAATGGTCCTACGGCTATTCGCGCTACGCCATGCCTTTCGGCCTGGGCGGGTTCGACGGGCGTTTCCTCGGCCGACTGCCCGAGCGCGGCGACATCGTCGTTTTCCGCTATCCGGGGCCGGAAGAGGAGGATTATGTGAAGCGGGTGATCGGCCTGCCCGGCGACACGATCGAGGTGCGCCGCGGTATCGTCATCCTGAACGGCAGCCCCCTGCCCCGCCAGCGCATCGCCGATTTCGCCATGCCGATCACGCCCAACAGCCCCTGCCGCGCCGTCGCCCGCGAAGGCGCGCAACGGTTCGACGATGGCGAGGGCAACGCGCTGTGCGCCTATCCCCGCTATCGCGAGACGCTGCCGGGCGGGCGTGGCTATGAAGTGCTCGATCAGACTGATGCCAGTCCCGGCGACAATATGGCGCCGGTCGTCGTGCCGGAGGGCCAAATCTTCGTGATGGGCGACAATCGCGACGACAGCCTCGACAGCCGCTTCTCGGTCGAAGATGGCGGCGTCGGCCTGTTGCCGGTCGACCACCTGCTCGGCCGCGCGCTGATCGCCTTCTGGTCGACGGACGGATCGGCGGAATGGGGTAAGCCCTGGACCTGGTTCGGCGCCGCGCGCTGGGACCGGATGGGAGAGACCTGGTGACGCAAGGCCTTGCCGACTGGATCGCGGACGCGACCGGGCACCGCCCGAACGACCTCGCCTTGTTCGAGCGCGCGCTCACTCACGGTAGCCACGGCGGGCCGGATTATGAGCGGCTGGAATTTCTCGGCGACCGCGTGCTCGGCCTCGTCGTCGCGCGCTGGCTCTACGACACCTACCCGGACGAGCCGGAAGGCAAGCTCTCGCACCGGCTCAACGCGCTTGTCACCCGCGAGGTCTGCGCCGACGTCGCGCGGGAGATGGGCGTCGCCTCCTATCTGCGCCTCGGCAAGCAGGCGATCGACGACGGCGTGTTCAAGAGCGACAACGTGCTGGGCGACATCGTCGAGGCGCTGATCGGCGCGCTCTTCCTCGACGCCGGGCTGAAGACGGCGCAGGCCTTCGTGCGTGCCGCATGGAAGGACCGCGTGACGCGCCTCTCCGCGCCGCCCAAACATCCCAAGGCGGCGTTGCAGGAATGGACTGCCGCCGCCAAGCGCCGTCCTCCCGAATATCGGGTAGTGGATATGAGCGGACCGGATCATGCCCGACGGTTCACCGTCTCGGTCAGCGTGAACGGCCTGGGCGAGGCGACGGGCACCGGGCTGTCCAAACAGGAAGCCGAAACGGAGGCAGCGAAGGCGCTGCTGGGAGATTTGAAATGACCACGCGTTGCGGCTTCGTCGCCGTCGTCGGCGCGCCCAATGCGGGCAAGTCCACCCTCGTCAACGCCCTTGTCGGCCAGAAGGTCGCGATCGTCACGCCCAAGGCGCAGACGACCCGCGTGCGCCTGATGGGGATCGCGATCGAGGGCGAGGCGCAGATCATGCTGCTCGACACGCCCGGCATCTTCGAGCCGAAGCGCCGGCTCGACCGGGCGATGGTCGCCGCCGCCTGGGGCAGCGCGCAGGATGCGGACCTGATCGCCCTGGTCGTCGATGCCAGCGCGGGCCTGAAGCGCGGCGTCACCGAGCTGCTCGATGTGCTGAAGGACCGGCGCGAGCCCAAGATCCTGATCCTCAACAAGGTCGATCTGGTGAAGAAGGAGGAATTGCTCACCCTCGTCACCCAGTTCGACGGGCGCGGATCGTTCGAGGAGATCTTTATGATCTCCGCCGCAACGGGGGATGGCGTCGCGGACCTCAAGACGACGCTGGCCGCGCGGATGCCGGAAGGGCCGTGGCATTTCCCGGAAGACCAGGTGTCCGACGCCACCGACCGGATGATGGCCGCCGAAATCACCCGCGAGCAGCTCTATCTCCAGCTCCACAACGAGCTGCCTTATGCGAGCGCGATCGAGACCGAAAAATATGAGGAGCGCAAGGACGGCTCCGTCGTCATCCACCAGCAGATCCTGGTCGGCCGCGACAGCCAGAAGGCGATCGTGCTGGGCAAGGGCGGCGCCCGCATCAAGGCGATCGGCGCCGCCGCCCGCCAGGAACTCGCCACCGCCTTCGGCCGCAAGGTCCACCTCTTCCTCCACGTGAAGGTCAATCCGCGCTGGGAAGAGGATCGCGGCCTGTATCAGGAGATCGGGCTGGACTGGGTGGAGTGAGACTGCCCCCTTCCCCGTCATTCCCGCGAACGCGGGAATCCAGCTAAGCTTGTGAAAGGCGGCTGGGTCTATTTCCTCGCCAACCGCTATCGCGGCACGATCTATATCGGCGTCACGGCGAATCTACCCCAGCGCATATGGCAGCACCGCGAAGGAGAAGGCTCCAGGTTCGCCGCGAAATATGGTGCTGTCCGCCTTGTCCATGCCGAGGAATATCCCACGATCGAAGAAGCCATCGCGCGGGAGAAAGCGCTGAAGAAATGGCGGAGGGACTGGAAGATCGAACTAATCGAGGCCGGAAATCCGGACTGGGACGACCTCTACGATCATCTCATCGGCCTCTAGGAAAAGCTGGATTCCCGCGTTCGCGGGAATGACGGGAATTTTTCATATCGTCATCCCGGACTTGATCCGGGATCCAGCTTTCTCCTTTTTCTACCAGTTCGCGCCGTCGATCAGCCGTCGCGGCAGCTTCTCCCACACCTCCGGATCGAACATCCGCAAATTGACCCCCATCCGCTCATAGGCCGGGTCGCGCGGGGACCAGTGGGTGGTGCAGCCGCAGGTGCCGCAATGCCAGAGGGTCAGGCTCGCATCGCCCTGGACATAGCCGACCAGTCGCGCACTGGAATCGCGAACATCCACCTCGTCGGGCCGATAATAACCCCAGAGCCCGCCGGTGCGGCGGCAGATCGAGCAATTGCAGCTGCCGAGATCCTCCGGCGCTTCGGGCACGGTCAGGCGGATCGCTCCGCAATGGCAGCTCCCCTCGATCATTTCAGCATCTCTTCAACCCATTCCGGCACCAGCACGCCCGCCGGACCGGTGCGGCTCTCATGGAAATGAAAACTGCCCAGGCTCGGATCGAGGTTCATCTCCAGTGTCCGCGTACCCACGTAACGCGCGGTCTGAACGAAGCCGGCTGCGGGATAGACGTTGCCGGACGTGCCGATCGAGACGAACAGGTCGGCGTCCATCAGCGCCCGGTCGATCCGCTCCATCTCATATGGCATCTCGCCGAACCAGACGATGTCGGGCCGCATCCGCCCCGCCGCGCCGCAGCCGGGACAGGCGGGATGCCCGCTCAGCCCCTCCTCCCAACGCGCGCGGCCATCGCAGGCCAGGCACCAGGCGGAGCGCAATTCGCCGTGCATGTGCAGCACGCGCTTCGCCCCGGCCCGTTCGTGTAGATCGTCGACATTCTGCGTGACGATCAGCAGGTCGCCGGGCCATTCCGCGTCCAGCCGCCCCAGCGCCCGGTGCGCCGCATTGGGCTCCACCGTCTTCAAATTCGCCCGCCGCGCATCGTAGAAACGCTGGACCAGCACCGGATCGCGCGCGAACGCCTCGGGCGTCGCCACATCCTCCACCCGATGCCCCTCCCACAGCCCGTCCGGCCCGCGGAAGGTGGCAAGGCCGCTCTCGGCGGAAATGCCGGCGCCGGTCAGGATCACGATGTTGCGAATGTCGGTCATCCGCGCGTCTTAGCGGGAAGCCGGCATATCTGTTAGGGGGTGTCAGTCGATCGGATCGTACGCATTGATGATGCGTTGAGCGCGTGCAGGAGGGACCAAGCATGACGAGAATCGCACTGTTCACCGGGATCGGTCTGATCGCCGCGATGGTCACGAGCGGCTGTGCACAAGCTGGCGCCGATCAGCCGCAAGCGAATGGCATGGCAGCCGATATGGTCACGAATGTCGCGCTGGCTACGCCGATAGAAACCGCCCAGCCCGTTGAAGTCGACGCCGCACAATCCGGGTCCGCACAAGGCTGCCAAGCCTTCCTGGTCGGCACATGGACGGCGCAGGGGCCCCACGATCTCCTCGGCGAGACGCGGGAACTGGATTATCGCTACGCATTCGGCGCGGACGGCCGTTACGAGACGAACATGCGCTACCGCAATCCGGGCGCGCAATGGCAGGACCATGAGATGCGTGGAACCTGGACGGCCAGCCCCGAAGGAGGGCCGCAATCCCGTCAATGTGCATTGCAGCTCAATGTCGATCAGGACGGGATGACGGGCTCCAGCACATCGACCGTCACGATGGTCGATGACAATTCGCTCGATCTTGGCATGGGGGTGGTGCTCCGACGCCAGCCCTGAACCGCATCACCCGTTCGGGCGGTGCGGCGGTCCGGAAGTTCATTGTGTGACGGGCGCTGCAACTGGCGCGGAATCGCCGCGATGAGCCGCCTTCGGATCGGCCTCTCTCGGGATGCTGATACGACTGGTCCAACGGCTGCAGGGAGTGGTCGGCAAACGTTGGTCAAAGCGCCTGATACATCACAAGGGCGTCTACAAAACCGTGGCGCGGATGCTCGAACGCATACGGCAATCGTCCCGCAATCTGGAACCCAAGCGACTGCCAGAGGCGCACCGCACGCTCATTGGTGCTGACGACAAAGTTGAACTGCATCGCCTTGAAGCCGGTGGCTCGGGCATGTTGTAACGAGTGCTCGCACATGCGGCGGGCGACACCTCGGCCTGTGGCAGCAATGCCGGTCATATAGCCACAGTTGCAGACGTGGCTTCCGCCGCCCGCCTGATTTGGACGGATGTAATATGTGCCCACGATGACACCGTCATCCACAGCCACGAAGGTTTCTCGATCCGCGCCCATCCAATAGTCGAGTGCTTCGGATTGGGTCATGTCAGGGTCAAGCGCGTAGGTGCTGCCCTCGCAAATGGTCGGCATGATAATGCCTGCAACGGCGACCGCATCTGCGGCTTCGGCCTTTCTAATGAGCATCGCAGGTGCTTAGACCGACACCCGAACGATCGCTATGGGTCGATTTCAGATCGCACGCCTAACTTCCAATGCAGGCAATGCTCTATCGAAGTTCCTCGGCGCCGCTTCGCCGGCTCTGAAACTGTCTTTTGGAACGAACAGGATTGCGCGGCACACCATCGCGCAGATGGTCGCACATGCTGAACCTTGGTGCCGACGTGCCCGTTCTTGGACTGACGTTTGGATACGTTCAGGCGGCGCGGCGGGCCGGCATCGTCTCCGCCGGAAACATCGGCGCTTCGAGGAACCAGTTGCGGGCCAGATCGGCCAGCTCGCGCTCGGCGGCGCGGAATTCGGTTTCGGTGCGGGCGAGGAGCGACTGGCGCAGACGGAATATGGCGATCGAGATCGCCTCCAGCCGGCCGAGCGCCGCCCGGTCGCCGGCTCGCGCGAAATGCGCCTGCGCGCGGCCGATCGCGCCCTCCATTCCGGCCGGAAACTGGCGGGCACACGAATCGAAGAATCGGGTCAGCATGTCGTGCACCGCCGCATAATGGCTCGCGCGCCAGGCATGATCGGGAATCGCGGACCGTTCCATCACGCCGAAATGCCGCGAAATCGTTAACAGGCTGTTAGCCACGGCTGCATCGCGCTATTGCATGGACCATGACACAGGAAGCGAAAACGGCACTGCTGCTCGGTGTTATGCTCGGCGCACTCGGCGTGGCGCTGGGCGCGTTCGGGGCGCATGGGCTGAAGGCACGGCTCAATCCCGAAGCGCTGGCCTGGTGGCATACGGGCGTTCAATATCATCTCTGGCACGCCATCGCCTTGGTCGCGATCGGCGCGGCGGCGCTGCCCGGCACGCGCGCGGTGGCGATTTTGATGGCATTGGGCGTGCTGCTCTTCTCCTGCTCGCTCTATGTGATGGCGCTCACCGGCATGCGCTGGCTCGGCATGGTGACGCCGCTGGGCGGCCTCGCTTTGATCGCCGGCTGGCTCTGGCTCGGCTGGCGCGTTCTCAAGGCCTGATCATATCCTCTTAAGGCACGGCTGCTAGAGCGCCGCCATGCCCCGCAGGACGACCTTTCCCGCACGCTTCACCCTGCCCGCGGTGATCCTCGTCACCCTGATCGTCGAGCTGGCGCTGGCGGAGCGGAAATACGGGCTGTTCGGCGGCGGCTTCGGCCAGTCCCGCGCGCTTGACGCCCCGCTGGAGATCGGCGCCTTTTTCGCCGCGCTGCTGGCCTGCCAGATCCTGCTCTTCGCCTTGCTTTACCGACTGATGCGACGGCTGCATGGCCGGCGCGGCGACAGCGCCCTCTTCCACTTCAACTATGCCTTCTGGATCGGCGGCGGCGCGATCGGGCTGACCATCGCCAAATATCAGGCGCTGGCCTATTTCAGCGATGCGATGAGCCTGCAGATCGTCCGAAATCTGGGCGGCGGCAGCCTTGTCGATGCGCTGCTCTACACGCTGAGCGAAGCCGGCCTCGTCGCTTTCGCTCTGCTCGGCGCAGTCTGTGTCTATGCATTTGGCTGGTGGGCTTTGCGCCGACGCTGGCGGAATGCGCCGCCGCTGCCGGACGTTTTCCGCCTCGGCTGGCGGCGCGGGATCGGCGCCTGCGTCGCCGTCGCGCTTTTGCTGTTCGCGGCCAACCGCGTGGACGATGCCCGCTCGGCGCTCAGTCGCTTCAACGCCGTCCAGCTCTTCGCCACGATCCTGCATGAAGCCACCGATTTCGACCGCGACGGCTGGAGCCTCTATTCTCATCCGATCGACCGCCAGCCCTTCGACGCCGCGCGCCATCCTTATGCGCTGGACATCCCGAACAACGGCATCGACGAGGATGGCCTGGGCGGTGATTTCACCTTCTCCGGCGGGCTCCCTGCGGAGCGCACGCCGATCATCGCCGGGCGCAAGCGCAACGTGATCCTGATCGTACTGGAAAGCACCCGGGCGGACGTACTCGGCAAGCGGATCGACGGCCGTCCGGTCGCGCCTCATCTGGAGGCGCTGGCGCGCGCCGGCAGCTTTGCGCCCGCAGCCTACAGCCATGTCGGCTTCACGACCCAATCGCTGCAGAGCCTGTTCACCGGCGAACTGGCGCCGGCGGACGGGCGCCATTCGCTGGTCGAGGCCTTCCTGTCCAATGGCTATCAGGTCGGCATTCTCTCCGGCCAGGCGGAGGATTTCGGCGATACGGCCGAGCTGACGGGGATGCGGCGCGGCGCTTTCTTCGTCGATGCGACCACACATCGCGAGGAGCGTGCCTCGGTCTTCGCCGCGCAGGGCTCGCTGGCGATCGACGGGCGCATTCAGCTGCGCGAATTCGATGTACGGCTCGGCAACCGGCAGGCCTGGGATCAGCCCTGGTTCCTCTATGTGAACCTGCAATCGGCCCATTTCCCTTATTCCTGGCCGGGCATGGATCGGATCCTGCCGGGCGAACCGATCCCGCGCGGCGAGATCAACGCGCGCAACCGCGACCGGCTGGAGCGGACCTACTGGAATGCCGTGGCCTATAGCGACCGGCTGATCGGCGAGCTGATCGAACGGCTGCGCGCGCTCGGCGTGCTGGACGACACATTGATCGTCATCACCGCCGATCACGGCGAATCGCTGTTCGACGACGGCTTTCTGGGCCACGGCCATGCGCTCAACGACGCACAGACGCGCATTCCCTTCATCCTTAGCGATCCCGGTATCGCCTTCCCCGGCCCGATCGGTCTTGCCGACATGCGCACGATCCTCCTTGGCGCCGCCGGCGCGGACGTGGTGCCGCCGGCATATGACGGCGTCTTCCAGTATCTCGGCACGCTCGAGCGGCCCGGCGCGATCGGTCTGGTCGGCGCCGACGGGCGGCGCACCGTCTTCGATCTGTTCGGCGAACGGGTGCAGGACCATGACGGGCGCTGGACGCCCTATGCCAATCTGTCGGCCGACAGCGACCTTCGCCGCCGCGCCGACGCACTGATCGATCGCTGGGCGCGCGAGCGGTGGATCGCGCATCTGCGCAGCCGGCAACGGACCGGTTGAGCCTTGCGACGGGCGCGCCGCTCGCCCATGAAAGCCGTCAACTCGGGAATCGGAGAGTTATGACGCGCATCGGAATCATCGGCGCCGGCGGACGCATGGGGCTGGCCATCGCTTCGGCGGTCAAAGCCCATGAAGCGGCCAGCCTGGCGGGCGGCGCCGACCGCGAGGACGATGTGAGCACGCTGGCAGCGCAAAGCGATGCGCTGATTGACTTTTCGGCCCGTGAGGCGCTCTCGAAGAATCTCGACGCGGCGGTTTCGTCCGGCGTTCCGATCGTGATCGGCACCACCGGGCTGGAACCCGTGCAGCAGGCGCTGATCGCGCGCGCCGCGACCCGCATCCCGGTCCTGCAATCGGCCAACATGTCGCTCGGGGTCAATCTGCTCGCCCATCTGGTGCGCGAGGCGGCAGCGCGGCTTGGCGACGACTGGGACATCGAGATCGTCGAGATGCATCATCGCCACAAGGTTGATGCGCCATCGGGAACAGCCTTGCTCCTCGGCCAGGCGGCTGCCGACGGACGCGGGGTCAAGCTGGGCGATGTGGCCGAACGCGGCCGCGACGGCATGACCGGGCCGCGCACCGCAGGCGATATCGGCTTCGCCGCCCTGCGCGGCGGATCGGTCGCCGGTGACCATCAGGTCATCTTCGCCACCGATCAGGAGCGCGTCGAGCTCGGTCATCGCGCCGAGAGCCGCGCCATCTTCGCGCGCGGCGCGGTCAAAGCCGCGCTGTGGCTGAAGGATCGGTCGCCCGGCCTCTACACGATGGCGGACGTGCTCGGCCTGTGAGTGGCGCGGCGGAGGATGGATCGCCCCGCCTGGTCCGCCGGCTCGGCCCGTTCGACGCGACCATGCTCGTCATGGGCGGCATTATCGGCGCCGGCATCTTCGTCAATCCGGCCGAGGTCGCCCGCCATGTCACCTCGCCCGGCCTGATCGTCGGCGCCTGGCTGATCGGCGGCATGGTCGCGATCGCCGGGGCCTTCGTCTATGCCGAGCTGGCCGCGCGGCGCCCGCAGGTGGGCGGCCAATATGCCTATCTGCGCGATGCCTGGGGGCCGATGCCGGCCTTTCTCTACGGATGGTCGCTGCTGCTCGTCATCCAGTCGGGCGGCATGGCGGCGGTGGCGATCACCTTCGCGCGCTATTTCCTCGATTTCGCGCCTTTGCCGATCGGCGAGAGCGCGCTCGCGGTAGGAACATTGTTGCTCCTCACAGCGATCAACTGTCTCGGCGTGAAAGTGGGCGGCACGTTGCAGAGCGGCCTGATGGTCATCAAGATCGCGGCGCTGGTCGCACTGGTCCTGTGCGGCGTCCTGCTCGCGCCTGCCTTTGCCGGCGCGCCGCCGCCCGCGCCCGCCGAACCGCTGCCTACACTCGGCACGATAGCCGCGCTCGCCGCCGCTCTGACCCCCGTGATGTTCGCTTATGGCGGCTGGCAGACCTCGGGCTTCGTCGCGGGCGAAATGCGCGATCCGGCGCGCGACCTGCCCCGCGCCTTGCTGTTCGGCGTGATCGGTGTGGTGACGCTCTATGCGCTCGTCGCCTTCACTTTCGTCTTGGTGCTGGGACCGCAGGGGCTGGCCGACAGCGCCACACCGGCGACCAGCGTGATGCGCGGCGCGCTGGGCGAGACCGGCGCCAGCCTGATCGCGCTGGGCATAGCCATCTCGGCGCTGGGCTTCCTCAGCCAGGGGATGCTGACCACGCCGCGCGTGTATTTCGCGATGGCGCAGGACAAGCTGTTCTTCCCCGCCGTCGCCACGGTCAGCAAGCGCACCCATGCGCCGGTCGTCGCCATCCTGCTGCAAGGCGCGGCGGCGATCGCGATCGCGCTGACCGGCACCTACGGCCAGATCTTGAGCTATGTCGTGTCGGTGGACTTCATCTGGTTCGCGCTGACCGGCGCGGCGCTGTTCGTCTATCGCCGCCGCGAGCCCGGCACGCCGTCCTTCCAGGTGCCGGGTCATCCCTGGACAACGCTTTTCTTCATCCTCGCCTGCGCGGTCACCGTGATGGGCACGGTCTGGAATCATCCGGCGAACAGCGCGATCGGCTTCCTGATCCTGCTCGCCGGCGTGCCAGTTTGCCTGTTCTGGCTGCGGCGCCAGAGGAACGAGACATGAGAGCGATGGCATCCGAATATATGCACTGGGCCAAGACGCGCGGCCCTGTGCGCTACAATCTGGGCTCCAGCGAAGTGCCCCATTTTCGCCTCGACGCACTGGGCATCGGCGTCGCCGATCTCGAGCTGGATGGTGCGAGCCGCCATCGCGACCCCGCCCTGCGCACGGCGATCGCCCGCAAGTGCGGGGTGACGCCGGACATGGTGGTGATGGCCGACGGCACGTCGATGGCGAACATGCTGGCTTTCTCGACCCTGCTGTCGCCCGGCGACGAGGTCGTAGCCGAAACGCCGGTGTACGAGCCGATGATCGCCGCCGCGCGGCATGTCGGGGCGACCATCCGTGCGTTCGCGCGCACCGCACCGGATTTCGCCATCGACCTCGATTCGCTCGCTGCCGCGATCACCCCGCGCACCCGGCTCATCCTCCTCACCAATCTCCACAATCCCACCGGCAACCTCACCGACGAAGATAGTCTGCGCCAAGTCGGCGATATCGCGGCGCGGGCGGGTGCTTATGTGCTGGTCGACGAGGTCTATCTCGACGCCGCCTTACCGGAGCAGCGCACCGCCGCCCTGTTCGGCGAGCGCTTCATCGCGACGGGGAGCCTCACCAAATGCTATGGCCTCAGCGGCCTGCGCTGCGGCTGGATCCTCGCCGCGCCGGAGCTGGCCGAGCGCATCTGGCGGGTGAACGAGCTGTTCGGCGTCGCCCAGCCCCATGCCGCCGAATGCCTGTCGCGCATCGCGCTGGAGCGGCTGGACGAGGTTTCGGCCGGCGTGCCCGAAATGCTGGCGCGCAATCGGGGGCTCGTGAACGATTTCCTCGCGTCGCGCGACGATCTGGAATGCCCGCCCGTCACGCAGGGCATCACCTGCTTCCCGCGTCTGCTGCGCGGCGACGTCGATGCGCTGAACGACCGGCTGCGCGCGGCTTATGACGCCGCCATCGTGCCGGGCCGATTCTTCGGCGCACCGGACCGCTTCCGCCTGGGTTTCGGCCAACCGGACGAGATCATGGCGAACGGGCTGGAACGGCTCGGCGCCGCGCTGGACGCGTTGAAATGAAGAAAGCGGACATCGCGGAATTCTACCGCCGGCTGGCCGATCGCACGCCCGATCCGGTGACCGAGCTCGAATATGTCAACGACTACACCCTGCTCGTCGCCGTCGTGCTGTCGGCGCAAGCGACCGATGCCGGCGTGAATCGCGCCACCCGCAATCTCTTCGCCAGGGTGACGACGCCGGAGCAGATGGTCGCGCTCGGCGAGGAAGGGCTGAAGCGGCATATTCGTACGATCGGACTGTTCAATACCAAGGCGAAGAACGTCATCGCACTGTCCACCAGGTTGATCGAACAGCATGGCGGCGAAGTGCCGGTCGATCGCGATGCGCTGCAGGCGCTACCCGGCGTCGGACGCAAGACCGCCAATGTCGTGCTCAACGTCGCGCACGGTGCCGAAACCTTTCCGGTGGACACCCATGTCTTCCGCGTCGCGAACCGCACCGGCCTCGCGCCGGGCAAGACGGTGACGGCGGTGGAGAAGAAGCTGGAGAAGGAGACTCCGGCACCCTGGCGTAACATTGCGCACCACCTGCTGATCCTGCACGGTCGCTATGTGTGCAAGGCGCGTAAGCCGGAATGCTGGCGCTGCGTCGTGCCCGATCTGTGCCGCTACAAGCCCAAAACCCCGCCGCCCGCCGAAAGACGCGCCGCCTGAACTTAGCTCTAGCCCCCTCGCCCCCCCTTTGCTAAGCGCCCCTTCCGGCTCAGGCACCCGTAGCTCAGCTGGATAGAGCGCTGCCCTCCGAAGGCAGAGGCCAGAGGT
>CAYTMM010000039.1:0-28123 GCA_964438875.1 uncultured Sphingosinicella sp. | reverse complement strand
CCCATCGATAGGATATGCTATTGGGAGGCCGGGTGGGGGTGCGGGCCGGTGCCGCTTCAGCGCAAACTGAAAACGACGCTAACTCCGCTTGAGCCAGGCGATCAGCTCGGAGAGCGGCACGATCTGGTTGAAGGCGACGCCACAATTGCGGTCGCTTTGCCAGCGCACGACGCCGGCCAGCGGGCGGAAATCTTCCGGCGTCACCACCACTTCGTCGCCGGGCTCGAAGCTGGCGTCGGTGATGAGCTTGAGGCCGCTCTGCGAGATGTCGAGCGTGCGGGTGCGGTGCGTGCGGGCGCCGGCGCGCAGGGTCGCGGCGCGGTCTACCTCGATGCGCGGCGCGCGGGCCTGCCAGCCATTGTCGAGCACGCGCGGATTGGCGAGCAATTCCTCGATATCGACCTCATGGTCGAAGGCGATGCCGGCGTTCGAATCGCGCACCCAGGCGATGTGGCCCGCCACGGGCTGGCTGGTCTTGAGCTCCACCGTCACGGCCTGCCCGGCCGCGATATGGCTGTAGACATGGGCCATAAGCCCGCCGGCCGAGACATTACGGATCAGGCACAATTCGCGCCGGCCGTCGATGACGAGCGTGCCGACGCGCAGAATCTTGATATGGCGCTCCGAATGCCGCCTCTCGGGCGGCTGCGGAACCTGACTGGAAAATGAGAAGCTCGTTTCCACCACGCGATCCTGCAAAAACATCGATTCCCCACCGCGCACGGCTTTCCCCGAACATGATTTGCGCAGAAATAACTTTAAGAATCGCTTACCCGGCGCACCGTTTTCGCCGCAGGGGCGCGCGGGATCGTCGCAGCCGTCATTGCGAGGAGCGAAGCGACGCGGCAATCCAGCCTGGATTGCTTCGCTGCGCTCGCAATGACGGGGAGGGCCGGCCGCCGCTCTTCACCGGTTGCTTACGACTCCTGTGCCAGAGCCGGGCGCGATGAATGCCGAGGTGAAGATCGCGCCGGATGCGCGCCACGATCCGCGCCCCCGATCCGCGGTGAGCACGATGGTCGGGCTGGTGGGCCTGGCCGGACTGGTCGCCTGGGTCGCGGTGGCGCGTGCCTTCGGCATGGCGGGGCCGCTGGCGGCGCTGACCGCTTTAATCGCCTGCGCCGTGCCGATGATCGCCTGGTCGCTGATTGTCGACAAGGTGCACCGCAGCCCGACGACCGGCATCGACTGGGCGTCGCCGCGCCGGCCGCTGAAGGACAGCATCGACATCAGCATCGTCAAGATCGCCGGCCTGTGGGGCATCTGGGCGGCGATCGGCGCCTTTTACTGTATCGCGCGCTGGTATTGGGACGGGGCCTATCTCTTCGCCATGCAGGTAATCGGCGTTTCGATCATCCCCTTCGCCATCGCCTCCATCCCCTATGTGATCTGGCTCGATCGTCGGCTCGCCGAGCCGCGCGACGGGGCCTGGCATTTCGGGCTGATGCTGATCGGACGGCCAGGCGAGGCGGAGCGCGCGCAGGTGTACGACTTCCTGCGCGCCTGGGCGGTGAAGGGCTTCTTCCTCGCCTTCATGATCTCGATCGTGCCGGGCAACTGGCAGGCGACGGTCATGGCCGAATCCGGCTGGATCGCGGCCAGCCCGGTCAATCTCGCACTGTGGCTGATCGGGGCGATGTTCCTGGTCGATGTGACCTTCGCGACGGTCGGCTATGTGCTGACGCTGAAGCCGCTCGACGCCCATATCCGCTCCGCCAATCCCTATGCGGCGGGCTGGACGGCGGCTTTAATCTGCTATCCGCCCTTCATCCTGATGAATCCGGGCGGGCCACTCGATTATCATATGGGATCGGGCGAATGGACGCACTGGCTGGCGGATCATCCGCTGGCGATGGTGCTGATGGGGCTGTGGCTGGCCTTCCTGACCGGTATCTATGCCTGGGCGACAGTGGCGTTCGGGCTGCGTTTCTCCAACCTCACTCATCGCGGCATCCTGACCCACGGGCCTTATGCCTGGACCAAGCATCCGGCCTATCTCGCCAAGAATCTCTACTGGTGGTGCGCGGTGCTGCCGTTCCTCGCAACCACGGGCAATCCGGTCGACATGATCCGTAACACTGTGGTGCTCGCCTTGGTCAGCGGTGTCTATTACTGGCGCGCGAAGACGGAGGAGGCGCACCTGATGGCCGATCCGGCCTATCGCGACTATGCGGCGTGGATGGAACGCAACGGCCCCATCCCCAGGCTGATCCGTAATCTCATGCCGGGCCGGGCCGGCGCTGCCGACCCGGCCGCGGCCGAGTGATTATTGGCCGATCTTGAGCGTATAGGCGCCTTCGGCGCTGGAGCTGTAGCCGCGCACGCGGACCACATATTCGCCGGGCTCGCCCGAAAAGACGAGGAAGGAATTGAGGCCAGAGCCGCCGTCATCGTCGCTGTCAACAACGTCGCCGTCCGGATCGTCGGCGCGGCGGATTTCGACGACCGGATCGAACGCATCGGATTCCAGGCTGATCATCGCCACCTGGCCCTCGCGTATCGTCAGGGCATAATCGCGCGGGGCGCCGCCGAGTTCGCCGTCGAAGACCCGCCATTCGGTCGATTCGGTGCGCGTCGGCGTGTTGCTCGGCGGCGCGACTGGGGCCGCGACCTCGGCGCTCACCGTGTAGCTGCCCCCCGCGCGGCCGCCATAGCCGGAGACGCGCAGGCAATAGGTGCCGGTCTCGCCCGCCGTATGACTGATCCGCGAATTGAGGCTGCCGTCCGCGTCGTCATTCTCGGCGATCGGCTCATTGCCACCGGTCCGGTAAAGCGCGAGAATCGTATCGAAATCCTCGGACGCGGCCCGGATCGTGTAGCGCGTGCCGGCGGTGAGTCGGACGGCATGGTCGCCGCCCTGGGGATTGCAGCCCTGCAGCGTGCCGGTCGCGCTGAACGGCCGGTTCGGCGCCGGCGCCGGCTGGGCGACGAGTGGTGCGGCGAGCATGGCGGCCGAAGCGGCAAGGACGGCATGGAGCGAAAGACGCATGGTGGTTACTCCCCCAGACAAAGGCCCATATTGACGCCAAGCCTAAAGGGCCGGCGCGGCACGCGCCAGCCCCGCATATGTCGGATCGTTTCGGGTCAGCCCGCCGCGAAGGCGTCGGTGGCGCGGATGAGGCCGTCGAGCACGCCCGGCTCGTTGAACAGATGGCCGCCGTCAGGGACGATGACCAACTTCGCTTCCGGCCAGGCCTTGTGGAGATCCCAGGCGGTCACGGGCGGAGTGCAGCAATCGTAGCGGCCCTGGACGATGACGCCGGGAATGTCCCGCAGCTTGTGGGCGTTCGCGATGAGCTGCCCTTCCTCCAGCCAGCCCTTGTTGATCATGTAGTGGTTCTCGATCCGTGCGATCGGGATGGCGAATTCATCGTCGACGAAGGATTCGATCACATGGCGGTTGGGGAGGAGCGTAACGGTTTCGGCCTCCCACTTGCTCCACGCCTTGGCGGCGATCAGCTTTTCGGCTTCGTCGTCGCCGGTCAGCCGGCGATGATAGGCGGCGACGAGATCGCCGCGCTCTTCCTCCGGAATGGGAGCGAGGAACTCCTCCCACTTGTCCGGGAAGATTTCGGAGGCGCCCTGCACGTAGAGCCAGTCCAGCTCGCGCTGGCGGAAGGTGAAGATACCGCGCAGGATCAGCTCGGACACGCGTTCCGGATGGGTCTGGGCATAAGCGAGGCTGAGTGTCGAGCCCCAGGAGCCGCCATAGACCATCCACTTGTCCACGCCCGCCAGCTCGCGCAGCCGCTCGATATCGGCGACCAGGTGCCAGGTCGTGTTGGCTTCGAGTGACGCGTAGGGCGTGGAGCGGCCGCAGCCGCGCTGGTCGAACAGGAGAATGTCGTAGCGCGCCGGATCGAACTGGCGGCGATGGTCGGGACTGATCCCCGCGCCGGGGCCGCCATGGAGGAAGACGACCGGCTTCGCACCCGGTGTGCCGCAGCGCTCCCAATAGAGGCTGTGGCCGTCGCCGACGTCGAGCATGCCGGAGGCATAGGGCTCGATCGGCGGATAGAGCGTGCGGCGCGGGTCGATCGGCGCTTCGGCCATTCGGAAAGTCTCCTTGTCGGTGTGCGTCAATCCTTGCACGCGAAGGCGCGGGGGGAAAGGGCGTGATCGCCGGCCAGCGCCATCCACTGGCTGATCGCGGCCAGTGCCGCGGTGTCGGCGCGCAGGATGCGGGGGCCGAGGCCGACCGGGCGGGCCTGCGGCAAGGCGCGGATCGCGGTGCGCTCGGCATCGGTGAAGCCGCCCTCCGGGCCGATCAGGATCGCGGCGGGGCCGGGCGTCGCGGCCTCGGCGAGCGGCGCGCCGCCGGCCTCGTCGGCGAAATAGAGGATGCGGTCGGCGGGCCAGTCACGCAGCAGGCGCTCCAGCTTTTCCGGAGCGTCGAGCAGGGGAAGCGCGGTGCGCTCGCATTGTTCGGCGGCCTCGATCGCATGGGCGCGCAGGCGATCCAGATTGAGCTTGTCGACGATGGTGCGCTGGGTGAGGACAGGCTGTAGCCGGGCGATGCCCAGCTCGGTCGCCTTCTCGACCAGCCAGTCGATCCGCCCGCGTTTGATCGGGGCGAAGAGGAGCCAGAGATCGGGAACGGTCTCGCGGGCGCGCAGATGCTGGCCAACGGCGAGGGTGACGCGCTTGCGACCGGCTTCGGCGAGGGTGGCGAGCCATTCGCCGGTCGCATCGTCGAACAATTTCACCTGCGCGCCGGGGCCGAGGCGCAGGACGTTGGCGAGATAATTGGCGGGCGGGCCATCGAGGGTCAGCGTGAGGCTTTCGGCCAGCCCGGTTTCGACGAACAGGCGCGGCAGGCTTTGCGGGGGCCAGGCGGGGGTGGCGGGCATGGTCCTACCTAGTCGCGCGATTAACCCGGTGTCACCACACTTTGAATGAGGTGGTTTGTGCTGTAGGTATCGGATGAGTTGAGTCAGGGCCGATCTTGAGAGCGATAAGCGTTGCATTGTTGACGGCGGCGATAGCGTCTTCTCCTGCTGGCGCTTGTATGGTCGCGTCGGGTGAGGTCGCGGTGATCCACAGCGCGCTGCCAAATCCGCTTCCCACGGATACGATCATCGCCGAAGTCGATATCCTTTCCGCCGATGAAAGCGCCCTTTATGGGGCCGGGATCGTCGCGCGGGTCAGGAGGCTGATCCAGGGCGATGTGCCCGGGAATATGCTGGTTCTGCGTCAGCCATATAGCACTAGCTGCGATCGCCCGTTCGCAAACGGCCGGAGCGGCTATCTGATCGCGGTCGCTCGTGACAGGACGGCTTTAGGGCCACATGTGGATGGCTCCGGATTGCTCGTGGAGCCTTTCCCTGCGCAGCGCGGCAAAGGTTTTAGAATGCGGGATGGTGAAACAATCCCTCCGGAATGGCGCCAACGGCCGCCTGGCTGGTGATGGACGCCGGACAGTAGCTTTGACAGCGGAAACCGACATCGTTCCCGACAGCGAGCGGCGCGGGCTGATCGGCGTGCTGCCGGCGGCGGTGCGGCCGCTCGCCTCGCTGATCCGGCTGGACCGCCCGGTCGGGGTGTGGCTGCTGTTCTGGCCGGGGGCGTGGGCGGTGGCGCTGGCCGGGATGCAGGGCGGCGGCTTGGGCGTGCAGGGCTGGGCGCTGATCGCCTGGCTGGCGCTCGGCGCCTTCGCGATGCGATCGGCGGGCTGCGTCTATAACGACATCGTCGATCGCGACCTCGACAAGGCGGTGGAGCGGACCCGGCTGCGCCCGCTGGCCAGCGGGCGGGTGTCGCTGAAGGCGGCCTGGGCGCTGCTGGCGGCGATGAGCCTCGTCGGCTTGGTGGTGCTGCTCCAGCTCGATCCGCTGGCGCAGATCATCGCGCTGGCCAGTCTGGCGCTGGTCGCGGCCTATCCCTTCATGAAGCGGATCACCTGGTGGCCGCAGGCCTGGCTCGGGCTGGTCTTTTCCTGGGCGGCTCTGGTCGCCTGGCCGGCGGTGACGGGCGAAATCGCGGCGCCCGGGCTGCTGCTCTATGCCGGCGCGGTCTTCTGGGTGATCGGCTATGACACCATCTATGCCTTGCAGGACAAGGAGGACGATGCGCTGGTCGGCGTCAAATCCTCGGCGCGGGCGCTGGGCGGGTATGCCAAGACGGGGGTGGCGGTGTGCTACCTCGTCGCGCTCGCCTGCTGGGGCGCGGCGGTGCATCTGGTGCGGATCGAATGGTTCGCGCTGCTGGCTTTGCTGCCGATGGCGGTTCACCTTGCCTGGCAGGTCGCGACGCTCCGGATCGACGATGGTGAGGATGCGCTTGTCAAGTTTCGTTCGAACCGCTTCGCCGGCCTGCTGATGTTCGCCGCCTGTTATGTGGTGGGGACGGCTTGAGGCTTGCTTTTGGGGGATGCGGGCCTAGGTGCTCCTGATGCTGAGTGTAAGTGAAGCCGAAAAACGCGCCGCCGCCCTTGTCGAAGCCGCGATGCGCGCCGGAGCCGATGCCGCCGACGTTCTCTATATCGGAGATGCCTCGACCAGCGTGCAGGTGCGCCTGGGCGAATTAGAGGATGTGACCCGTTCCGAGGGCGAAGAGATCGGCCTCAGGCTGTTCGTCGGCACGCGATCCGCCAGCGTCTCCTCCTCCGATCTTTCCGACGATGCGATGGCCGCCCTGGTCGAGCGCGCCGCCGCGATGGCGCGCGAGGCGCCGGAGGATCCCTATGCCGGGCTGGCGCCGCAGGAGCGGCTGCTGACCGGCGCGGTGCCGGACATCTCGGCCGATGACGGCGCCGATCCCTCGCCGGTGGAACTGAAGGCGCTGGCGCTGGCCGCGGAGGATGCGGCGCGGGCCGGGGCCGGCATCACCAACAGCGAGGGTGGTGGCTTCAGCGCCGGGCGTACCGTCGTCGGGCTTGCGACCAGCCACGGTTTCGCGCGCGCCTACACGACCAGCGGCTATGGCGGCTGGGCGAGCGTGATCGCCGGCGAAGGCGCGGGGATGCAGCGCGACCATGCCAGCCACTCCGTCCGCCATTTTGCCGATCTCGACGCGCCCGAGACGATCGGCAAGCTCGCCGCCGAACGGGCGCTGAAGCGGCTGAATCCGGGGCGGCTGGCCAGTGGGACGATGCCCGTTTTGTTCGATCCGCGTGTTGGCGGCAGCCTGATCGGCCATCTGATCGGCGCGCTGAACGGCCCGTCCGTGGCGCGCAAGTCGAGCTTTCTGCTCGGCCGTGAGGAGAGCGAGATTTTCGCGCCGGGCATCGTGATCGTCGACGATCCGCACCGGCCGCGCGGGCTCAAGTCCAAGCCGTTCGACGGCGAGGGCGTGGCGACCGCGCCGCGCCGGCTGATCGACGGCGGGCGCATGACCGGCTGGCTGATGAACGCCGCCGCTGCGCGCCAGCTCGGGCTGGAGGTGACCGGCCATGCGGTGCGCGGCACTGGCGGCGCGCCGGGCGCGGGGGCGACCAATGTCCATCTGGAGCCGGGCGCGATGACGCCGGCCGAGCTGATGGCCGACGTGAAGCGCGGCGTCTATGTGACCGAGCTGATCGGCCAGGGCGTCAATCCGGTGACCGGCGATTACAGCCGGGGCGCCTCGGGTTTCCTCATCGAGAATGGCGAGATCGTCGCGCCGGTGGCGGAGATCACCATCGCCGGCAATCTGATCGACATGTTCCGCGCGCTCGCACCGGCGAACGACCTGGAACATCGCCGCGCCGTCAATGTTCCCACCGTGCGCATCGAAGGGATGATGGTCGCCGGTGCTTGAGGAGCTCGCCGCCATTGCCGAGGCCGCGGGACGTATCGCCGCCGGCCGTTTCGGCACCGATTTCAAACGCTGGGAGAAAGTGCCCGGACAGCCAGTCTGCGACGTGGATCTGGAGGTCGACGCCTATTTGCGTGCGCAATTGACCGCGCTCGACCCGCAGGCGGGCTGGCTGTCCGAGGAGACGGTGGACCTGTCCGACCGGATCGAACGGCGGCGCTTGTGGGTGGTCGATCCGATCGACGGCACGCGTGATTATGTGCGCGACCGTCCCGGCTGGTCCGTTTCCGTCGCTCTGGTCGAGGACCGTGTGCCGGTGCTCGGCGTACTGGCGGCGCCGATGCGGGGCGAATTGTGGACCGCCGCGCGCGGGCAGGGAAGCTGGCGCAACGGCGCGCGTCTGCGCGTCAGTCCGCGCACCGAGCTGGCCGGCGCGCGGGTGCCGGCGGATTCGCTGCCCAGGGTCGACGCCGATCTGGTCGCGGTCGACAAACCCAATTCGATCGCGCTTCGGATCGCGATGGTCGCAGCCGGCGAGGCGGATTTGCTGGCGACGCTCCGCTGGGGCTTCGAATGGGATATCGCGGCCGCCGCGCTGATCGCTGCGGAGGCGGGAGCGAAGGTCACCGGTGCGCTCGGCCAGCCGCTCGCCTTCAACACCGCCTCGGGTGAGGCGTTCGGCGTGCTGGTCGCTACGCCCGGCATCCATGCCGCCGCCGTGGAGCGGCTGAGAGAGCGGGCGCTCGCCGTCGTCTGACATTTGCGGCACAAAGCGTGTCGTTCGTCGAAGTGCCTTCGCGCCGCACGCCGATTCGGATTATCCTGTCTTTCACAAAAGAGACGGGAGATCAGGATGATGTCGGGCCTTTCGGACGTGCGTGCCGCAACGCTCGCCGGGCTTCTCGCGCTGGCATCGCCGCTGTCGGCGCAATCGCAGGCGCCGGCCGCGCCGCTGCCAGATCAGGCCCCGGATCAGGCCAGCGCCGAGACTCTGGATTATCTGACCGACCGTAGCGAGCGAATGACCATTCCGGTCAGCATTGGCGGGCGTGGTCCTTACGACTTCATCGTTGACACAGGCTCGGAGCGCACCGTGGTCTCGCAGGAACTGGCGCGCGAGCTGGGTCTTGGCCCGGGCCGCACGACGACCGTGCACAGCATGACCGAAACGAGCCGGGTCTCGACCGTCCTCATCCCGAGCCTCGAGGTCGGTGCGCGCCGATTGTCCGATATCCACGCGCCGGCGCTTTCGCGCCAGCATCTCGGTGCCGTCGGGATGCTGGGCGTGGACAGCCTTCAATCCCACCGGGTCGATTTCGATTTCGTGCGCGCGCAGATGACGATCTCGCCGTCGCGGCGCCCGGAGGAGCAGTTCGAAGGCAATACGATCGTCATCCGGGGACGCAGCCTGCTCGGGCGGCTGGTGCTGGCCGATGCCTCGGTTGACGGCGAGCGGGTCCGGGTCGTCATTGATACCGGCGCGCAGGTCACGATCGGCAACAGCGCGCTGCGCCGCCGGCTCGAGCGGCGCGGCCGGCTGATGGCGACCTTCCCGGTTTCGCTGCTCAGCGTCACGGGGGCCTATTTCACAGCGGATGCCGGGGTGGCCCGGCACATCCAGATCGGCGGGATGCACATCACCAACATGCCTATCGCCTTCACCGACGCGCATCCCTTCCGCCGACTGGGGCTGGACGACCGGCCGGCGCTGCTTCTCGGCATGGACGCGCTGCGCCTGTTCGATCGTGTCTCGGTCGATTTCGCCAATCGCCGGGTGCGTTTCCAGTTGCCGGAATCCTCGCATCTGAACGCGCCGGTGCGGATGGCCGGCGCAGAGATTCCGCGGCGCATCGCGCCCTGACCCGCATTAACGCGACCGCAACTCCTGTCGTGCGATGCGTGCGGGGAAAGGGCGGGTTATGCGAGCATTGGGCAATCTCCTGCGCGACCGGAAGGGCGCGACCGCAGTCGAATATTGTCTGATCGCGATGATCATTTCGCTCGCCGCGATCCTGGCGTTCGAAAGCCTCGGCCTGTCGCTCGTGGACATTTTCACCGCGGCCACCAACGGCATGCGCGGCGAGGCTTGAGGATCAGCTTCCGATCGGCGGCAGTTTGAGCCGCTGGATTTCGATCTTCGGACAGCGGTCCATCACCACCTTGAGCCCCGCCGCCTCGGCACGGGCTGCGGCCTCCTCGTTGACCACGCCCAATTGCATCCACACCGCCTTGGCGCCGGTCGCGATCGCCTCGTCCACCGCCGGGCCGGTGGCGGCAGCGTTGCGAAAAATGTCAACGATGTCGATCGGCTCGCCGATCTGGGCAAGCTCGCGCCAGACATATTCGCCGTGGATATGTTCGCCGGTGATCTGCGGATTGACCGGGATGACCCGATAGCCGTGTTCCTGCAGGAACTTCATCACCTCGTGGCTCGGCCGATCGGGCCGGTCGGAGGCGCCGATCATCGCCATCGTGCGGGCATTGGCGAGCAGTTCGTAGATGTCCTCGTCGCGGGTCAGCGGCATGATCTCACTCCTATTTCACCTGCTCCAGCAATCTGAGCGCGAGGGCGCGGAAGATGGCAGCTTCCGCGCCTTCTCCCGCAGCGGGCGGGCGTCCTGCATCGGAATCGCTGCGGATCGACATGGTGAGCGGGATGCGGCCCAGAAAGGGGATGCTCATGGTCTTCGCCGCGGCCTCGGCCCCGCCCGTCCCGAACGGATCGCTGACTTCGCCGCAATGGGGGCAGGCATAGCCGGCCATGTTCTCGACGAGGCCGAACACGTCCACATCCATCTTGCGGAACATGTCGATCGCGCGGGTCGCATCGATTAGCGCCAGATCCTGCGGCGTCGAGACGATCACCGCGCCGGCCGGTCGGAATTTCTGGATCAGCGTCATCTGGATGTCGCCGGTGCCGGGGGGCAAATCGACGAGCAGCAATTCGCAATCGCCCCAGTCGGCCTCCATCAGATTGGTGAAGGCGCTCGCCGTCATCGGCCCGCGCCAGGCCACGGCGGTGCCGGGTTCGATCAATTGACCCATCGAGAGCATTCGAACGCCATAAGCGGGGAGCGGCACGATCTGCTCGTCGATCATCTCCGGCCGGTTCGGCTGGCCCATCAGTCGGGGCTGGGAAGGCCCGTAAATGTCCCCGTCGATCAGCCCCACCTTCTTGCCCAGCCGGGCCAGCGCCACGGCGAGGTTGGCCGAGACGGTCGATTTGCCGACGCCACCCTTGCCGCTGCCGACGGCGATGATGATTCGCTCCTGCTTCTCGGCCGTCATCGCGATACGCATGTCCGTCACGCCCGGGATGCCGATGACGGCCCCGCGCAGCTGGCGCTCCAGCGTCGCGCGTTGCTCCGCCGACAGGCCGGTGGCGTTCACCACGATGGTCGCGACGCCGTCTTTCAGCCGGGTTATCTCGATCCGGCCGGATTCGGCGAGGTCGCCCCTACCAGCGGGGTCGGGAATCGCGGCGATCGCCGCTGCGATCGGGTCGTTCGGGTCGCTCATCGCCTGTCCGATAGGCAATCAGACAAGGCTTGGCACTGTTTTTCCGCGAAACGCTTCCTATAAGGGCTCACATGAGACGTATATTCGGATGGGTTTTGAGCGACAATCGCGGCGGCGGCCCCTGGGGCGGCGGCAATGGCGGTGGTGGAGATGATGGCGGTTCGGGGGGCGGCGGCGGTCCGCGCAACCCTTGGGGCGGCCAGAGCGGCGGGCCGGGTCCGCGCCGGCGCAAGAGCGGCGGCGGGGCGGATATCACCTCGCTCGACGATTTTCTGAAGAAGAGCCGCGACCGGTTCGGCGGGCGCTTCCCGCCATCCGACGGGCGACCTTATTGGCTTTACGGCCTGATCGCCTTCGTGGTGCTGTGGCTGGTCTTCACCAGTTTCCACCGGATCAGCCCGCAGGAACGCGGCGTCGTCACCGTGTTCGGCGAATATTCCGCGACGCTCCAGCCGGGTATCGGCTTTTCCTGGCCCGCGCCGATCGGGCGGGTGCAGAAGGTGGATGTCGAGAATATCCGCACCACGACCATTCCCGACACGACCGGCACCGAGAATCTGATTCTTACCGGCGACCAGAATGTCATCGATTTGGCTTATTCGGTGCGCTGGAACATCAACGATCCACGCCTATATCTCTTCCAGCTCGCTGAGCCGGACGGGACGATTCGCGAAGTCGCCGAAAGCGCGATGCGCGCCGCCGTGGCCCGTATCAGCCTGGATGACGCGATCGGCGCCGGTCGGTCGCAGGTCGAGCAGAATGTCGAGCAGATCATGCAGCAGATCCTCGACGATTATGGCGCGGGCGTCCGTATCCAGGGCGTCGCGATCAACCAGTCGGTGCCGCCCGCGGCGGTCAACGAGGCCTTTCTCCAGGTCTCGGCCGCGCAGCAGCAGGCGCAGAGCTATATGAACGACGCGCGTGCCTATGCGCTGCAGATCACCGCCAAGGCGCAGGGCGACGCGGCGGCGTTCGAGAAGGTCTATGCCGAATATCGCGTCGCGCCCGAAGTGACCCGGCGGCGCATGTATTACGAGACGATGGAGCGTATCTTGAGCCGTGTCGACACCACCATCGTCGAGGCACCGGGCGTAACGCCCTATCTGGCGCTGCCCGAAGTCGCGCGTCGCCAGAACCCTGCGCAGGCCGCACCCGAACCGCAGGCACAGCAGGGAGGGCAGGGCCGATGACCCGTTTCGTCCGCAATCCCATCGCGCTCGCCTTCGCCGCAATCGTTTTGCTGATCCTGGTCGGCAGCACCTTCGCGATCGTGCCGGAAACCAAGCAGGGCGTGATCGTCCGCTTCGGCGAGCCGCAGAAGATTCTCAACCGCTACCGGCCGAACGAAACGTTCGGGCAGAGCGGCGCCGGCCTCACCGCCCGTATTCCGTTCATCGAAGAGATCGTGTGGATCGACAAGCGCATCCTCTCCATCGACATGGAGAACCAGCAGGTGCTCTCGACCGATCAGCTCCGGCTCCAGGTCGATGCCTATGCGCGCTACCGGATCGTCGATCCTCTGCAGATGTACCGGGCGGCGCGGACTGAGGACCGCGTGTCGGACGCGCTGCGTCCGATCCTCGGCTCGGCGCTGCGCAACGAGCTTGGCCGGCGGCCCTTTGCGGCGCTGCTGAGCCCCGAGCGCGGGCAGATGATGGACAATATCCAGAATGCGCTCAATCGCGTCGCCACCCAATATGGCGCGCAGATCGTCGACGTGCGCATCAAGCGCGCCGACCTGCCGGACGGCACCCCGCTCGAATCCGCCTATCAGCGGATGCGCACGGCGCGCGAGCAGGAAGCTCGCTCGATCCAGGCGCAGGGGCTGAAGCAGGCGCAGATCATCCGCGCCGAGGCCGACGCCGAAGCGGCGGCGACCTATGCCGGTGCGTTCAACCAGGATCCCGCCTTCTACGATTTCTACCGGGCGATGCAGTCCTATGAGGCGAGCTTCACCGCTGGTGGTGGACAGGGCGAGAATGCGCGTGGCCGGACCAGCGTGATCCTGTCGCCGGACAACCAGTATCTGCGCCAGTTCCGGGGACAGCGTTGAGAGGCCACATTTGTCGCAGCCATTCAATTTCCGTTCAGCCGCGCTGCATAGCGTGACAGCGCGAGGTTCGTCCGGGCCTCGCGCCGTCATGCGCGACAATTAAGGAAGGATCGTACAGGTGCGTTACGTCTATGGGATCACCGCCGCCATTCTCCTCGGCGGCGCCGCGGCGACCCTGACCCTGAACCCGGTCGGCGCGCAGACCACGCAGAACGAGGCGGGCGCGATCACGCCGCCGCCGGCGCGCGGCACGCCGGGCTTCGCCGATCTGGTCGAGCGGCTCCAGCCGGCGGTGGTCAACATCTCCACCCGGCAGAGCATCCAGGTGCAGCAACGGCGCCTGCCGCCGGGCTTCGAAGATTTCTTCCGCCGCTTCGGCGCGCCGGTGCCCGATGGCGGCGGCGACGGCGGCACCACGACCCAGCGCGGCGGCTCGCTCGGCTCGGGCTTCATCATCTCCGCCGACGGCTATATCGTCACCAACAACCATGTCGTCGCGCCGGCCCGGCCCGACGCGGTGGTCGAACAGATCACGGTCACGCTTTCGGACCGTACCGAATATGAAGCCGAGGTGGTCGGGCGCGATCAGGTCGCCGACGTCGCGGTGCTGAAGATCAATCCGCGCGGCGCTTTGCCATTCGTGCGCTTCGGCGATTCGACCCGGGTGCGGGTCGGCGACTGGGTGGTGGCGATCGGCAATCCGTTCGGCCTGGGCGGCACCGTGACCGCCGGTATCATCTCGGCGCTCCATCGCAACATCAATGCCGGTCTCTCTGACCGCTATATCCAGACCGACGCCTCGATCAATTCGGGCAATTCGGGCGGTCCGATGTTCGACATTAACGGCAACGTGATCGGCGTGAACACGGCGCTCATCTCGCCGACCGGCGGCAATGTCGGCATCGGCTTCGCCATTCCGGCCGAGCAGGTCCAGCCGATCGTCGAAACGCTGCGGCGCGGCGAGCGCGTCCGGCGCGGCTATATCGGCATCGGCATGCAGGACGTGGACGAAGGCGTCGCCGCCGCGCTTGGCATCGAGCGCAATCGTGGCACGCTGATCCGCAGCGTTTCCCCGGGCAGTCCGGCCGACCGGGCCGGCATCCGTCAGGGCGACGTGGTGGTCAGCGTGGCCGGCCAGCCCGTCACGCCCGATCAGACGCTCGGCTATCTGGTCGCCCAGCAGCAGGTCGGCGCGCGGGTTCCGTTCGAGTTGATCCGGCAGGGACAGCGCCGTACCGTCACCGTGACCATCGCCGAACGGCCGAGCGAGGAAGAGCTGAGCCGTCTCGCGACCGGAGAGCCGGAAGACGCAGTTGCCGAAGAGGGCAAGGACGGCGAGGGACGTCCCTCCGCCGGCCAGGAATCGGCGCGGGCAAGCCTGGGCCTCACGCTCCAGCCGCTGACGCCGGCACTGGCCCGCCAGCTCCAGATCGGGGATGCGAGCCAGCGCGGCCTGGTGGTTACTGCGGTGGATGCGAACAGCGATGCCGGTCAGAAGGGACTGCGCCCCGGCGATCTCATCCTGTCGGTCAACCAGACGGCGACGCCCACCACCGATGCGCTGAACAATGTGATCGCGGCAGCACGGCGGGCCAATCGCAGCACCGTCCTGCTACTGGTCCGGCGCGGCAATACGCCGCCCATCTATATCGGGGTGGATCTCGCCCGGGCGCGTTGAGACAGGGCTGAACAGGGGGTAGGGGCATGGACCAGCCGGACCGCATCTTCGTCGGCCAGGGCGGGGACGGGCCGCAGCATCTGCTGCTGAAGCTCGCCAACCGCCACGGTCTGATCGCCGGGGCGACCGGCACCGGCAAGACGGTCACGCTGCAAATCCTCGCCGAGGGTTTCAGCCGGGCCGGCGTGCCGGTGTTCATGGCCGACGTGAAGGGCGATCTGGCCGGCATGGCGATGCCCGGCTCTCCCGCCGCGCCCGCCCATTCCAAGCTGGTCGAGCGGGCCGAGGCGATCGGCCTGACCGATTATGCCTATGCCGATTTCCCGGCCGTCTTCTGGGATCTGTTCGGCGAACAGGGCCATCCGGTGCGAACCACCGTCTCGGAAATGGGGCCATTGCTGCTCGCCCGGCTGATGGGCCTCAATGACACGCAGGAAGGCGTGCTCTCCATCGCTTTCCGGGTCGCCGACGAGGAAGGGCTGCTGCTCCTCAATCTCGACGATCTCCAGGCGATGCTGGCCTTCTGCGCGGAGAATGCCGCCGATCTTTCGGCGCGCTACGGCAATGTCACCCGCGCCTCGGTCGGCGCGATCCAGCGCCAGCTCCTTCAGCTCGATTCGCAGGGCGGCGGGCATTTCTTCGGCGAGCCGGCGCTGACCATCGCGGATTTCCTGAAGACGGACGAGACGGGGCGGGGCAACGTCAACATCCTCGCCGCCGACAAATTGATGCAGAGCCCCCGGCTCTACGCCACCTTCCTGCTGTGGCTGCTCTCCGAGCTGTTCGAGGAGCTTCCGGAAGTGGGCGATCCGGACAAGCCGAAGCTCGTCTTCTTCTTCGACGAGGCGCATCTGCTGTTCGACGACGCGCCCAAGGCTCTACAGGACAAGATCGAACAGGTTGTGCGGCTGATCCGTTCCAAGGGCGTCGGCGTTTACTTCGTGACGCAGAATCCGGTCGACATTCCCGAAGCGATCGCGGGCCAGCTCGGCAACCGCGTCCAGCATGCGCTGCGCGCTTTCACGCCAAAGGATGACCGGGCGATCAAGGCAGCCGCCGAAACCTTTCGCACCAATCCGGGCGTCGATGTCCGCACCGTCATCACCGAATTGAAGACCGGCGAGGCGCTTGTCTCTACACTCGACGAGAAGGGCGCGCCGACTCCGGTGGAGCGGACGCTCGTTCGTCCGCCCTGTTCGCGCATGGGGCCGCTGACACCGAAGGAACGGGCGATCATCCAGTCCGTTTCGCCGATCGGCGATGTCTACGACAATGTCGTGGACCGCGAGAGCGCATTCGAGATTCTGAAGGCGCGCGCCGAGACGGCGGCGACCGAGGCCGCCGAGGCGAAAGCGGCGGTCGAGGCGGAAAAGACCCGGATCGCGGAGGAGAAGGCGGCCGAGAAGCAGCGCATCGCCGATGAGCGCGAGGCGGCGCGGCTGGAGCGCGAGCGCCGCCGCAACCCGCCGATGCACGAGCAAATCGCCCGCCAGCTCGGCAAGACGGTCCAGCGCCAGATGGTCAACCGCGCCGCCGGCTCGATCGTGCGCGGACTGCTGGGCGGCCTTTTCCGGGGGCGTTGAGGGTCAATAACCTCTGTCGTCATTGGGAGTCCCGCAGGGGCACGGCAATCCACCGCCGACTCTGGATCGCCACGGGGCTTCGCGCCTCGCGATGACGGGATAAATCAAGTTCGGTCCTAATATCCGAACCCGGCCGCGGCCCTGTGGCCGGCCAGCACATGGTCGCGCAGGGCCTTGCCGTCCCAGGCGCGTTCCACGCCGGCTTCGGCCTGGCGGACCAGCGCGACGATTGCCTCGTTGACCGGCGCGTTGCGTCCCAGTTTGCGGGCGAGCGTGACGATCTCGCCATTGAGCGCGTCGATCTCGGTCGGCCGCCCGGCGGTGAAATCGTCCGCCATCGAGGAGCGCGCGTCGGCGTCGATCTTGTAGAGCTTCAGCACCGTCGATCGGAACAGCCAGTCCGGCGCGCCGACGATGTGCGGGAAGAGGCGTGGCGGGAAGGGACCGAGCTTGGCCGGCTCGATCCCGGCGGCTTTCAGCAGTTCCAGGCCCTCGATCTGCGCGGCGGCCCAGACCCGGCGATAATCGCGATTCGCCAGTTCCTCGAGCAGCGGGCGGCCCGACAGCGCGTTCACCGCGTTGTTGAGGTTTACAAGCAGCTTGCCCCACAGCACGCCGGGCATGTCGCCGGACAAAGTGAGCCTGCCCGGTTTCTCTCCGACCCGTTCGGCGAGCGCGCGGGTTGTCTCGTGATCCTCGGCCCAGAGCGCCCCGGCGACGCCCTTGTGCCAGCGGCCATTGCCCATCCGTGCGACGTTGAACGGGACCATGCCGGCCAGCACCGTCGCATGGGGCAAGGCGGCGCGCAGCGCGTCGGCATTGCTCACCCCGTTCTGGAAGCTGATGACGATTGCACCCTTGCGGGCGTGGCGGGCGATCTCCTTTGCTGCCGCCTCGGTGCCGCTGCTCTTGACGCAGAGCGCGATGATGTCGGCCTTGCGCAGCGCCTTCGGGTTGACCGCGAATTCGACTTCGTCGGGGCGCAACTCGATCCGGCGGCGTTCGGAGTCAGTCAGCGTCAGGCCGTTGGCCGCGATCTCGTCGCGGATGCCTGGGCGGCCGACGAAGGAGACGGGCAGGCCCGCCGCGATCCACGCGCCACCAATCCAGCAGCCGACTGAGCCGGCGCCGTGGACGACGAGGTGCGGGTTGTCGGGAAGCTCAGCCACGTCCGCGATAGGGCGCGACGCCCTGATCCGGCACCCACAGCCCCTCCGGCGCGACGCCGGACTGCCAGAAGACGTCGATCGGAATGCCGCCGCGCGGATACCAGTAGCCGCCGACTCTGAGCCAGCGCGGCCGCATCTCCGCGACCAGCCGCTCGGCGATGCCGACGGTTACGTCCTCGTGGAAGCCTGCATGATTGCGGAAGGATGCGAGGAACAGCTTCAGCGACTTGGATTCGACGATGGTTTCGTCCGGCGCATAGTCGATGACGAGATGCGCGAAATCGGGCTGCCCCGTCACCGGGCAAAGCGAGGTGAACTCTGGCGCTGCGAAGCGGACCAGATAGAGCGCATTCGTGCGCGGATTGGGCACGTAATCGAGCACCGCCTCTTCCGGCGAGGCGGGCAGCGGGCTTTGCTGGCCGAGATGGGTGAGCGTCATGCAGCGGCTTCTAGAACCTTCGCGTAAAATAGGGAACGCCGCGCGTCAGGCGTGCGACACGTCCAGCGAGGTTTCGCCGTCCCAGATCACAACGCGGTCGCCGAGCTTCACCATGCCGAATAGCTGTTCGGCGAATTCCTCCGGCAGGCCGACGCAGCCGCGCGTCGCCATGTCATCGGCCAGTTGCGGCGAGCCGTGGACGGCGATCCCGTCCCAGGTGAGGCGCAGCATGTGCGGCATCGGCGCGTCATAGAGGTTCGACCAGTGATCGGCGCGCATTTGGAGGATCGGGAAGCTGCCGGTCGGCGTCGGCTTGTTGTCGGCGCCGTAGATCAGGCTGGAGCGGCCGACCTCGACGCCGGCGCGGTAGACGGAGAGGACGCGGGCGCGGATATTGACGACGATCACCGTCTCTCCCTCGGGCGGCGCGTTCTCGCCCGCCCAGACATATTCGCCGGGGCCGAGCCAGTGCGGCACGTCAAGCTCCTGCCGGACGTCGATGCCGGTCAGGCGCGGCGCACCGGCGGCGGGTCCGGTCTCGGCAGACGCGGTGTGGACGTGCTGCGCGGGAGCGGGCGCTTCCGCCGATGCCGGGGCCCGCGGGTTGCTCGCGGAGACGAATTGCGGCGCGGTCTGGAACAGGACCGCCCCGGTGACCGCGAAGGCGGCCAGCTTCACCGCGATCCACAGGTTTCGACTCGTTTTTGCACTGGTCATGAAACGTGCTTTCGCGCCCTCGCTGGCACAGGGGCAAGCACATTGTCCCGGCTGTGCCCGAACGGGACAGGCGGCGGCCGATACCTTCAACGCCGATGAAGACAAAAGATGGGTGCGGAGCCCGTCCGGCCCATTGCCGGATAGGAGTGCAGACCCTAAGCCGTGTCCATGCCCAAAGCGCCTCCGGAGCCGATCGCGCAGCGCCCCGCCGTTTCGGCGGTGGGGCTGGTGGTCGCCGCTTCCGCTGCGGTTGTCGCCTTGTGGTTCCTTGCGCAGATCGCCGGTGCGATCCTGTTGCTTTTCTTCGCGGCCGTTGTCGCGATCGCGCTGGCGGCGCCGGTCGCTTGGTTCGAGCGTAGGGGCCTGCCCCGCAAATATGGCGCTCCCCTCGTGCTCCTCCTCTTCTTCGGATCGCTGGTGCTGCTCGGCTGGCTGGTCATTCCCCGCCTCGTCGAGCAGATCGTGCTGCTGGTGAACGGACTGCCCGGCCTGATCCGCGAGGTCGAGCGCGAGATCGCCGCTTTGCTCGCCAATTATCCGGACCTGCAGGGTTTCGCGCGGCTCGACGGCAACGGCGCCAATCTGGTGCCCACTGCGCTCAACATCTTCTCCGGAGTCGGCACCTTCTCGCTGTCGCTGGTCGGCGGCATCGCGGTCGCGATCATCTTTCTGAGCACCATCGCCTATATCGTCCTCGATCCGGAGCCGATCGTGAAGGCCTATGTCGGCAGCCTGCCGGTCGAGCATCGGGCGGCGGGGGTGCGCGCCTATCGCCGCGCCTCGCGCTCGGTGGTCGGCTGGGCGCGGGCGAGCTTCGTGGTCGGCGCGTTGCAGGCGATCGCGGTGCTGATCTTCCTGACGTGGATGGAGGTGCCGGGCGCGCTGGTCTGGGCGGCACTTGCCTTCTTCGCGGACTTCATTCCCCGCATCGGCGGCTATGTGATGGCCTTTCCGCCCGTCGTGCTGGCGCTGGGGCAGGGGCCGATGACGGCGGTCTGGATCGGCGTCTTCTACGCAGTCAGCAACGAGATATTGGGCAGCGTGGTCGCGCCGAAGATCCGTGGTACGACGATGCAGGTCCATCCGGTCCTCATCATCTTCTTCACGCTTGCCTTCGCGCTTGCCTTCGGGCTGATCGGCGCGATCGTGGCGACGCCCGCGGCGGCATTCGCCGCGGCCTATTATGGCGAATTTTACATGAAGCGGCCGGCCGTACGTAATCCGGCCCGTTGAACCGACAGACAGGGAGAGACACTTGAACACACGCAGCCTCGCCATCCTCGCCGCCATCGCTCTGTCCGGCGGCCTCGCCGGCACCGTGGGGGCGCAGCCCGCCAGCGAACCTCGCGCCGCCGCCAAGGGGCCGCCCGCCGATCGTGAACCCAATATCTCGGTCACCCGCCATACCGGCACGTTCGGGGGACAACGGATCAACTATGTCGCAACGGCGGGTGAAACCTTCCTGCGCGCCGAGGACGGGACGCCGCGCGCGGCGATCTTCTCCACCTCCTATGTCCGCGAGCCACGCGACCCCAGCCGGCCCGTCACTTTCCTGTTCAACGGCGGTCCGGGCTCGGGCTCGGTCTGGCTGCACATGGGCGCGTTTGGCCCGCGCTATGTCGCCATTCCGTCGGACGGGACTGACGATGGCGCGCCGCCCTATCCGATCGTCGACAATCCCCACAGCCTGCTCGACGTTACCGATCTGGTGTTCATTGATCCGGTGGGCACTGGATTCAGCCATGCATTGGGTGATACCAATCCGCAGGACTTCTGGGGCGTCACGCGCGATGCCCAGTCGATCGCCCAGTTCATCCGGCTCTGGCTCAACGACAATGGCCGCTGGAATTCCCCCAAATATCTGGGTGGCGAAAGCTACGGCACGACGCGTACCGCCGCGGTGGTGAACCAGCTCGAAGGCACATTCAACGACGTGTCGCTGAACGGGCTCATCCTCATCTCTACCATCCTCGATTTCGGCGCCGGCGCCGATACGCAGGGAAATGAGGTGAACCATATCCTCAACCTGCCCACGATGGCCGCCACCGCATTCTATCATGGCAGGGCGCAGGGCAGTTCGGTCGAATCCTTCGTGGATGAAGCGCGGCGCTTTGCGCGCGGGCCTTATGCACATGCGCTGCTTCAGGGGCAGGCGCTGGGCGCCGACGAGCGTAGCGCGGTGCGCCGCGAGTTGGCGCGCTTTACCGGTCTCAGCGAGACGTTCATCGAGAATGCCGACCTGCGCGTGCTGCCGTCGCGCTTTTACAAGGAGCTGCTGCGCGACCGGGGGCTGACTGTCGGGCGGCTCGACAGCCGCTATACGGGCCGCGACTATGACAATGCGGGTGAGCGGCCGGACAACGATCCCAGCTTCTACGGCATCGATGCCGGCTATACCGCGGCGATCAACCAGCATGCCCGGGAGTTTCTCGGCTATCGCACCGACCGGTCCTATGTGACGATCGGACCGGTCGGGCCGTGGGACTGGCGGCTCGGCGGCGGCCGCGACAATGACGTCTATGTCAACGTCACACCCTATATCGGCCGGGCGCTCCGGGAGAATAGCGGCCTTCGGGTTTTGGTCGCGCAGGGCTATTACGATTTCGCCACACCCTTCTATGCGGCCGAATATGCGCTGTCGCGCACCGGCATCCCGCAGGATCGCATCCATTACGAATATTACGAGTCCGGCCACATGATGTATGTCCGCGACGAGGATCGCGCGAAACTGTCGCGCGACGTTCGGGCCTTCATCCGGGCGCGCTGAGCGAATGGATCTGGGCCTTGCGGGGCGCAACGCGCTGGTCTGCGCCTCGAGTCGGGGGCTGGGCCGGGCCTGTGCGCTCGAACTGGCGCGGGCCGGCGCGCGGGTGGTCGTCAACGGGATGGACCCGGACCGGCTGGCGCGCACCCGCGACGAGATCGCTGCCGAGACCGGGGCGGACGTGATCGCGGTGGCGGCGGACGTCTCCAGCATCGAGGGGCGCGCAGCCTTGCTTGCTGCGCTTCCCCATGTCGACATCCTCGTCAACAACAATGGCGGGCCGCCGCCGCGCGATTTCCGCGCGGTCGATCGAGACGCGATGATCGCGGGGCTGGAGGCGAACATGATCGCGCCCGTCCGGCTCATTCAGGCAGTGATCGACGCGATGATCGAACGGGGATTCGGGCGGATCGTCAATGTCACGTCGGCATCGGTCAAAGGGCCGCTTGCGGGGCTGGACCTGTCGAGCGGCGCGCGGGCCGGGCTGACCGGCTTCGTCGCCGGCGTGGCGCGCTCGGTGGCGCATGCCAACGTGACGATCAATAACCTGCTGCCCGGCCAGTTCGACACCGATCGCATCGCGGGGATGATCGACGGGCAGGTTCGCGCCGGGCAGGGCACGGTCGACGAGGTGCGCGCTCGGCGCGAGGCATCGATCCCCGCCCGGAGGTTCGGCGATCCGTCCGAATTCGGGCAGGCCTGTGCCTTTCTCTGTTCGGCGGGCGCGGGTTATATCACTGGGCAGAGCCTGCTGATCGACGGCGGCGCTTTTCCGGGCGTCA
This sequence comes from uncultured Sphingosinicella sp., assembly GCA_964438875.1. Taxonomy (GTDB): domain Bacteria; phylum Pseudomonadota; class Alphaproteobacteria; order Sphingomonadales; family Sphingomonadaceae; genus Allosphingosinicella. The sequence continues at coordinate 5,685 of CAYTMM010000039.1, read as the reverse complement.
TGTGAGGGATGTGTCACTCCGTTCCGCCGCGCGACGGGCAATGAGAAAGGTCGCGGTCGTCAGCAGCAGGCCCAGATATGCGACCACCGCCGCATCGAAGGTGAGAGCCACCCAAATCAGGAGCACCGGCCGGCCGATCGCGGCGAGATTGAGCAGATAGTGGATGATGAGGAGCGGCAGCGTTGTGACGATGCTGAAGACCAGGCTCCACCAGAAATTGCCGTGAATAATCCGGAAAGACGAGGCAATGCCCAGCCGTTCGTTGCCAAGCGCGGCGCCGACCTTCCATCCGGCCAGATAGATTTCCAGCACCATGCCGACAAGCAGCCAGCCGATGGTGAGCGAGGGTCCCATGCGGTCGGGGAATAGAGGTGCGAGATGGGGCAGGCCGAAATACTGAAACAGGCTCATCGCCAGCCCGAACAGGACAACCCATGCGAAGAGACGCGCCGATCTGCCATCGCCCGCCACCGGTCGCACGGGAGCCAGCCAGCGCGCCACCCAATAACCGAGCAGCACGAGCGACAATATCTTCACTTGCCCGAAGCCGAGCCGTGCGCTGTTCTCGCCGGCGGCACGCGCCGCTTCGATGCTGTCGAACATGCCGACGCGATATTCGATCACATGCTGGATCAGCTCGACCGCGAAGACGAGAAGGAAGAGCAGCGGCAAGGCCAATGCGATCCGTGCCGCGCTGCCATAAGCCTCTTTGATCAAGGTCCACATCATGCCAGCCTTATCAATGCAGCCCGGTCGCGCAAGCGGGCATCGCGCCCGCTTCACCTTCGCGGGATAGGCGGTTAGGACGACTTTCATGGATCTGCTCGTTTCGACCGAATGGCTGGCTGCGGAGCTGGGCGCGCCTGATCTGCGCGTGCTCGACGCCAGCTTCTTCCTGCCCGGTTCGGGGCGCAATGCGCGAGCCGAATATGAGGCCGCGCATATTCCCGGCGCGGGCTTTTTCGACATCGACGCGATTGCCGATCCGGACAGCAATCTGCCCCACATGCTGCCGCCCGCCTTTCTCTTCGCCAGCCGGGCACGGGCGCTGGGCCTGGGCGATGGCGAGCGGATCGTGGTCTATGACAATTCGCCGCTGCACAGCGCCGCGCGCGCCTGGTGGATGCTGAAGGCCTTCGGTGCGCGCCATGTCGCGATGCTCGACGGTGGCCTGCAGAAATGGACGGCGGAAGGGCGGCCAGTGGAGGCCGGCGTGCCGGAGGCCCGGCGCGGCCATTTCACGCCGGTGCTGGACGACGCACTGGTGGTGGACAAAGCGCGTATGCTTGAGCTGATCGGCGATGAGGGCCATGTGATCCTCGATGCCCGCTCGGCGGCGCGCTTTGCCGGAGAGGAGGCAGAGCCGCGCCCCGGCGTGACGCCCGGCCATATCCCCGGCTCGCGCAGCCTGCCGCAAGGTAGCCTGTTCAATGCCGACAACAGCATGAAGCGCGACGACGAATTGCGCGCCGCCTTCGATGCGGCGGGCGTGGACTTGTCGAAGCCGCTGGTCACGACCTGCGGCTCAGGTGTCACCGCCGCCGTGCTGCTGCTCGGCGCACATCTGCTCGGCAAGACCGATGTGGCGCTTTATGACGGCAGCTGGTCGGAATGGGGCGCGGACCACGAAACGCCGAAAGCGAAAGGCGCGGCATGAGTGACGAGCACAAGCCCGAGACGCGACTGATCGAGGCCGGGCGGCGTCGGGAATGGACGCATCTGGAGGGCCGGAAGGGCGGCATCGTCAATCCGCCGGTCTGGCGCGCCTCCACCACCTTGTTCGACAGCGTCGCGGACATGCGCGCGGCCGAGCCGCCGCGCCTCGGCACGCTGCAATATGGCCGCAGCGGCACGCCCACGAGCTGGGCGCTGCGCGAGGCGCTGACCGAGCTGGAACCGGGTGCGGCGGGCACCCTGCTCTACCCGTCCGGTGCGGCGGCGGTGGCGGCGGCCCTGCTCGCCGTACTGGAGGCCGGCGACGAGCTGCTGATGGTGGACAGCGCCTATGGCCCGACGCGCGGGCTGTGCGACACATTGCTGAAGCGGTACGGCGTGGCGACGCGCTATTATGATCCGCTGATCGGCGCCGACATTGCCGGAATGATCGGCGAGAAAACGAAGGCGATCTTCCTGGAAAGCCCCGGCTCGCTCACCTTCGAGATGCAGGACGTGCCGTCGATCTGCGCGGTGGCCACGGAACGGGGTCTCGTCACCCTGATCGACAATACCTGGGCGACGCCGCTCTTCTTTCCGGCCATCGCGGCGGGGGTGGACATCTCGATCCTCGCCTGCACCAAATATATCGGTGGCCATGCCGACGTGATGCTGGGCTCAGTGACCTATGCCCAGCCGTTCGCCGCGCGCATCGAGCAGAGCAGCCGCGTCCTTGGCCAGACGGCCAGCCCGGACGATGCCTGGCTGGCCCTGCGCGGCCTGCGCACGCTCGACGTGCGCCTGCGGCGACACGAGGAGAATGCATTGAAGGTCGCGCGCTGGCTGAAGGCGCAGCCGCAGGTCGCACAGGTGCTGCATCCGGCGCTGCCCGATTGTCCGGGGCACGGATATTGGGCGCGCGATTTCAAGGGGGCCACGGGCCTCTTCTCCTTCGTCCTCGACGGCGGAAACGCGGCGGACGCGGCACGGCTGATCGACGGGCTGGAAATGTTCGGGATCGGTTACAGCTGGGGCGGCTTCGAAAGCCTGGTCAGCCCGGCCGAGCCAAAAAGAACAGCGTCGCGCCGGGACTGGGCGGGTCCGATCCTGCGGCTCCATATCGGGCTGGAGCATCCCGACGACCTGATCGCCGATCTTGCCGCAGGGTTGGCCCGACTGGGCTGACCCTCAGTCCAGCAGCTCGGAAAGGTCGCCCAGCGCTTCCTGAATTGCTTCGGCGAGGCGACCGGCGGCAAGGCGCGGCGGTTCGGCGTCATCGTTGGCGGCGAGCAGGGCCTCGACGCCGGCCGCCGCCCAGACCGACGTTTCCGCTGCCATCGCGTCGAAGCGGCGGCGAGCGACGGGCGGGGCGCGATCATAAGCGGCGCTCAGCCGTGCGGCTTCATCCAGTGCCGCGTCCTGTTCCTGTGCGGGTCTGCGATCGGCGAGTTTCTCCACCAGCCGCAGGGCCTCGCGCAGCTGCGCGATCTGGCGGCCGGGTTCGGCGCCGTCCGGGGCAGAGGAAGGATACGCCTGATGCGTCATGACCGGAAAGGCTAACCGCGCACCGCTAACGAACCCCTAACGCCCATTGCGCGGAAAACGAGAGTAAGGCACGGGCAATTTGGTGATGTTTCGCGTTCTTGCCCTCACTGCCGGCCTTCTCGCCGCGCCCCTTTCGGCGCAGGAGGCGCAGCCCCCGACCGGCCTCGCCGGCGGCCTCGACATTTCGGGCGAAATCGTGATCCTCAGCGATTATCGCTTCCGCGGTGTCTCCCGGTCCGACGAGAAGCCGACCGTACAGGCGGCGCTGACGCTTTCCTCTCGAAGCGGCTTCTATGGCGGTGCGCGCGCGACCATGTTGCGGGGCGAGGATCCGCTGCGCGGGCGCGATCCCGGCTTCGGCGCGCAGGGCGATGTGCAGTTCGATCTTCACGCCGGCTGGCGGGCGGATCTCGGCGGAGGTTTCGATCTCGACGCCGGGATGACCTACTATGCCTTTGCCGGGGGCGGGGGAGCGACGGACTATGTCGAGCCTTATGCCTCCGTCGGCTATCTGATCGGCCCGGCGCAACTCAGCAGCGGCATTCGCTATGCGCCGGCACAGGACGGAACCGGCGGAGAGGATTTGGTCTGGCTGTTTGGGCAGATCGACATTTCGGTGCCCTTTCGCCCCTGGCGCTTCACCGCGCAGGCAGGGCGGCAGGACTGGGGCCGTTACGGCAGCCACTGGGCCTGGTCCGCGGGCGTGCGCCACCATCTGCGTGTGGCCGGGTTGCCCTACACCGAAATCGGCCTCTCTTATGTGGAGACAGATTTGCCCTCGACCCGTGGGCAGGATGCCGGGCTGATCGCTTCGCTGTCGATGCGCTTCTGATCCTGAGCCATCATTGCTTCGCTACGCTCGCAATGATGGCTGCGCGGTAATGGCTCCGCTTATTGCGGGACGCTGATCGCCGCTTCCTGGCCATCGCCCTGCGGCAGCTGGAGCATCGTCTGGACCAGTGCGCCGCGATTGACGACCGTCGTCTCAGGATCGCCGGAGACAGAACGGGCGCCGAGCGCCGCGCGGTCCACGCCGGCCTGCTGGAGCAGGTTGTTCTCCACTGCGCTGCGCGGTTGCGGGCCGCCGAACAGGGCCTGGAGCGCCTGCGCGCGGGGATCGGCGCCGGCATCGGCCTGGCCCGGACGGGGCGGCGTCAGCGTGAATTCCGGCGGCACGACGAGCTGCGGATTGCGGGCGACCACGAATTCGTCGGGACGGTTGCGGTTGAACGGACCGCCGCCGGCGCAACCGGCAAGCATCGCGGCGACGCCGCCGGCCAGGACGAGATGAGCGAGACGCATGGCTTTACGATTCCTTCTTCTTGTCCTTGCCATCGCGCATCAGCAGCGCGCGGACAAGCAAAAGCAGCACGCCGATGGTAATCGCGGCGTCGGCGACATTGAAGACCAAAAAGGGCCGCCAGTCGCCGAAATGCAGATCGGCATAGTCGACGACATAGCCGAACCGTGCCCGATCCAGGATATTCCCCATCGCGCCGCCGAGAACGAGGGCGAGCGCCGCCGAATCATCACGGCGTTTCTCCTTCCACATCCACACCGCGACGAAGATGGCGATCGCGGCGGTCAGGGCGACCAGCAGCCAGCGCCCGCCATCCGTGCCGGCCGAGAAGAGGCCGAGTGAGACGCCCCGGTTCTCGACCCAGCGCAGATCGAAGAAGGAGACGAGCCGGATCACGCCGTCCGGCTGATTCTGGAGATTGAGCGGGGTGATGATCACCCACTTCACCGCCTGATCGAAGACGAAGACCAGAAAGGCGATGACAAGGCCGACCGAGCGGTTGCGCTTCAGCCGCCAATCGTCCGGCGTTGCCGTCGGCACCGGCGCGGGATCGACGGCGGAGGTTTCGGTTTCAGCCATTCACCACCTCGTCACAACGATCGCAGAGATCGCCGTCCTCGTCGACCTCGGGCAGATGCCGCCAGCAGCGGCCGCATTTGTGAAGTTCGGTCACGGTGATCTTTGGAGGACCGTCGCGAACGGACGCAACTATGCAAATTTCTGCGAAATCAGTGGGGGAAATCCCAAGCGCTCCGATCGGGTAGCTAACGTCAGCTTCTAAGCTAGACCCAACCACCTTTTCTCGCCTCATGGGCTCGATCTCTTTTAAAATGGCATCGCGGCAGCGACGGATAGCATCCCAACGATTCAAGCTCGAAGCTCTGATCATATTGGGGTCGCTAAACGCCTCAGCGTCGTCAAAATCTTTCATCTCCGGCCAGTCCAGCAGGTGCACGCTGTCCGCGTCCGGATAGCGCGTGCCCCATACCTCCTCCGCGGTGAAGCACAGGATCGGGCTCGCCCAGCGCACCAAAGCGTGGAAGACGTGATCGAGGACGGTGCGATAGGCGCGGCGCTTGGGGCTGGCCGGGGCGTCGCAATAAAGGCTGTCCTTGCGGATATCGAAGAAGAAGGCGCTGAGATCGTCATTGGCGAAGGCGAGCAGCGCGCGCGTATAGCGGTTGAAC
>CAYTMM010000038.1:21505-28167 GCA_964438875.1 uncultured Sphingosinicella sp. | reverse complement strand
ACCACGACCCGCCAGTCGCGCAAGGGCGAGATTTCCACCTGGAAGGCCTACGCCCCCGCCTTCGCCGGCAAGATGGCGATCGAGGCAGTGGATCGGGCGATGCGCGGCGAAGGCGCGCCCTCCCCGGCTTATGAAGGCGAAGACGGCTTCATCGCCTGGCTGCTGTCCGGGCCTGGCCATATCTATCAGGTGCCGCTGCCCATCCCCGGCGAACCCAAGCGGGCGATCCTGGAAACCTACACCAAGGAATATTCCGCCGAATATCAGAGCCAGGCACTGATCGATCTCGCAAAGCGGATGCGGCCGAAGATCGGCGATCTCAGCCAGGTGGAATCGATCCTCATCAAGACCAGCCATCACACCCATTATGTGATCGGCACCGGCGCCAACGATCCCCAGAAGATGGATCCGAATGCGAGCCGCGAAACGCTCGACCATTCAATCATGTACATCTTCGCGGTCGCGCTCGAGGACGGCGGCTGGCATCACGAGAAGAGCTATGCGCCCGAACGTGCGCAGCGCCCCGAAACGGTCGCGCTCTGGCACAAGATCACGACCGAAGAGGATCCCGCCTGGACCGCGCGTTACCATGCGAAGGGTCCGGAAAAGGCGTTCGGCGGCAAGGTCATCGTCAAGCTCAGGAACGGCAAGTCGGTGGTCGACGAACTTGCCATCGCCGACGCCAATCCGCTCGGCGCCCGCCCGTTCGCGCGGCCGCAATATGTCGAAAAGTTCCGCACGCTCGCCGACGGCATCGTGGCCATCCCCGAGCAGGACCGCTTCCTCGCCCTGGTCGAACGACTTCCCGACCTGAGCGCGGTCGAAGTCGGTGCACTCAATTTCACCGTTACGCCGGAGAAGCTGGGCCCCGAGGCTCCGGCCGGCATCTTTTGAGGTAGGAGAGCGACGATGGCCGAGACTGGCTTCAAACCGAAGAAATCGGTGGCGCTTTCGGGTGTTGCCGCCGGCAACACCGCGCTCTGCACGGTCGGGCGCACCGGCAACGATCTGCATTATCGGGGCTATGACATTCTCGATTTTGCCGAGACCAGCGAGTTCGAGGAGATCGCGCATCTCCTTGTCCACGGCGCCTTGCCCTCGGCGGCGCAACTCGTCGCCTACAAGGCCAAACTCAGAAGTCTGCGTGGCTTGCCGCAATCGGTGAAGGAGGCGCTGGAGGCGATTCCGGCCGCCGCCCATCCGATGGACGTGATGCGCTCCGGCGTCTCGGCACTCGGCTGCGTCCTGCCCGAGACCCACGACCATAATATACCGGACGCGCGCGACATTGCCGACCGGCTGATGGCGTCGCTGGGGTCCATGCTGCTCTACTGGTATCATTATGCGCAGCATGGCCGGCGGATCGAGGTCGAGACCGACGACGACAGCATCGGCGGCCACTTTCTCCATCTGCTGCATGGCAAGGCGCCATCCGACAGCTTCGTACGCGCCATGCACACCTCGCTCATCCTTTACGCGGAACACGAGTTCAACGCCTCGACCTTTGCCGCGCGGGTGATCGCCGGCACGGGCTCGGACATGTATTCGTGCATCTCCGGCGCGATCGGCGCGCTGCGCGGCCCCAAACATGGCGGCGCCAACGAGGTCGCTTTCGAGATCCAGAAGCGTTACGCAACCCCGGACGAAGCGGAAGCGGACATCCGCCGCCGGGTCGAGGCGAAGGAAGTCGTGATCGGCTTCGGTCATCCGGTCTATACCGTGTCGGACCCGCGCAACGTCGTCATCAAGCGCGTGGCGAAAGCCCTGTCCGACGAGACCGGATCGCGCCGCCAATATGCGGTCGCCAAGCGGATCGAAGCGGTGATGATGGACGCCAAGTCGATGTTCCCGAACCTCGACTGGTTCAGCGCCGTTTCCTATCACCTGATGGGCGTGCCGACCGCGATGTTCACGCCGCTCTTCGTGATCGCGCGCACATCCGGCTGGGCCGCGCATGTGATCGAGCAGCGCCAGGACAACAAGATTATCCGCCCCTCCGCCAATTATATCGGCCCCGAGAATCTCGCCTTCGTGCCCATCGAGGCGCGCGGCGAAGACCTGGCCGCCTGAAGGAATATCAATGCCCTATCTGATCGCAGACAAGCTCCCGACCGAAAGCGCCGGCAAGCGCTTCCGCGTCCTTCTGGCGCGCCCGGAAATCCTGCGCCTGCCGGGTGCGCACAATGGCCAGGCGGCGCTCCAGGCGAAGGCGGCCGGATTTGACGGCCTCTATCTCTCCGGCGCCGCGATGACGGCAAGCATGGGTCTGCCCGATCTCGGTATCATCACGGTGGACGAGGTCGCCTTCTTCATCCGCCAGATCATCCGGTCGTCCGGCCTACCGCTGCTGGTCGATGGCGACACCGGCTATGGCGAGGCGCTGAATGTCATGCACATGGTCCGCACTTTCGAGGATGCGGGCGCGGGTGCGGTCCATCTGGAGGACCAGATTCTTCCCAAGAAATGCGGCCATCTGAACGGCAAGAACCTGGTACTGGCCGAAGACATGGCCGCCAAGGTCGCTGCGGCGAAGAAGGCGAGCCGCGACATCGTGATCGTCGCGCGGACCGACGCCGCCGGTGTCGAAGGCTTCGACGCCGCCGTCCAGCGCGCCAAGCTCTATGTCGAGGCCGGCGCCGACGCGATCTTTCCAGAGGCGCTGGTGACACGCGAGATGTTCGAAGCGTTCGCCAAAGCCATGCCGGGCGTGCCATTGCTCGCCAACATGACCGAATTCGGCAAGACGCCCTTTTTCACCGCCGACGAGTTTCAGGCGATGGGCTACAAGATGGTGATCTGGCCGGTCTCGTCGCTACGGGTCGCAAACAAGGCGCAGGCGGATCTCTACACGGCGATCGCGCGCGACGGCGGTACGCACAACATGATCGAGAGGATGCAGACGCGGAAGGAACTTTACGACACGATCGGCCTGCACGATTACGAGGCGCTCGACGCGTCGATCATCCGGACCATAGTGCCTGAAGCGATGTCTCAGTCATAAAGATATAAAGATGTCTTTATATTTATATTGACAGGTGGCGGGCGCTGGCCCACTCTCCCCGTGTCGAGGTTCTCCACTCCAGCAATGGCGGCGGAGCTAAGACGGGAAGCCGGTGCGGCCTGAAGGCCAATGCCGGCGCTGCCCCCGCAACTGTAAGCGGCGAGCGGCGGCTCCTTTTCGTGTCACTGGCGGATTTCCGCCGGGAAGGCCGGAGCCAACGTGACGACCCGCGAGCCAGGAGACCTGCCTCGGCGCGATAACGTCCTTCCGGCGGGGTGTCCGGGCAGGCCGCAAGCAAGGCCGCCCGGTATTCGCCGTGCGTCCTCGCCGCGTCCCGTCCGGGTCTCTCGCCCTCATTCGAGGTAGCAGACATGACCGTCACCGTCGCAACACTTGGCTTCCCCCGCATCGGCCCGCGCCGTGAACTGAAGTTCGCGCTTGAATCCTTCTGGGCCGGAAAGACAGGCGAAACCGAGCTCCGGGAGGCCGCCGCGGGCCTGCGCACCGCGGCCTGGGCGCGACAGCATGCGCTTGGCGTCGACCATATTCCATCGGGCGATTTCTCTTTCTACGACCATGTGCTCGATACCAGCGCGATGCTGGGCGCCGTACCGGAGCGCTACGCACATGCGGACGGCGATGTCTCCCTCGCCACCTATTTCGCGATGGCGCGCGGAACGCGCGGCGAAGCGGATGGCAATTGCAGCCACGGCGCCGGACACACCGCACAGGAAATGACCAAGTGGTTCGACACCAACTATCATTACATGGTCCCCGAGCTCGTCGCCGGACAGGCGCTGCGGCTCTCCTCGACCAAGGCCATCGATGAGTTTGTGGAAGCGAAAGCGCAGGGCTTCCCGGCCCGCCCAGTGCTGCTCGGCCCGATCACCTGGCTCAGTCTCGCCAAGGGCAAGGACGTCGATCCGTTCGACTTCCTCGACGATGTCCTCGCCATCTATGTCGATGTTCTCGACCGATTGAAGCAAGCCGGCGCCGAGTGGGTCCAGATCGACGAGCCAGCACTCGTTCTCGACCTCGACGCTAAACAGCGCGCCGCCTTCACCCGGGCCTATGCGAAGTTCGCGCGGGTGGGCCCGAAACTGATGCTCGCCACCTATTTCGGCGCGCTCGACGACAATCTGAACCTGGCACTCACGCTGCCGGTGGACGGGGTTCATGTCGATCTCGTCCGCACGCCCGAACAGCTCGCGCCCGTGCTCGCGGCCGCGCGCAAGGATCTGCTGCTCTCGCTCGGCGTCATCGACGGCCGCAACATCTGGCGGGCGGATCTGAAAGCCTTGCTCGATCGGCTCGAGCCGGTCGCGGCGGTGCGCGACCTCATCCTCGCGCCGTCCTGCTCGCTTCTCCATACGCCGGTCGATCTGGCGCTGGAAAAGAGCCTCGATCCCCAGATCACGCAATGGCTCGCCTTCGCGGTTCAGAAGGTCAATGAGTTGGATGTCCTGAAGCGCGCGCTCAACGAAGGCCGCGCTGCAGTCGCGGAGGAGCTTTGCGCCTCGGCGGAAGCCGTGGAATCGCGCCGAACATCGCCGCGCATCCACAATCCCGCCGTGACTGCGCGTCTGGCGGCCGTGACGCCGGATATGGCCACACGCCGCTCGCCCTTCGTCGGCCGACGCGATGCCCAGCGCGGGCGCCTCAACCTGCCGGACTTCCCGACGACGACCATCGGCTCGTTCCCGCAGACGGAAAATGTGCGTTCGGCTCGCGCGCGGTTCAACCGTGGCGAGATCGATGCTGGAACCTACGAGGGGTTCCTCCGCGAGGAGACCGATCAGGCGATCCGCTGGCAGGAAGAGGTGGGGCTCGACGTGCTCGTGCACGGTGAATTCGAGCGAAACGACATGGTGCAGTATTTCGGCGAGCAGCTCGCCGGCTTCGCCTTCACCAAGAATGCCTGGGTGCAGAGCTATGGGTCGCGCTGTGTGCGGCCGCCCATTCTCTATGGCGATGTCTCACGGCCAAAAGCGATGACCGTCGAATGGTGGCGTTACGCGCAGAGCAAGACCGACAAGCCAATGAAGGGCATGCTGACCGGCCCCGTCACCATCCTCAACTGGTCCTTCGTGCGTGACGACCAGCCGCGCGAGGCGAGCTGCCGCCAGATCGCGCTCGCCATCCGCGACGAGGTCGTCGATCTGGAAGCTGCCGGTGCCAGGGTCATCCAGATCGACGAGGCGGCGTTGCGTGAAGGTCTGCCGCTCCGGCGCAAGGACTGGGCACATTATCTCGACTGGGCTGTCGAAAGCTTCCGCCTCGCCGCTTCGGGCGTTGCTGATGAAACCCAGATTCACACTCATATGTGCTATTCGGAATTCAATGACATCCTGCCCTCGATCGGTGCGATGGACGCCGACGTCATCTCGATCGAGACTGCCCGATCGCAGATGGAGCTGATCGAGGCCTTCGCAGACTATAAATATCCCAACGAGATCGGGCCGGGCGTGTACGACATCCACGCGCCGCGCATCCCGGAAACGGGCGAGATGACCAACCTGTTGAAACTCGCCCGCGGGCATCTGCCGGCAGACCAACTCTGGGTGAATCCGGACTGTGGACTCAAGACCCGCAAATGGGATGAGGTGAAGCCGGCGCTCGTGAACATGGTCGAAGCGGCGAAGGCGGCGCGAACCACCTTTGCCTGAGTCCAAGCTGACGGAGCCGAGCTTTGCGCCCGGCTCCAGCTTCGAAGGACCGCATCTCGCGCGCATGTTCCTGCGCGGGATCGAGGCGCATGGCTGGCACGGCGTTTTCGAGAGCGAACGCAAGGCCGGCCAACGCTTCGTGGTCGATGTCGCATGGACGATCGATCCGACGGCCGCCGTCAATCGCGACGCTCTGGAGTCGACGGTCTGCTACCAGCAGGTGTTCGATCTGGTGACTGGCATCATAGCCGGCGAGCCCTGGAACCTCATCGAAACGCTTGCCGACAAGATCGCCTCGCAAATTCTTGAAACCTTCCCCGCAGCAAGTAATCTGGAGGTCACCGTCCACAAACCGGATGCGCCGCTCGGAGGCGAATTCGCGGATGTAGGCGTCACGCTTCGCAAGTCTGCGCCTCAGAAAGCCTGCAGCTAGCCTCTCGCGCCTGGCGCTCCGGCAATATGCCGGGTCGTCTGACTCTGAACGGCTTCTCGACGAGGTCCCGAGCCGCGTCCTTTCATGCCACGAAAGCGCGTTCGATCACATAGTCTCCGGGCTGGGCATTCGCTCCTTCCGTGAATCCCATCGCATCAAGCCGGCGCGCGAAATCGCGGATCATCGCCATGCTGCCGCACAGCATGATGCGATCGTCCGCCGGATCGAAATGGCGCGGCCCCGTGACGCGAGGGGAAAAGAGCGCGCCGCTGTCATGAAGCGCATCGATCCGTCCGGTCGTCCGGAATGGCTCGCGCGTCACGGTCGGCACATAATCGAGTTGCACCAGCGCCTGATCGCGAACGAGCGGATCTTCGGCGAGCAGGGATTCCAGCTCCGCGCGATGCGCCAGATCGCTGACCTGCCGGACGCAGTGGACCAGCACCACCTCGGCAAAGCGCTCGTAGACGTCCGGATCGCGGATCAGGCTCAGGAACGGCGCCAGACCGGTGCCGGTGGCGAGCAGGAACAGCCGCCGGCCCGGCCGCAGCGCGTCCATCAC
>CAYTMM010000038.1:0-21495 GCA_964438875.1 uncultured Sphingosinicella sp. | reverse complement strand
GGCCGCAAGCCGACGGGAACGCTGGTGATGGACGCGCTGCGGCCGAGGAAGACATGATCGCCGGGCCGGATCTTCTGAAGCCGCGATGTCAGGGGGCCATCTGGCACCTTGATCGACAGGAAATCGAGCGTTTCGGCCCAGGCTGGACTCGCCAGGGAATAGGCGCGCAGCAACGGCCGGCCGTCGACCGGCAGACCGATCATCACGAATTCGCCGGAGCGGAACCGAAAACTCTGTGGCCGGGTGATCGAGAAACTGAAGAGATGATCGTTCCAGTGACGGACCGACAGGATCTCCTCCGCCGTCAAGGCAGCTGAAGGCGGCAGTTGAAACGCGTTGCGATCGCTCATGATCGACGCGCCTTCATCGTGGCGGACATGGGGGCGGCGAAGCCGATGCCGGCGTTAGCGAAACAGGCGACAAGCCTCTCGACATGCGCGAATGCCAAGCGGGCATCGCCGGGCGGCAGGATCCGCGCGAGGATTTCGGAGACCCGCTCTTCGCCCGATGCCGCATCACGAAGCAATGCCAGCAATATTGCTTCCCCCTCCCCGATCGATCGATCGGACAGCTCCGAAACCCCGGCCATGCCCGCTTTGTCCAGAAGGGCCATCCACTGATGAAAAGGGCCGATCGCCGCCGTCGACCGCATGGTCGTAAAGGCCCCGTGCAATGTCCGCGGAGGGCAGAGGCCCTTGGTCCGGCAATGCCGCCAACTGCGCATGGCCCAGAGCAGGAAGCGCTCATGATTGTCGAGAATGACGACCGGCCGGTCCAGATATATGTACACGCAACTCTCTTTTGATAATAAGTCGCAATAGCGCGTAATGATCGATATCTCGTGCGTCAACGGCAGGCACCAAGTGCATTTCCGATATGCGTTTGGCGATAATCCGGCATTGCATGTTGCTATTGAGATAGACTCGCATTAGCGGCCAAACATATGGCGTCGTCGCCACTCGGGGGATCAATGACCATGCGTTTCGCCTTCCTTCTGCTCGCTTCCACAGCCTTGCCCCAGGCGCTGCAGGCGCAATCCGCCGCCAGCAGTGAGAACGAGATCGTGATCACCGCGACGGGCCGCAGCACTGCGACGTCGAGCACCAAGACCGACACGCCGCTGATCGAGTCCGCACAAACGATCTCGGTAATCAGCCGCGAGGAGATGGATGTGCGCGCGGTGCAATCCGTCTCGGACGCCCTCGCCTATGTCGCGGGCGTCCAGTCGCAGACCCAGGGCATCGACAGCCGGGTCGACGACGTGTCGGTGCGCGGCTTCAGCGCGGGTGGTTTTTCCAGCAACAACAATTTCGTCGACGGTCTGCGCCTGCCGGCGGGCGGCCAGTGGACACGGACATCGTTCGATCCGTTCGGTCTCCAGCAGGTCGAGGTGCTCAAAGGCCCGTCCAGCGTCCTGTACGGCCAGACCGCGCCGGGCGGCATCGTCAATCTCGTCAGCAAGCGGCCGACATTCCAGTTTCACGGCGAGATGCTGCTTCAGGCACAGGGTTTCACCGATCTCGGCAACTGGCGCGTGCAGGCGGGCCTCGACATTGGCGGGCCGCTCGGTGCGAATGTGGCGGCGCGTTTCGTGGGGCTGGTAAGCGACGGCGAGAACCAGCCCGACGAGAGCGGCAATTCCCGTTACTATGTGTCGCCAAGCGTTACCTTCCGGCTCGGCCCGGACACGACCTGGACATTACTGGGCCAGTATCAGCGCGACGAGGGCGGCGCGACCTTCCAGTTCCTGCCGCAGACGGGCACGCTCAATCCCAGCAATGGCGGCCGGATTCCGCTTGAAGCCTATATCGGTGAGCCGGACTGGAACCGGTTCGACCGCAACCAGTATCTGATCGGCTCCTTCTTCGAGCACCGCTTCGGCGACGCCTTCGCGATCCGCAACAACAGCCGCTACACCCGTCTCGACACTCTGTACCGTGTGGTGGTGCTTGCCGCCGACACGCTGGCCGCCTGTCCGCCGACGCTCGCCGGCTGCATTCCCGGACAGACCGTCAACCGTCGCGCCGTGCAGGGCGTCGGCGAATCCGACGGCTTTGCGACCGATACCCAGTTCGAGGCGCGGTTCGACACCGGCGTGGTCAGCCACGTGCTGCTCGCCGGGTTCGATTATTTCCGTACCGAATGGGAGCATGATCGCGACGGCGTCGCACCGGCCCTGGTGTTGCCGCTGCTCGACATCTTCAATCCCGTCCCGCGCGGCGCAACAGGCTTCGAAAACGCGCTGTCGCCGCAAGTCTATACCGAGACGGTGTCCAGCCAGACCGGCATTTACCTGCAGGATCAGATCTCCGTCGGCAATCTGCGTGTGGCGCTGGGCGGCCGCTATGACTGGGCCTCGGACGAGATCACCAATCCGCTCAACAGCGCTGTATTCGACATCGATTCCAACGCCTTCACATGGAGCGCCGGCGCGGTCTATCTCTTCGACAATGGCTTCGCGCCTTATGCGAGCTATTCGGAATCTTTCCTGCCGCTTCAGAACAGCCCGACCAGCAACGCGACGGGCCTGCCGTTCGTCCCGACCACCGGCCAGCAATATGAGGCGGGCCTGCGCTATCAGCCGCCGGGGCAGAATATCTACCTGACCGTTTCGGCCTATCAGATCACCCAGCAGAATCTGCTGACCCCCGATCCGTCGAGCACAGCCTGCGCGCCTGCGCTCTGCCAGGTGCAGACCGGCGAAGGCCGGTTCCGCGGGCTGGAGTTCGAGGGCCGGGCCAGTCTGCGCGGCGGTCTGTCCATCATCGCCACCGCGACGCGGATCAGCACCAGGGTCACCCGGAGCAATGTGGCGGCTGAAGTCGGCAACCGGCTGCCGCAGGTCCCGGACTGGCAGGCCTCGCTGTTCATTGACTATCGGCTGCGGCACGGGCCGCTCGAGGGGCTGGGGCTGGGCGGCGGCGTCCGCTACACCGGCGACAGCTATGGCAACATCGCCAATTCGCTGGAAATCCCGTCTTACACTGTGTTCGACACATTCCTGCGTTATGACGTGCCGGACGGGAGTCCGCTGGACCGGCTGTCCTTTTCCCTCAACGCCCGCAACCTGTTCAACAAACAGTTCGTCGCGACCTGCACCGCCGTCTCCGCTTGCTATTACGGCGCCGGACGTGCGGTTACGGCACGGGTTCAATACCGGTGGTAGCGCGCCCCAAAGGACGTCAGAACGTGACGTCAGCCCTTCCCGAAACTTGGTCCCGTCGCGGCGTGCTGGCGCTGCTTGGCGGCGCCCCCTTCGCGCTTGCCGCCTGCGGCGGCGCAACTGGAAACGTGGTCGCCGATGCGGGACCGTTGGTTGACCTGCGCGACCGACCGCTCAACGCGGCTCCGCCGGTCTCGCGGCTCACCATCGACGATGGCCGCTACCTGATCGGTCTCGCGCTGATCCACCCGGACCCGGTCAGCGTGCTGTCCGGCTGGTCGGGCGACGTGAACCGGATCAGCCCCGAAGTGTACGCGGCCTTCCTCGAGCGCTTTCCCCGTCTCGCCGATCTGCCCACCACGCCCAGCTCGGCGGCGGATTTCAGCGTCGAGGCGGTGCTGGCGGCATCCCCGCAGGTCGCCGTCGTATCGCTCGGGCCTGGGCCGAGCGACACGCACGTGGCGCAGCTCGAAAGCGCGGGCGTCGCCGTCGCCTTCATCGATTTCTTCTCTCATCCGTTCGAGAATCAGGCCCGCAGCCTGTCGCTGCTTGGCCGGCTGATCGGGCGCGAGGAACAGGCCGAGGCCTATAACCGCTTCCGTGCCGACAAACTGGCTCTGATCGCGAACCGCGTGGCGGACATTCCCGAGGATTGTCGCCCGACCGTGTTCATGGAGGCGCATGCCGGCAATGGACCGGATTGCTGCAATTCGCCGGGACGCGGCAATGTGGGCGATTATATCGCCTTCGTCGGCGGCCGGAATATCGGCGCGGACGTGCTTCAGGCGCCGTTCGGCAAGCTCAATCTCGAATATGTGATCGATCGCGATCCGGACGTCTACATCGCCACCGGCGGCCCCCATCTGGAGCGGACCGGCGGCTTCGTGGTCGGCCCGCAATATAGCGAGGAGCAGTCCCGCGCCTCGCTCGTCCGGGTGACGCAGCGGCGCGGCATTTCCAGCCTGTCTGCGGTCCGGGGCGGCCGCACTCACGGCCTGTCCCACCAGCTCGTCAATTCGCCCATCGACATCGTCGCGACCGAGGCGCTGGCCAAGTGGATCCATCCCGAACTGTTCGGCGATCTCGATCCGCGCGCCACGCTCGACACCATCAACAGTGATTTCCTCGCCGTGCCCTATCGCGGCGAATACTGGACCGACCTCGTCGAGTCCTCCCGTGCGTGAAGGAGTAGGTAGATGACATTGCTTCGTGGTTTCAGACTGACGGCCGGCATTGGCGCGATGGCGATCGCTGCAGCGGCCTGGGCGGCGCCCACCGTGGACCGCTCGGTCCAGGTCGCACCCGGCGGGCTTTACGAAATCGTCTTCAACCCGGCCGACAATGACATCTACATCGCAGCGATCGGCCCGCGCGGCGCGCAGGGCGCAGCGGTCGTGGCCCGGCTGGACGGACGCACGCTCGCGGCGGAAACCCCAATCAGCGTCGCCACCAATCCGCTCTATGGTCTGGGCCTCAACAGCCGCACCCAGACTCTTTACGGCACCGACACGCGCGGCGGCGTGGTTTCCGCTGTTGATCTGCGCACGGGTCAGATCGTCGCCAATATCACGGATGGCAATCGCGCCCATCTGCGTCAGGTCGTGATCGACGAGAATGCCAACCGCGTCTATGTTTCCGTCGTTGGCACCCGGCCGGGCCAGCAGAATGAAAATCCCAATCAGATCTGGGTCATCGACGGCGCGAACAACAGCCTCGACCGGATCATCACCGTCGATGCCGGCGCGCTGACCGGCATCGCACTGGACGCGGCAAACAACCGCATCTTCGGCACCGGCATGGGCAGCAATGATGTCGTGGTCGTCGACCTCGGCACCGATCGCACGGTGGCCCGCTGGCCGACCGGCACGGAAGGGCCGACAAATGTCGTCCACGATGCTACCGGCAACCGGCTGTTCGTGGTCAGCCAGGGATCGGGAGAACTGACCGTTCTCAGCTCAACCGACGGCTCGGTGATCCGCCGCGTGCCCACGGGCGAAGGCGCGCTAAGCCTTGCTTTCAACCCCGCCGTGAACCAGGTTTATGTGGCCAATCGCCGCGCTGGCACGGTTACCGTGGTCGATTCAAACAGCTATGAAGTCGTCGCGAACCTCACGACCGGCACTTTCCCGCAGACGATCGCGATCGATCGGGCGACCAACACGGTTTACGTGACCAACAAGGCGCGCGGCCTGCCCCGCGGTGCGCCGGCCGGCACCCCCGTTGCGGAGGATCCCGAGGGCGATACCGTGACGATCATTCTCCCGTAAGCGCGACCGGCGTGACGCAGCATTCAGGCTGCGTCACGCTGCCGGACACGGAAGGGTTCGGCCAGACAATCAATCAGCCACAATGTCGCCGGATCGCGCCGGGACCGCTCGTGCCACGCCAGCCAGTAATTGAAGTTACCCAGCGGCAATGGCGGCTCGAACGCCCGCACGCCCGCCGTTGCCGCGAATTGCCGCGCCGCATGGGCGGGCAACGTCATGAACGCATCGGATTGCATCGCGAGGAACGGCGCGGTCATGAAAGTCTTGGACCGCATGATCGTGCGACGATGCCGGGTCGGCGGGAACCGCCCCTCCAGGGGATCATGGGCATTTTCGGCGACTGTCACCATGACGTGCGGCCACGCTAGAAACGTATCCAGATCGATCTCGTCGCCTTCTGCGAACGCCGGGTGATCGCGCCGGGCAATGGACAGGAATGTTTCGACGAACAGCAGCTCCGAATGCACCGCCGCCGGATCGGGATCGAGTCCCGTCACGATCAGATCCAGATCGCCCCGCGCCAGTTCATGCCCGGATCGCTCGGTGAGCGGATCGACGATCACCTCCACGTCCGGTGCGACACCGGTGATCGTGCCGAGCACCGGCGCGATGACAGCCAGAGTGCCGAAATCAGTGGACGCGACCTTGAACGTGCGTCGCAGCCGCGCCGGATTGAACTGACGCGGCCGCAGCAATAGCTCACCTTCGCTTAACCACCGGGCGAGCGGCTCGACCAACTCCTGAGCGCGCGGCGTGGGCACCAGCCCGCCCGCCCCCCGGATCAGCAGCGCATCGTCGAACTGATTCCGCAACCGTGCCAGCGCGCGACTGACGGACGGCTGGCTCCGGCCCAACAGGACCGCGGCCCGCGTGGTGCTGCGCGTCTCCAGCAGAGCGTGCAGCGTGCGGAGCAGATCGAAATCTACATGGCCTTGGCGCGCATCCAGCGCGCGCGGGGCGGAGAAGGTGCGCTTCGGCAAGACCCCATCCTACGCGTTGTGAATAGTCGAAATAACCCTGACGGCATCGACTTTATTGAGACTGATTGTCAATAGCGTTTCCGTGCTTCAGCTGCGGTCGTGCCGCTTTTCGCCTGGGCATAGGTTTCAAATATCGGGGGCATCCATGACTTGTTCTGCTTTGCGCGCAAACCACCGCGCCATTCTTTGCTCCGTTGCCATGCTGGCCGTGACATGGGGCGATGCCGGTGCGGCCGCGGAGATCGAAACGACGGAGTCAGTCACCGAAGGCTCTTCCGCGGAGACCCAGGAGATCGTCGTTACCGCGTCCGGCTTTGCGCAGCGGATCGAGCAAGCGCCGGCCTCGATCAGCGTGCTGTCGCGCGAAGAACTCATGGAAACGCGCTATCAGAGCCTCGCGGAGGCGCTGGCCAATATCGAAGGGGTCGATGTCGGCGCGACCGCCGGCAAAACAGGCGGGCTGAACATCTCCATTCGCGGTATGCCCAGCGATTATACGCTCGTCCTGGTGGACGGCCGCCGGCAAAACGCGGCAGGCAACATCACACCCAACGGCTTCGGCGAAACGAGTACCAGCTTCCTGCCGCCCATGTCTGCGATCGAGCGGATCGAGGTGGTGCGTGGCCCGGTGTCGACGCTCTACGGCTCCGACGCGATGGGTGGCGTCATCAACATCATTACGCGCCGGGTAGGCGACAATTGGGTCTTCGCCGGAGCCGCCGACGCGACGATCCAGACAGAAGGCCAGTTCGGCAATATCTACGGCATCAACGGCTATGCGCAGGGGCCGATTGTGTCCGATCTGCTGGGCCTTGCGGTGCGGGGGAACTTCTCCACTCGCGAGGCGTCCAGCCTCACCTACGAGCGCGATGACGGCGGCAGCGTGATCGTCAGCGCGCGCGGCCCGAGCCCGGTTGAAAACCGCATCTGGGGCATCGGCGGACGGCTCACTTTCACTCCGCATCCTGATCACGACATCCTGCTCGACGCCAGCATCAACCGCCAGTGGTATGACAACAGCACAGCGCAGCTCGGCACGCTGGGCGTCAGCGGTTACGGCCCGACGCAGGAGTTCAACCAGGAGGAATATGTCCTCACCCACATCTGGCGGCTGCCTTTCGGTGAGCTTCAGACGAATCTATCGCGCGGTACGCGCGAGACGCTGGGGCGTATCCTCCCCGATGATGTGCCCGGCGGCGGCAACCGGGGCGATCCCCGCATCCTCGAGGCGACCAACACGATCCTCGATTCCAAGCTGTTCGTGCGCGCCGGCAATCACACCTTCACGGTCGGTGGGCAATATTGGGATGCAGAGATGGTCGATGGCGTCGCGCTCGCCCCGTATGAGCATCAACAATGGGCGTTGTTTGCAGAGAATGAATGGCGCATCATCGATGGTTTCGCGCTCACTGTGGGCGGCCGTTATGACGACCACAGCATCTTCGGTGGCCAGTTCAGCCCGCGCGCTTATGGCGTGTGGAATATCACCGAGAACTGGACGCTGAAAGGCGGCATCAGCCGGGGATTCAAGACACCGCGGCTCGACCAGATCGCACCGGGCATAACAGGCTTCACGGGCCAGGGCACGCGCCCGACGATCGGCACGCCGACACTGCAACCGGAAACCACGACCACCACGGAACTGGCGCTGTTCTACGACAACCGCTCAAATTTCCGGGCGAACGTGACCCTGTTCAACAATGATTTCACGAACAAGATCGCGACCGGCATCCCGCTCAACAATTGCTCCTTCGGCCTCAGCCTGGCAGATTACCAGGCGGGCGTGCAGGCGCTGCCCAACTGCGCGGACTACGGCTATTACCCGGCGGTCGAGACCTATGGGCAGACCGTCAATATCGACGAGGCCCGCACCAGGGGCATTGAGGCGTCGTTCCGCTGGCGCTTCCTGCCGGCCTGGACGCTGACCGGAAACTACACCTATACTGAGAGCGAGGTCACCAGCGGCGCGGATGCGGGCGGGCGGCTCTACAATACGCCGCGACACATGCTGAACGGTGCCCTTCGGTGGGCGGCGAATGATCGGCTGAATCTGTGGTTGCGCGGAGAATATCGTTCGAGCCGCTACCGCAGCGAGGACAGTGCCACCAGTCGCGCGAAAGCCACCTGGGGCGATTACCGCGCCTATTCGGTCTTCCACCTCGGCGGGAACTACCAGATCACCGACAATGTGACGCTGGGTGCCGCGATCTACAATTTGTTCGACCGGGATTTCGTGTCCTACGGCGCCTATGTCAGCAACGTGAATACAGGTGCGATCGCCTACACGAACCTTTACGCTAACAACCAGGAACCGCGTCGCCTCTGGCTTAGCCTCAACGTGGATTTCTGAAAATGGCGAGCGCCGCGCGGATTGCCGGACCGGCGGTCCGGCGGCGCCCCAACCGGCATGGCCATGCCTGCCGCGCGGCGTCCATGGGGCGTCAGGTGCAAATCGCTTTGATGGCTGACGGATTGTTCGAGGGGCCCGTCACCGGCCGGATCGGTCCGCTGACCCGCACGGCATTGCGGTCCTTCCAGCGGGCTCGAGGCCTTGCCGTGACCGGAACAGTGACAACGGAAACGCTGGCGACAATGCGGATAGAGGACAAATAAGATCGCCAACGAGAAAGTCGCACACCAACACGTTTATCAGATCACGTCGTCGACCATGATCCTGAGCGTTCCCAGTTCGCACTGATCGACGCGGGCACGGACCTGATAGACGTCGGCAAGAATGTCCGGCGTAATCGCTTCGGCCGGTTTTCCCTGCGCGGCGATCGCGCCGCGGGAGAGCACCACCACCCGGTCCGCTGTCCGCGCGGCCGCCTGCAGATCGTGCAGCACAAGCACCGCGATCATATCCCGTTCACCCGCGATGTCGCGGACGAGATTCAACACCCTGAGCTGGTGGTTGAGATCGAGCGCGCTGGTCGGCTCGTCGAGCAGCAGCAGGCTTGGCGCGCGCACCAGCGCCTGCGCAAGGGCGGCGAGCTGACGCTGGCCACCCGACAACCGGTCGATCCCTTCCATCGCCAGATTCGCGATGCCGATCCGCTCCAGCACCGCATAGGCCTCGGTCACCTCGTCGTCTGTCATCTCGCTATGGACCGGTGACGCGCGTAACGCGGCGATCACGGTTTCCAGCACGGTCAGCGCCACGCCTTGCGGCAGCGTCTGCGGCATATAAGTGACGATCTTTGCCTGTTCGGCCAGGGGCAGGTCGCTCAGTTCGCGACCGTCCAGCCGGATCGATCCGGTCGCCGGCTGCAAACCCGCCAATGCGCGCAGCAATGTGCTTTTCCCTGCGGCATTCGGGCCGACCAGCGCCACTGTCTCGCCTGCCGCGACCAACGGCAGCGAGAGGTCGCGGATCACCGGTCTTCCCGGATAACCCGCCGAGACGTTGTTTACGTCGAGCCCCCTGTTCATGCCCGACGCATCCCGTTCCGGAAGATAAGCGCCAGGAAGATCGGTACTCCGATCATCGCCGTCACGATCCCAACCGGCATCAGCACGCCGGGCACCAGGCTCTTCGACAACGCAGAGGCGAGCGACATGATGAGTGCCCCGGTGAACAGGCTGGCGGGGAGCAGGAAGCGATGATCCTCGCCCAGCAGCAGCCGCGCGATATGCGGTCCGACCAGCCCGATGAAGCCGATCGCGCCGACGAAGGCGACCGCTGTGGCGGCGAGCAGGCTGATCCGCAACAGCGACAGGAAGCGCAGTCTGCCGACATCGACGCCGAAACTGCGCGCGCGGTCCTCCCCCAGCCTGAGCGCAGTGAGCGCCCGCGCCGACGCGAGCGAAAAGGGGGTGACGATGGCGAGCACGGCGGCCAGCACCGCGACATTGCTCCAGGTCGCGCGCGAGAGCGAACCCATTGTCCAGAAAACGAGTTGCTGCAGCGCCTCTTGTGAAGAGAGGAACTGGACAAGCGAAGTCAGTGCATTGAACGCGAAGACGAGCGCGATGCCGAACAGCACCAGAGTCTGTGCACCCGCCCCCCGCAGCCGCGAAACCGCCTGCAAGAGCATCATTGCGGCAAAGGCGAAGACGAAAGCATTGAGCGAGACCATCCAGTCCGCCGCCCAGGCGCCTGCGAAAGGCAGGCCGAGCCCGAGCACGATCGCCAGCGAAGCGCCGAACGAAGCGGCCGAGGACACACCCAGTGTGAACGGGCTGGCCATCGGGTTGTCGAGGATGGTCTGCATCTCCGCGCCAGCCAACGACAAAGCGGCGCCGACCAGCAACGCCATCAGCGCATAGGGCAAACGCACCTGCCAGATGATCGCGGCCTGCGCGGGAGTCAGACCGGACGCATCGAGCAGCCCGCCCAGCACTTCGCGGGATGTGAGCAATGACGGCCCGGTGACGAGATCCAGCGCCAACCCCGCGGTGGACAATAGTGCCAGCCCGGCAATCACCAGCACACGGCGTCGCACGATGCGGCGATAGCTGCCGATCGCGTCCGCGCCCGCCGTCCGGACCTCTGCCTTGCCGTCCATATCCTTCCGCTCTCGTTTAGCAGACTCTCTTTCTACTTCGCGGATGGCCTCCTTGAAAATGCTTTGCAATAGCGTTCGATGCTTTCGTCACTTAGAAGGCAGATGATCAGGCAGCGGAGACGCGGGCAAATGGTATTGGCGGCTTCGAAGGGCTGGGAAAAATCGGCGCACGCGGGTGCCTGGACCCGATCGCTGACGGGCGGCTACCGGCTCTGGGTGCAAGTGCCAGCGGGGGATATTCCCGGTGGCCCCTTGCCGGTGCTCTGGGTGCTTGACGGCGCCAGCCTCTTTCCGCTCGTATCGGCGACGCTGGGCTGGCTGTCGCGCCGGCCCGGGCGTACCGGCGTCGCGCCCATGCTTGTCGCAGCGATCGATCACGATCCGCCGGACCCGGCAGGGCGCTATGCCGATTTCAGCTTCGGTCCGCCGTGCGACCCAGCCGGTGCACTGGACGAGGTCGCATGGGGCGGCGGCGCAGATTTCATGAGCCTGCTGACAGGACCGGCCTTCGGCGCGGTAACGGATGCGTTTGCGCCCGATCCGGGCTGTGCCGCGCTCCTCGGGCATTCACTGGCCGGTCAATTCGCCTTGCGGCTGCTTTTCGAACATCCCGGCGCGTTCGCGGTGACGGGCGCCATCAGCCCATCCATCTGGTGGCACAGAGAAGAATTGCTCACAAAGCTGGCCGGATTGCGGGACGATGGGCAGGCAGTCTTCCTGGGCGTCGGCGAACGGGAAGAGCTCTCCCCTTCCCGGCCGGCGACCAGCGCAGATCGGAGGCGCGGCGCACGCCGGATGGTGTCGAACGTAGCGACCGCCGGCCAGATCCTATCCCGGCGGCTCGGGGAAACGCGATCACCCACGATTATTATGTCCGGCGAGGATCACGCGTCGGCTCTGCCCGCCATATTGCCGAAATTCCTGCGCTTTGCTTCCGAAAGATTGAGCGACGCCGCGCTGCGCGCTGCGCAATGACCTTCCTGGAAAACGCATAGGCGATTGCGGGACGCTTTCTCGCTCTCCTATCGTGCGTTATTCGTTGTTCCTGCATTCACGAGCGAGACTAGGGCTTTGTCAATCACGCGGCAGGGGGCGTTCGAGCCCCTTCGCATTCCCATCTTTCGTCGTTTCTGGCTGTCCAGCATGGCGTCCAATTTCGGCGGCCTGATCCAGACGATCGCCGCCGCGTGGATGATGACGGCACTGACCGGCAATGCGCAAATGGTCGCGTTGGTCCAGACCTGTGCAACGCTGCCGATGATGCTGCTCTCGCTACCGTCCGGCGCGCTGGCCGACATTTACGAACGCAAGATCATCATGCTGATTGCGCAGCTCGGCATGCTGATCGTCTCGGTGGTCCTGACGGTGCTGACACTCGCCGAAATGACGACGCCGTTGATCCTTCTCGGCGCAACCTTCCTGATCGCGGCGGGGACCGCGCTACATGCGCCGGCATGGCAGGCATCGATCTACGAACAGGTGCCGCGCGATTCGATCGAGAATGCTGCAAGCCTCAACAGTCTCGGCTTCAATCTCGCCCGCAGCCTCGGCCCGGCGACGGGTGGCCTGCTCGTCGCCGCGTGGGGCGTGGCGGCGGCGTTTGCGGTGAACGCCGTGTCTTATCTGGGTCTGATCGGCACCCTGCTGACCTGGAAACGACCAAAGCCCGAACGGCTGCTGCCTCCCGAAAATGTGACCCAGGCGATCACCGCCGGCGTGCGTTTCGTCTTCCTGTCTCCGGCGCTGATCGCCGTGATGGTGCGGGCGGGCGCGTTTGGCCTGTGCGGAAGCTGCGTCTGGGCGCTCACCGCCATTCTGGCGCGCGATGCCATGGGCGGCGGGCCGACGACGTTCGGCCTCCTCCTCGGCGGTTTCGGCTTCGGCGCGGTGGGCGGGGCGATCGCCCGCGCCTCCCTCCCCTGGTCGCGCGAGACGCTGACGCGAATCTGCACCATTTCCTTCGGGATCAGCGCCATCGTGCTCGGGATCAGCCACTATCTGCCGCTTTCGATCCTTGTCATGGCGATCGCGGGCGCGGCCTGGGTGATGACCCTGACCAGCCTCAGCGTGTCCGTGCAGTTCATCGCACCGCGCTGGGTGGTGGGCCGAGCGATCGCGCTCAATCAGGTGTGCATCTTTGCCGGCATGGCGTTCGGAAGCTGGTTCTGGGGGTTCATCGCGCAGCGTTACACCATCGAAACAGCCTTCATTTCTTCCGGTGTCGCGATGCTCACAACGCTGGGACTCACTTTCTTCTTCCGTCTCGCCGCCAATGATGCACCTGATCTGACCCCGGCCCGCACCCGTCCCTTCGATGACCTACAGGGCCCCGTCGGTCCCAATGATGGCCCCATTGTCGTGACCATCGACTATCGGGTGAAGCCGGTTAATTTCCGGGCTTTCGTTGCCGCGATGGAGGATCTGGGCCGAATCCGGCGGCGCAACGGCGCGCATCGCTGGACACTCCATCAGGATGTCGACGATCCTACCCGCTGGGTGGAACGATTCCATTCGATGACGTGGATCGACCATCTGCGCCGCCAGACCCGACACACGAAGGCAGATCAGGAGATCCTCGACCGCGTCGCCGAGTTGCGGGAGGGCGCCGCGGTAATCCACCGTTTGCTGGAGCGGCGCATCTCGACGGCGCTGATCACGCCGCCGTCGGACACGGAAACAGACGTTCAGGCGCGGTAAGAAAAGTCGCCGGGCTTGGGCGCGCCGCTTTCACCGGTGATAGCGACCGCCTCATGGACATCGTCCACGCGCGACCATTCGTCGATCATGATGCGTCGCGCGAGCTTCCATACGCCATCACGCCGCTCGAACCGATCGACATAGCGACCGGCGCGGATGCGGGTCTTGCGCACGTCATCGACCAGCACGTCCTGGCATGACACGAGATAGGATTCCGCTGTCGCGCTGTCGCCCGATACCTCGATCCGCTCATTACCCAGAATGTGCATCCGGCCGGGTCGCGACGTAACCGGCGGCTTCAACGCCGCCGCGAACGTCGCGCCGTCCATGATCTTGCCGCCCATGTTCAGCTCGGCATCTTCATGGATGGAGGCGGCCAGCAATTCGGTGTCATAGCGATCCGTGCCGCGCGCGATGCGAGCAAGGGTATCGCGGATCGCCTCCTTGTCCTCCAGACGCTGGAGGCGATCCAGAACCGCTGCGAGCGCGTCGCTCACGCGGCGTCCTTCTTTTCGACCTCGCCCCAGGCGAGAGTCTTCGATTTCTCGCCCGACGGCATGCCGAGCACCTTGATCTCGAGATATTCCTCGAAGCCCTGGCGGCCATATTGCCGGCCGATCCCGCTCATCTTGAAGCCGCCGAACGGCACGTCCATTGCCATCCAGGTGCCATTGTTGATGCTTACCGTGCCGGTGCGGATCTTCTTGGCGAATTCATAGGCTTCCTCGTTGGTCGCAGCCGCGACCTGGGCGGACAGGCCGTAGATCGAGTTGTTGGCGATCTCGAGCGCCTCTTCCTCACTGTCATAGGGGATGACCGCGAGGACCGGACCGAAAATCTCCTCCTGTGCGATCGTGTCGTTCGGCTTCACGTCGGCAAACAGGGTCGGCTCGACGAAGCAGCCGGTCTCCAGACCTTCCGGAACCTTGCCGCCACGCACCAGGCGATTCCCATCGGCCTTGGCCCGCTCGATATAATTGAGCACACGCTCGCGATGATGCTTGCTGTTGAGCGGGCCCATGAAATTGTTCGGGTCCTGCGGATCACCGACCGTGACGGCATCCATCGACGCCTTGGCGGCCGCGATCCCTTCCTCATAGCGCGAGCGCGGCAGGAGAAGACGGCTGCGCGCGACGCAGCCCTGGCCAGCATTGGCACAGATCGTCTTCGCAGCGAGTGCCGCTTCCTTTTCCACGTCCGCGCTCTCCAGCACCACGAAGGCGGACTTTCCGCCCAGCTCGAGCAGCATACGCTTCAGGGTCTTGGAACCGACCTCCGCTACCCGGCTGCCGTTCGGCGCGGAGCCGGTGAAGGCAATCATGTCGACACGCGGATCGGTGGTCAGCACTTCACCAGCGAAATTGTCCTTGGCGGTGACGACATTGACGACGCCCGGCGGGATGTCCGTTTCTTCGGCGATCAGCTTGCCGACGATCGTCGCCATCCAGGGCGCGTCCGGCGACGGCTTCAGGATAATGACGCTGCCCGACGCGAGCGCCGGTCCGACCTTGCTGAGTCCCGAGCCCCACGGCCCATTCCACGGAATGATGCCGGCGACGACGCCCATCGGCTCGTAGCGAATACGGCGCTTGGAAACGACACCGCGGAAATCCACGTCCTCCAGTTCATCGTCAAACTTATAGTTCTCGGCGAGCTCCGCATAGTGCGATAGCCGCGCGACCGGCACATCGAACAGCGTGTCGCGGGTCAGCCAGATCGGCGTACCGACCTCGGACACCAGCAGCGGACGGATCTCCTCGGCGTGACGCTGCAACGCCGCCTGAAGCTGGCGGATGCATTTTGCGCGAAACGCATTGTTCGTCGACCAATCGGTCTCGTCAAAGGCACGACGGGAAGATTCGATGGCGCGCAGAAAATCCTCGCGAGTGCCGTCAGCCGTGACCCCGATCACCTCTTCCGTCGCCGGATCGATATTTTCGAACACCGCGCCGGAAGAAGACGGCACCAGTTCGCCGTCGATCAGCATCCGCCATTCGGCAATCGGAGGATTTTTGTAGGTCACGAGGCTCTCCACAGTGTTGAAGCTGCATCTTGTCGACGGGCAATGTAGGCATGGCGGCCCCTCTCTCCTATCACCCGCCCGCAGCATCGGGGATTTTATCGGAGGGGCGAACTATTCGCCGGTCGACACACCGACCAACGACAACTCTGCCGCGTCGGGCGTGGGCACGCCGCAAAGCGCCATCGCGCGCGCCAATTCCGTGCGCAATGTGTCAAGCATCGTCGCGACACCAGCGCTGCCGTCCACCGCGAGGGCATGGCTCGCCGGACGGCCGACCAGGACGGCGCGGGCCCCGAGCGCCAGCGCCTTGAGAACCGATGTTCCGCGTCGGATGCCACCATCGACATAAATCTCCGTCTGACCAGCCACGGCTGCGGCGACGCGGGGCAGCGCGTCAACGACGCCCACCGCCGTATCCAGCTGATTGCCGCCATGGTTAGAGACGATCAGCCCGGCCGCGCCGGCTTCAACGCAGGCAAGCGCGTCGTCGGGCCGCAACACGCCCTTAACGATCACCGGCAGAGTCGTTGCGCCGCACAGCCAGGCGAGATCATCGAGCGATGCGCCAGAATAGATTCCCGCCGACGTCGTGACGTGGGGCACTTCCCATCTTGCGGGCAGTGGCGCCGGCGGCGCGGATCGGCCATCGGGGAGCAGGTCGACGGTCAGGACCGCCGCCTCCGCGCCTGCGTCCATGATGGCGGCCAGCGTCTCGCCCATCCAGCCGCGGTCGTGCGCCATATAGAGCTGTTGCCAGAAGCGCCCGCCGGGCGCGTGGCAGCGCAGGGATTTCAGCGATCCCACCACCGAACTGGGCAACAGCGCCAGCGTCCCCGCCCGCCGCGTGCCTTCGATCAACGCCAGTTCGCCATCCGCGCAATAGCGGGTCGCGCGGCCGTTCGGCGCGGTCATGACCGGCAACGCGAGCGGCTGGCCGAGGACGGTGGTTGCGGTCTCCGCGCGCTCCACGCCCTTCAGAACATGGGGATGAAGCGTGAGGCGCTGCCACGCCGCAGCGGCATCGGCGACCGAAAGCCCGTCATCCGCGCCGCCCTCCAGATAGGCCCAGACCGCCGGATCGAGCACCCGGCGCGCCTGTTCGCGCAGCGCGGCCAGATCGGTCAATCCCGGCGCGCCTTCCAATAACTATGGTGGGATTTCCATTCCGGATTGGCGCGGATCAAAGGTGCACCACCATCCACCGTGATGGTTTGCGCCGTGATCCATCCCGCGTCGCGACCGGCAAGGAAAACCACCGCATGGGCAACGTCCCATGCGTCGCCGTCGCGCGGAAGGACGCTGCGCGCCGCCCGGTCCGAGCGCAGACGGGAGGCAGCTTCCTCCGTCGCACAGATGCGATCCACCATTGCGGTCCAGACCTCGCCCGGACGCACCGTGTTGCAACGGATGCCGTCCGGCCCATGCTGGAACGCGACATGCTTGGTCAGCGCCTCGATCGCCGCCTTGGTTGCGCCGTAGGAGAAGCTGCGCGCCGGATTGTCGATCGCGGTGGTGGACAGATTCACAATCCCGCCGCCCGCCGGCATCTCGGCGACAGCATATTTGGTCATGAAGACGGCGGATTTGAGGTTCAGCGCAATCGCGCGGTCGAACGCCTCTTCCTCCATCTCCGCGACCGCCCCGCCGAAGCCCGCACCGAGATTGTTGACGAGGATTTCGATCGTCCCAAACACGGCCACAGCCTCGGATACGGCGCGGGCGCAATCGGCTTCATTCGTCAGGTCCGCGACGACGGCGACCGCACGTCCGCCTTCCGACTCGATCGCCGTCACAGTCCGCGCCGCAGCCTCGTCCGAAATGTCGACGACGGCGACAGGGTAACCGCGCCGGGCGAGCAACAGGCAGATCGCTTCGCCAATGCCCGGCACGCGGGCGGCGCCGGATCCGCCTCCGGTCACGATCGCCGCGCCAAGCGGCAGAGATAGTGTCTCGCTCATCCTACACTCCCGTTCCGCGCTAATAGGAGCGCGGCAGTCCCAGTACGTGCTCCGACAGATAAGCGAGGATCATGTTTGTCGAGATCGGTGCCACCCGGTAGAGCCGCGTTTCGCGGAACTTGCGTTCCACGTCATATTCCTCGGCAAAGCCGAAGCCGCCAAAGGTCTGCACGCACATGTCCGCCGCGTTCCACGAAGCGTCGGCGGCGAGCATCTTGGCCATGTTCGCCTCCGCGCCGACATTGGCGCCGGTCTCGTAACGCTCCGCAGCGTGATAGACCATCAGTTCGGCCGCGCGCATTTCGGCATAGGCCTTGGCGATCGGAAACTGGACGCCCTGATTTGCGCCGATCGGGCGAGTGAAGAGCGTGCGCTCCTTCGCATAGCCCGACGCCTTCTCGATGAACCATTTGGCATCGCCGATACATTCCGCGCCGATCAGGATGCGCTCCGCGTTCATCCCCGACAGGATATAGCGGAAGCCCTTCCCTTCTTCCCCCACCAGGGCGGAAGCTGGGATACGCAGATTGTCGAAGAACACCTCGGTGGTGCTGTGATTCATGATGGTGCGGATCGGCTTGATCGTCATGCCGCTGTCCAGTGCGGCGCGCATGTCGACCAGGAAGATGGAGAGGCCGTCGACCTTCTTTTCCACCTGATCGCGCGGCGTGGTGCGGGCGAGCAGCAGCATGAGATCGCTGTGCTCCGCGCGCGACGTCCAGATCTTCTGGCCGTTCACGACATAGTCGTCGCCGTCGCGCACCGCCGTAGTGCGCAGCGCGAGCGTGTCCGTACCGGAGGTCGGCTCGGTGACGCCGAAGGCTTGCAGGCGCAGTTCGCCGGACGCGATGCGCGGCAGATAATCCCGCTTCTGATCCTCGCTTCCGTGCCGCAGAATCGTGTTCATGATGTACATCTGCGCATGACAGGCGGAACCGTTGCAGCCGCTGGCCTGGATTTCCTCCATGATGACCGCGGCCGCCGCGAGGTTCAGGCCCGAGCCGCCATAGGCTTCCGGGATGAGCGCGGCGAGAAACCCGGCCTCGGTCAGCGCCTTCACGAAGGCGGTGGGATATTCCGCCTTGCGATCCAGCTCACGCCAATATTCCCCCGGATAATCCGCGCACAGCGCGCGCACGGCGCGGCGGATTTCCGCGATGTCGTCTGCTTCCTGATCGGCAAGGGATTGCACCGGGCTCAGTCCTTCCATCCGTCGAATATATCGCCGGCCTCGCGCTGGACCATCGTGGCGCCTTCCATCTGACCATAGACCAGCGCGTTGCCGATTACGTCCAACGTATCCGACTTGGTCACGCCCCAAGCCTTGCACAGCAGGACATTCTCGCGAACGCCTTCGGCCTTGCGCGTCATCACATGGTAATAGAGCATCGCGGTCGGCCAGACCTGCTTGGGCAGGACATAGAGCATGTTCTCGATCCGCGCCCGGTGTGTCTTCATCAGACGCGGGCGATGCTCGGACAGGAAGCGGACATAAGGCGGAATCTCGCCAATCGTACGCATGTACCAGTCGTAGAGCTTCGATTTCTCGTCCGTCGACATGTCGACTGTGGAGAAATCCAAGCCAGACTTGAACGCATCAAGGTCAGGTGCCCAACCGGCCGGAAATTTCGCCGGAACCTCCGAATTCTCGGGGAATTCGAGATCCTTCATCGCCTCGGCGATGCACTGCATCCCGCGCGGCCCGGCGTGGACGAAGGCGACCGCGATCATCTCGTTCGCCTGGGCGCGGCTGAGCCCGTCATTGAGGAAGGAATGCATGACGTAGCGAGCACCGGTCACGTAGCCCATCAGCATGTAGAAAGCGAGCGTGCCGCCGCCCATCACTGCCGGCTCGACCCGCAGCGTCAGGCTACAATAGAGCCGGTAGCGCTTCAGCACCTCCGGATTCTCGTCTAGCCACCAATCCAGCCCGTCCAGAGCAAGGCCGAACTGGGTCGCGTAATGACCCTTGAAGCCGTCAATTTCTGCCTGGGTGATTTCCGTAGGCGTCGACAGATCGAGACCGCGATGGACCCAATTGCCATTGTCGGGATCGAATCCGCCACTAACCTTGCGAAGTTCGGGCGTGCTGAGCGAGGCCATGGCGGCTCCTTGAAAATGAGAAAGGAAAAGTCAGTGTAGAATCAGCGCGGCGGGCGCAGCGAAATGGCGCGGCCATCCTTCGCCGAAGCCAGCACACGGTCGCCGACTTTCAGCAATTGCTGCAACTCGGCCAGCGGCAGGCGCTTACCCGCCGTCCAACGGCAATAGGTGTCGTCGTCGATCGCCAACGTCACATTCTCGCCGGATGGCAGGCGGACCGCGATCGCGTAATCGTCGAAACGGGTAATCTCCCCGATCACCGGCAGATCGCCCGTCATCGGCGCGACACGCACGTCCATCGACATACGGAAGCGATCCGACGTGTTCGGCAGGCCGCTGTGCGGTGTCATTTTGTGGAACATGACGAGATCGCCGGGACGGTAGAGACTACGATGCCACTTGTCGGCCGGCAGAGCGCCCGGCGGAATGCGATATTGCGGCGGATCGTTCCGGTCGTGGAAGAAGCCCTGCTTGTGGAGACCTGGGATGACCGCCAGCCCGCCGGATTGCTCGTCAATCTCCATCAGCGGCACCCAGCAGGTGAAGCATTCCATGCCCATATTGTAGAACGCATCCTGGTGCCGCCCGAAGAACGGATCCGCCGGCAGCTCTGCGCCGGGAGGCGTGATGCGATATTCCGTGATTTCCATCCAGAAAGGCGGCGCACCGAGCAGCTTCGTGAAAAAAGCGTCGATCGTCGGCTCCGCGACGAAATCCTCCCAGACACGCGCCTCGTGCAGCGGCTCGATCTTGATCGGAAAATCGCCGAGATCCCTGCCGTTCCAGATCGGCACCTGCACACCCGGCTCGATCACGCCCCAATCGGTCAGCACATCCAGATAACGCTGCCGCAGCCGTCCGACCGCGCCTTCGTCCAGCACGCCTTGAAAATAGACGTAGCCGTCCTCCTCGATCATCGCGAGCGTCTGCTCGGGATGGCCGATCGTGTGGTTCGCCGTGCGAAGCGGCGTCATGTTGCGCAGGTCTTCGGCAGTGATGGTGGCCATGGCTTCCTCGTCGAGCCCGGCTTCTGGTGTCGGGCCTCAGACGCAGACTAGGGCCATTCGTATCGCCGGGATGGAACTATCCGCCTGCGCCACGGCAATATCGCAAGGCCGAACAAAAGCCGGTTCCTCGATATGAAATCTCTGTTCAGACCGTCGCGACCGCTGTCATCGTGCGCACGCCGCGCTGCACGGCCCAAAGATTCGTTTCCGTCTCTCCCGTCTCCGCGTGAAGCGCGAGACCATGTCCCGCAAAGGCCGGCGCGACACCACGGAAGCGAAACGCGGCGAGCGGGCCGCCGAGTCGATCCACCGCAAGACCAGCCAGCAGGGTCGCCTGCAGCGGCCCTTGAACGACCAGCCCCTGATAATGCTCCTCGCCGGTCGCATAGGGCAGATCGTAGTGGATGCGGTGACTGTTGAGCGTCAGCGCCGAATAGCGAAACAGGAGCACCGCATCGGGATCGACATACGCCAGAGCACCCTCTTCTTCCGGTCCGTCCGGAACCGAAGCGGCCGTGCCGGCGACTTCAGCCGGTTCGCGGTAGACGAGATCCTGTTCTTCCTCGATCGCCAGCCGGTCTCCTGCGAAAAGCTGGTGCCCTACCGTCACGAACATGAGCGTACCGCTGCGTCCGCTCTTTTCTTCGATGGAGAGGATCGTCGACACCCGTCGCACCTCCTCGCCCAGCACCAGCGGCGTACGGAAAATAAGGCGCCCTCCCGCCCACATCCGGCGCGGCAACGGGATCGGCGGCAGAAAACCGCCTTTCTTCGGATGGCCGTCCGGGCCGG
>CAYTMM010000037.1:0-28953 GCA_964438875.1 uncultured Sphingosinicella sp. | reverse complement strand
AGGCGGCGCGCCTTGTCGAGATTGCCGTTGTCCGGCCAGCTGTCGAGCGGGGCGAAGCGCTGCTGCCCCGAATTGGCGCCGCCGCGGCCGTCGCCGGTGCGGTAGGTGCCCGCGGCGTGCCAGGCCATACGGATGAAAAAGGGGCCGTAATGGCCGTAATCTGCTGGCCACCACGGCTGGCTGTCGGTCATCAGCGCGGTCAGGTCGGCTTTCAGCGCGGCGTAATCGAGTCCCTTGAACGCTTCGGCATAATCGAAATCCGCTCCCATCGGATTGGAGGTTCCGTTGGGTGCAAGAATGTCCAGCGCCAGAGCATCGGGCCACCAGTCGCGGTTCGTCCGACCCAGCAGCGAGCGGATTCCGCCATCATTGTGCATCGGGCAACCCAAAGGTTCACCAGTCTTTGCGTCCATATGTCTCTCCGTCTTGGCGCCGCATTGTTTACGGAAACCGTGCCGAGATGCGCGGGTTCCTTCCGGAAGCGGATTGCCGGCCGCGACTCTCCCTTTCGCCGGCGGATTGCAGCATCGAAGCTACGATCGGCATGTAACAGAGGATAACGATTAAAAGCGGTGAGAGTTATCGAGAGGGACGATGTTGTTGCGGTGCAAAACCGAGCCGCTCATTGTTGTCGTTGCGGCCGGTTTGCGATGGCGAGGTTCTGCTCTCCGCTCGCCTGGATGGGCATAAAGAACGCGCTGCTTTGTCCCGTCTGGCAATCCTCGTGCGCCGGGACTATCTGTCGGTTTCGCAATGGTGAGGGCAGTTCCGTGTCGTCTAGCCTTTTGGCCTATCTCGATTCCATCAAGGCGCGCGATCCGGCGCCGCGGTCGCGCTGGGAAATCCTGTTATATCCCGGCGTCTGGGCGCTTGGCTTTCATCGCGTCGCGCACTGGTTGTTCAAGGGAGAGCTTTATTTCCTCGCACGGCTCGTCAACCATCTTGGACGGATGCTGACCGCGATCGACATTCATCCCGGCGCGGTGATCGGTCGCAACTTCTTCATTGATCACGGCTTCGTCGTGATCGGCGAGACCGCCGAGATCGGTGATGATGTCACCATCTACCAGCAGGTCACGCTGGGCGGCACGAACCCGACCGATGGCGAAGCTGGCAAGCGCCACCCGACGATCCGCGATGGCGCGATCATCGGTTCGGGTGCGCAGGTGCTCGGCCCGATCTCCGTGGGTGAGCGGGCGCGGATCGGCGCCAATTCGGTGGTGACGAAGGATGTGCCGCCGGGCGCGACGATGGTCGGCATTCCCGCCCGTTCCACCTTGGTCGACGCAGGGCAGAGCAGCCAGGTCCGCTTTCTTCCTTATGGCACGCCTTGTTCCGAGACTTACGATCCCGCCACCCAGAAGCTTGAAATCCTCCAGTGCGAAGTCGAGCAGCTCAGGAAGCGGCTTGCCGAGTTGATCGCGGAGCGTGACCGGCCTGTCGGAGACGGGCTTTCCAGGGGTCGGAGCACCAAGAAGAGCAAGGGACGCGCCTGATGGGGACGGTCCTGCCGTTTCCGGGACCGTCCAGTGAAGGCCAGGTGGGTTTCGATCGTTCGGAGCTGAGCCGGATCGTCGATCTCTATGGCCGCATGGTCACCGCCGGCTTGTGGAAAGATTATGCGATCGAGTTCCGGCCGGACGCGGCGAGCTTCTGGGCATTTCGCCGTGCTGCCGAACGTCCTGAATATCGCATCGAGAAACGCCCGGCGCTGCGCGGGCGGCAGGGAATGTGGGCGCTGATCGGGGAAGGGGGCCAGATCCTGAAACGCGGGCATGAGCTCGGCCCCGTACTGGCCCCGGTCGAACGACGGCTGCTGAAGCTGGTCGGCGAGCGCTGACCGCTCCGTCCATCAGGCGCCTTGCAGCCGTTGCAGGATCGTCATCGCCTGTTCCGCGCCGGACTGGGGCACGATCTCGCCTTCCTGGCCAGTGATGGCCGCCCAGTTCGCAGAAACCGCTTCCGGCGTCGCTTCGTCCAGCGCCACGCCGCGCGTCAGCGTCACGTAAGCGGCCTGCACGACGCCGGCGCCGGCGCCAAGGATGGCGTTGGTCGGAGCCTCTTCGCTGACCAGGAACAAGGCGGCGGGCGCGACCAACTCGGGCTTGAAACGGTCTAGTAGCTCCGGCGGAAAGATGTCCTCTGTCATCCGCGTCGCAGCTGTCGGCGCGATCGTATTGACCCGCACATTATATTTGGCGCCTTCCAGCGCAAGCGTCTTGGCAAGACCGGCGAGGCCGAGCTTGGCGGCGCCGTAATTGGCTTGGCCGAAATTGCCGTAGAGGCCGGTCGAGCTCGCTGTCATCAGGATGCGGCCATAGGCCTGATCGCGCATCAGGTCCCACACCGCCTTGGTGCAATTGGCCGAACCGTTGAGGTGCACGTCGACGACGAAACGGAAGTCCTCAGGCGTCATCTTGGCGAAGCTCTTGTCGCGCAGTACGCCCGCATTGTTGATCAGGATGTGGACGCCGCCCCAGGCCTCCTTCGCCTTCGCGACCATCTCTTCCATCTGGCTGAAATCGGTGACGCTGCCGCCGTTCGAGATGGCGGTGCCACCCGCCGCTTCGATCTCCTCGACGACCTTCAGCGCCGCATCGCTGTGGCCGGTGCCGTCGCGCGCGCCGCCGAGATCGTTGACGACGACCTTGGCGCCCCGCTTTGCCAGATCCAAAGCATAAGCGCGGCCCAGGCCGCCGCCTGCGCCGGTGACGATCGCGACGCGGCCTTCGAATGAGATGGTCATGTTCTGCAGCTTCCCCGGCAATCCGTGAATCGTAAGTGGGGACGTAGGGGATGGATGCCGGCAGGAAAAGCCCGTCCGGCGCGCGGTCAGGCGGTGCCTTCGCTGTCCAGCGCATAGCCGGCGGAGCGAACGGTGCGGACCAGATCGGTGCGCCCTCCGGCATTGATCGCTTTTCTCAGCCGCCGGATGTGCACATCCACCGTCCTCAGCTCGATGTCGCTGTCCTGTCCCCAGACCGCGTCAAGCAGCCGCTCGCGGGAAAAGACGCGGCCGGGATGCTCCAGGAAATGGCGCAGCAGCCGGAATTCAGTAGGGCCGAGTTGCAGTGCTTCCCCGCTGCGCTTCACGCGGTGGCTGACCAGATCCATCTCGATGTCGGCATAGGCCAGTTGTTCGCCGGCCAAAGCAGGCCGGACCCGGCGCAGCACCGCGCCGACACGCGCGATCAACTCGCGCGGGCTGAACGGCTTGGTCACATAATCGTCCGCGCCAGTCTCCAGCCCGCGAATGCGGTCCGCCTCTTCGGCGCGCGCCGTCAGCATGATGATCGGCACGTTCGCCGTCTCGGGCAGACGGCGCAGGCGGCGGCACACCTCGATCCCCGAGACGCCTTCGATCATCCAGTCGAGGATCACCACATCCGGCGCAGCTTCCCGGGCAAGTAGAAGCGCCTCCTCGCCGTCGGCGGTCGATTCCAGATCGAACTCTTCGCGCTGAAAGTGAAAGCTCAGCAGCTCGACCAGTGCCTGATCGTCTTCGACCAGCAAAACCTTGGGCTTAGTCAACGAGATCTCCCGCGCCGATCTCGGTTGTGTCGGCGCCTTTCGGCCGGTCCGCGAGTTGCTCGCCCGTTGCAGCGAAATAGACCATTTCGGCAACGTTTGTGGCGTGATCGCCGATCCGCTCCAGATTCTTGGCCGCGAAGAGCAGATGGGTCGCCGGTGTGATGTTGTGCGGATTCTCCATCATGTGCGTCAGCAACGCCCGGAAAATCGAATTGTAGAAATCGTCAACGGCGGAATCCCGCTCGCGCACCGCCATCGCTTTGGCAGCGTCGCGGGCGGCGAAAGCGTCCAGCACGTTGTGGACCATCTCGCCCGCAATGCGCGCCATTTCGGGCAGCAACGAGAGCGGCTGGATGCGACTGTCCTCGATGCTCGGCACGCGTTTGGCGATGTTCTTCGCATAATCGCCGATCCGCTCGACCACGCCGGCGATCTTCAGTGCGGCGACAACCTCTCGCAGATCATCGGCCATCGGCGCGCGCAGGGCGATGATTTCTACCGCCATGCGTTCGATCTCCGCTTCGAGTGCGTCGATTTTCTTGTCGCGCGCCACGATGGCGGCGGCTCCCTCGGCATCGCGGCGGACCAGTGCTTCCATCGAATCGCGGATCGCGGCTTCGGCGAGCCCGCCCATTTCGCACACGGTTGCGCGAAGTTGGTCGAGTTCCTCGTCGAAGGCTTTCACGGTGTGACCGGTGTTCGGCATGTGACTCTCCTCAGCCGTAGCGGCCGGTGATGTAATCCTTGGTCCGCGTTTCGCGGGGATTGGTGAAGATCGCGGAGGTCTCGCCATATTCGACGAGATGCCCGAGGTGGAAGAAAGCGGTGCGCTGCGAAACGCGGGCGGCCTGCTGCATGTTGTGCGTGACGATCACGATCGCGTAACGGCCGCGCAGCTCGTGGATCAGCTCCTCGATCTTGGCGGTGGCGATCGGATCGAGCGCCGAGCAGGGCTCGTCCATCAGAATCACTTCAGGATCGACCGCGATGGCGCGCGCGATGCACAGCCGCTGCTGCTGGCCGCCGGACAGGGCCGTGCCGCTTTCGGCGAGGCGGTCCTTGACCTCATCCCACAATCCCGCGCGCTTCAGCGAGCGCTCGACGATCGTGTCCAGCTCCGCCTTGTTCGCGGCGAGGCCGTGGATGCGCGGGCCGTAGGCGACATTCTCGTAGATCGATTTGGGAAAGGGGTTCGGCTTCTGGAACACCATGCCGACCCGGGCGCGCAGCTGCACCACATCCATGTCGGGCGAATAGATGTCCTCGCCGTCGAGCCGGATGTCGCCCTCCACCCGCGCGCTCGCCACCGTGTCGTTCATCCGGTTGAGCGTGCGCAGGAAGGTGGACTTGCCGCAGCCCGACGGGCCGATGAAGGCCGTCACATGCTCGCGGCTGACCTCGATCGACACATTATCGATCGCCTTCTTCTCGCCGTAGAAGACGCTGACGCCATGCGCCGTCATCTTGGGGAGGATGGTGGTTTCGCTATCCATTACCAGCGCTTCTCGAATTTGTTGCGAAGATAGATGGCCAGCCCGTTCATCGCGAGCAGGAAGGCCAGGAGGACGATGATCGCCGCGCTCGTCTTCTCGACGAAGCCCCGGCTGACCTCGTCCGACCAGAGGAAGATCTGCACCGGCAGGGCGGTGGCGGGATCGGTGAGGCCGCCTGGCGGCGCGGCGATGAAGGCGCGCATGCCGATCATCAGCAGTGGTGCCGTCTCGCCCAGTGCCCGGGCCATGCCGATGATCGTGCCGGTGAGGATGCCGGGCAGCGCGAGCGGCAGGACATGGTGGAAAACGACCTGCACCCGGCTCGCGCCGATGCCGAGGGCCGCGTCGCGGATCGATGGCGGCACCGCCTTGATCGCGTTTCGCCCTGCGATCACGATGACCGGCATGGTCATCAGCGCCAGCGTGAGGCCGCCGACGATCGGCGCCGATCGAGGCATGTGCATGACATTGAGGAATACGGCCAGGCCGAGCAGGCCGAAGATGATCGAGGGCACGGCAGCGAGGTTGTTGATCGACACCTCGATCATGTCCGTCCAGCGGTTCCGCGGCGCATATTCCTCCAGATAGACGGCCGAGAGCACGCCGATGGGGAAGGCGATCAGCAGCGTCACCAGCATGGTGAGCAGCGAGCCCTTGAAGGCGCCCCAGATGCCGACCAGCGTCGGATCGGTGGAATCGGCGCCGGTCAGGAAGGCCCAGTTGAGGCCGGTGCGTGCTTGTCCGTTATCGGCGAGGCGCTGGTAGACCTGTTGAGCCTCTTCCGTGCCGCGTCCCTTGGCGGCGATGTCGATCGCGGTCGCGGCGGGCAGCCACAGGGTCGCCTGGCCGGACAGGATCGAAGGATCGTCGCGCACCGCGTCGCGCAGCCTCAGGCGCGCGCCGTTGGAGAAGAGCGCCGCGCCTCCTTCGCCATATTGCGCCTCGGCGGCGACCGCGATCGCGCCTTCGAAATCGGCATTGGCGAGCGCCTGATCGGCGCCGAAGCCGCTCACGGCCGCCGGATCGAGGAACAGGGTGCTGCGCGGAAAATCCACGTCGAGCCGGATCTCGGTCTGGGTGAAGCCGCGCGCGCCATTGCCCATCATCGTGATGAGCAGGAAGGCGAGGAAACCCGCCGATATCAGGATCGCGACGAGGCCCAGCAGCTTGAAGCGCTTTTCCGCGCCATAGCGGCGCCGAATGCGCGCCTGCATGGCCGCGCTCTTCCAGTCGGTCGGTGTCGGATCGATGGTGGCGAAGGCGTCAGTCATAGGCTTCGCGATACTTTTTGACGACGCGCAGGGCGACGATGTTGAGGGCGAGCGTCACCAGGAACAGCACCAGCCCGAGCGCGAAGGCGGCGAGCGTCTTGGGGCTGTTGAATTCCTGGTCGCCGGTGAGCAACTGGACGATCTGGGTCGTGACCGTGGTCACGCTGTCGAACGGATTGACCGTCAGGTTCGCGGCGAGGCCGGCGGCCATCACAACGATCATCGTCTCGCCGATCGCGCGGGACACGGCGAGCAGCACGCCGCCGACCACGCCGGGAAGCGCAGCGGGGACAAGCACCTTCTTGATGGTCTCGCTGGTCGTCGCGCCCATCGCCAGGCTGCCGTCGCGCATCGCCTGCGGCACGGCGGCGATCGAATCGTCGGCCATCGAGGAGACGAACGGAATAATCATGATTCCCATGACGAGCCCGGCAGCGAGCGCGCTTTCGGTCGAAGCGACGATGCCGAGCGAGAGGCCGAGATCGCGGATCGCCGGCGCCACGGTCAAAGCGGCGAAATAGCCGTAAACGACGGTCGGCACGCCGGCGAGGATCTCGAGCAGCGGCTTCATCCAGGCGCGTACGCGCGGGGATGCATATTGGGTGAGGTAGATGGCGCTCATCAGTCCCAAGGGGATCGCGACGATCATGGCGATGATCGCGCCGATGAAGATCGTGCCCCAGAACAGGGGGATCGCGCCGAATGCGCCGGACGAGCCGGCCTGGTCTGCCCGGATCGCCATTTGCGGGCTCCAGTTCAGCCCGAACAGGAACTCGATCGGCGAGACCATCGAGAAGAAACGGAAGCTTTCGAAGATCAGCGAGGCGACGATGCCGAGCGTCGTCAGGATGGCGATCAGCGAGGCGCCGAGCAGCACGCCCATTACCACCCGCTCGACCCGCGTGCGGGCGCGGAAGGCGGGCGACATGCGGCTGAACGCCCAGGCGCCGCCAGCAAAAGCGATCAGCAAAGCAATTGCGAGGCCGATGCGCGAGAAAAACCCGATTGCTTCTTTATAAATGGGCGCGAGCGCAAAGGCTTCGCGATTGAATGCCGTCGTCGATGCGCCGGTGGCGAGTGCATAGGCCTCACCCAGAATGGCCGAACGCTGCATGCCGAAGGCGGGAAGCGATGCCGCTTCAGAAGTGGCCATCACGCGATCGTAGATGAGCGGCCCGGAGAGATTGCTCCACAGGGCCAGGAAGAGGAGGGCGGGCACGACCGTCCACAAGGCGACATACCAGCCATGCTGACTCGGCAGCGAATGCGGACGAGGTTTGCCCGGCCCCGCGAACGCCGCCGCCCGCGCCCGGGCCGAAACCCAGGCGATGAGCCCGAGTCCGGCGATCAACAGGGCGATGGCGGCGAGCGACATGATCGTGGCTTTCCCGTAGACCTAGTTCAGATCGGCGGCGGTGACCGGCCGGGGATTCTGGACGATGGCGAGGGCCGCCGCCCGCTCATTTTCCGGCAACGGGATCATACCGCGCTGGGTGAGATAGCCGCCCGGTCCCCAACCCTGCGAGAAGGCGGTGAGAAATTCGCGCAGGCCCGGAATGGCGTTCAGATGCTCGCCCTTCACATAGATGTAGAGCTTGCGCGCGCCGGGATAGGTGAAGTTGGAGATTGTCTCCGACGTCGGCGTCACGCCCTCGATCGCGATGCCGCGCACCCGGTCCGTATTCTCCTCCAGGAAGGAATAGCCGAGAATGCCGACAGCGCCCTGATTTTCGGAGACGCGCTGGACGAGGAGGTTGTCGTTCTCGCCCGCCTCGATGAAGGCGCCGTCCTCGCGCAGCTGCGTGCAGAGCGTGCGGTGGCGATCGGAATCCGAAGCCTTCAGCGCCACCATCTGCGGATCGCTGTCGCAGCCCTTTTCCAGGATCAATTCGGCGAAGCTGTCACGTGTTCCGGATGTGGGCGGGGGGCCGTAGACCCGGATCGGGATGTTGGGCAGCGCCGGATTGACGTCGCTCCAGTTGCGCGCCGTCTGTGGCCGGCCGAATGGATTGGCCGCCAGCGCGGCGTAGATGTCGCGCTCGGTGAGATTGAAGCCGGTCGGGCGGGTGGCCGATTCGATCAGCGCCAGCCCGTCAATGCCGATCGAGACCTCGATGATCTCGGTGATGCCGTTGCGGGCGCAGGTTTCGATCTCGGTCGCCTTGATCCGGCGTGACGCATTGGCGACGTCGGGAAATTGCGGGCCGACGCCGTTGCAGAAGAGCTGCAGCCCACCGCCGGTGCCGGTCGATTCGACGATCGGCGAGTTGAAGGCCGGATTGGCCTGGTGGAAGCGCTCGGCCACGGCCACGGTGAAAGGATAGACGGTCGAGGAGCCGACCACCCGGATCTGGTTGCGCGCCGCCGCGCCGCCACCGCCGCCCGTCGCGCCCTGGCCGCATCCGGCGAGCACGATCGCGGCCGCCAGCAAGGAAAAGAGTGTTTTCTTCATGTGCCCCTCCGGGGTGGGTTAGCGAGTCTTCACGGCGGCATTAGGTCGGATCGGCGAGCCTTGTGTGACGCTTGAATGACAAGTTGATGACAGCGGCTCCGGCAGGATCAGAAATCGAACTGCGCGCGTGCCCCGATCATGTCGACGGCATAGTCGCGTCGTCCCGCCGCATCCGGAATCGCGGCATTGTCGATCCACAGGCGGCCGTAATTGATCATCAGCCGGGCATGATCGGTCGGGATCCAGATCAGGGCGGCGACAAGACCGTCCTGTTCACCATCCTGGTCGAGATCGAGCCGGTCGTAGCGCAGGTTCACCTGAAAGGCACCGGGACCGCCGGTCTCGACCGGCCGGCGCACTCGCGTCCGATCCCAACGCGCCGAACGATAGCCGCGCGTCTCGCCGGTCAGGAACCAGCCGATCTCCGCATAGCCGCCGAAATAGTCGCG
The DNA here is from genome assembly GCA_964438875.1 of uncultured Sphingosinicella sp. Lineage (GTDB taxonomy): Bacteria > Pseudomonadota > Alphaproteobacteria > Sphingomonadales > Sphingomonadaceae > Allosphingosinicella. The sequence goes on along the minus strand of CAYTMM010000037.1, from coordinate 19,757 downwards.
TTCGGCGCCGGCGGTGGGGAGATCGACGTCGAGCCACTGCGCTTCCGCGACGGCGTGAAAGGGCCCCCTGATCACCGCAGCCTCGAATCCGAAACGCGATTCGCCGTCCGCCAGCAGGGCTGGAGAGGATACGAATCGGGTGTCCGTGGCGTGAAAGAGCGGGCGCACGCGGAAGCGGCTGGTAACCCCGTTATCGACCCGATCGCCATTGTCTCGCCAATGCGCCGAGGCGGCGAGATGGAGCCGCGTGCCGCCAATGTCCGGCGCGTAGATGATCCGCCCGTCCAGGCTGTAGGCGCCGTCCGCCTCGTCGATCTCCAACAGATTCTCGCCGAAAATGCCGAGCTGCGCGGTGAATGCGCGATGTGTGATCTCCGCCGAAACGCCGATTCGCCGTTCGAAATTGAAGGCGTCGGTGAAAGCGGCGCGCTCCATGAAGGCGCTGAACCGGTCGCTGGTCAGCTCTTCAAGCGACTGGAAATTGTTGTGCTGGCCGATCGTGAGCGAAAGCGTGTCAGAGCCCTCCCACGTCAATGTCATCTCGGTGATCTCGGTAATGCCTTCTGCGAACTCCGCCTCGATCAGCCAGTTGAAGCCACCGGGCGCGGTGCCTTCCAGGCCGAGTTGGGCGCGGCGCAATTCACCGATTCCACTTGATTCGGCGGGGCCGGAGACATGGCCGGTGTCGACTTGAATACGACCCCGCGGCTTGATCGACCAGGCATCGCTGGAGCCGATGCGGGGGGCTCCGGTAAAGCGTCCGTCCTCGGCCGCCGCCGACATGGGTGCGAGCATCGCGGCCGTCATGATCGCCGCTGCCAAGATCCTGCTCATCTGTCCTCCGGCATGCAACGGATATGACCAGTTCGTGATGGTTCGGCGACGGCTAAATATCACTATGATGACGTTTGCATGACAGTCTCGGCGCGGGGAAGTTCTACGCTGACGTTCGTCCCGCGGCCGGGCGCGCTGTCGATGTCGAGCCGGCCGCGATGCCGTGCCACGATATGTTTGACGATGGCGAGGCCCAAACCGGTGCCGCCGACAGCGCGGCTGCGGCCCGCATCGACGCGGTAGAAGCGTTCGGTGAGGCGTGGCAGATGCTCGGCCGGGATGCCGTCGCCTTCGTCGATCACAGAGAGGCGAACCATCGCCCCCGCATCCTCGATCCGCACCCGCACCGGCGCACCCGCCCGGCCATATTTGAGCGCATTGGCGATGAGGTTGTTGAGCAATTGCCCGAGCTGTGGCCGGTCGCCGAGCACGGCGGGTGTGTCCGTTCCGCGCTCCACCACCAGTGTGGCGCCGCGCTCCTCGATCATCCGGGCCAGCGCCGCCTTCACCTCGTCGATCAGCGGCGGCAAGGCGACGGGATCGCGTGGCACGGCATAACGCTCCGCCTCGATCCGGCTGAGCGACATCAGGTCATCGACCAGGCTGCGCATCCGCACCGCCTCGTCATGCATGATCTTGAGAAAGCGCTTGCGCGTCTCGGAATCGCCGCCAGCCTCGTCATCCTCCAGCGTCTCGACGAAGCCGAGCACGGTGGCGAGCGGAGTGCGCAGCTCATGGCTGGCATTGGCGACGAAATCGACCCGCATCCGCTCTGCGGCGCGGGCCGCGCTCTGGTCGATCAGGCGCACCAGCCGGCTTGCGTCCGGCAGCACGGTGACGGCCATCGTCCATTGCCGATCGGCGTCGCCCAGACCGATCAGCTCGGTCCGCTCGCGGGGATCCTCGTTTTCCGCCGGGGCGGACAGTCTTTCGGCGGCGGCGGGATGGCGGATGGCGAGCCGGACGTCGACACCCTCGATATGCGCGCCGAGCAATTCGCGGGCCGGGGTGTTTGCGGCCAGTACACGCCGGTCTCGCACCACCAGCATCGGTTCGTCGACGGCGCGCAGCAGTTCCGCGATGCCGGGCAAAGCGGCGCTCTCGTCCGGCGCGGTCACCGCAGCCGCTGCGGCAGTGGTCTCGGGCATTCCGCGCGGCAGAATTGCCCAGATGGCGAGGCCGGCGGCGAGCGCGACGAGCGCGGCCAGAGGCGGCGCGCCGGCCCAGATCGCGACCGCGATGCCGATGGCGCCGATGCCCGCCGCCGCCAGCGCCCGCACTGCCTGTTGATTCTCCATCGTCCGCACGTCCCGAAGCGGGACAGCGCCCCGCGCTTGCTCGATTCGGTCCGGCTTTACCCTTATTAAAGGGCAAGCGCGTATCGGAATTTCATATGAGCGACACTGACGACAAGCCGATGGCGGAGGGGGCCGCGATGCCCAGCCGTCGCACCGTATTGGCGCTCGGCGCGGCCGCGGCTTCGACCGTGGTCACGATCCGTCCGGCGCTCGCCCAGACCGCCGGGTCGGTGCTCAATTGCGAGATTCCGGTGCCCGGACCCCATGCTGCCGGCAGCCATATCGCGCGTGACGGCAGCCTCGTGCCGCCCGGAACGCCCGGTGCCGCGCCGCCGCTGGCGCGTCCGTTGCGCGGTGAAGAGGCGCGGCTGTTGCTGCGCGGCTCGACCCCGCCCGGCGTGCATCCCGGATCATCGCAGGCCTATGCCAATTATATCAGGCGCCTGCAGTCGGGGATGAGCGGCTTCACCTGCTACGCCTCGCTGCAGATGCCGCGCTGATCCGGGCGGCGGGCATGGCCGCCATCCGCTACATCGCCGATCCGAAAGAGGCCGTCACGGTCGTCGAGCTGGACGGCCTGTCGGCACTGTTCCACACCCCGTCCGGCACCACCCATATCGTCGCGACGCCCGCCCCCGAAATCCTCGCTGCGCTGCGCGAAGGGCCGGCGGACGCCGCCGAGCTGCTGCGCCGCCTGCGCCGGCATTACGAGATCGAGGGCGATGCGGTCGAAGCCCGACTGGAGGAGCTGGAGACGGCCGGTCTGGTGCGCCGGGCATGAGGCACAGCCTGACCCTCGCGATCGGTCCGGTCGCCTTCCGCGTCGGCTCCGCCTGGCGCGCGCCGATCGACGCATTGGCCTCGCTCTATGCGGGCTATGCCGCGCCGGAGGACGGCGCCTGCGATTTCACGGTGCGGCTGGAGCCGGAGACGATGTGGCGGCGCTGGGTGCGTCCCTCAGTCGCGATCCGGGGTGATTATATCCTGCCCGACGCCGCGCCGCTGCCGCTCGGCATGGGATTGTTGGCCGCCGAAATGGGCATGAATCTCCAGATGGCGTTGGGCCAGAAACGCCATCTCCTGCTCCATGCAGCCAGCGTCGAGAAGGACGGCCGGGCGTTGATTCTCACCGGCGAATCGGGTGCGGGAAAATCGACGCTCGCCGCCTTGCTCGGCGAGCGCGGCTGGCGGCTGATGGGCGATGAATTCGCCTTGCTCGACATGGCGACCGGCGCGCTCCGGGCCTTTCCACGCGCGATCAGCCTCAAGAACGGCGCGATCTCCGTGATGGAGCGCGAGGTGATTCCGACCCGCTTCGGCCCGCGCATCGAGAATACGCCCAAGGGCACGATCCGGCATATGCGCCCGGAGGCCGACGCGATCGCGCGGATGGACGAGCCAGCCCGGCCCGCGCTCATCCTCTTCCCCCGCTTCGGCGAAGCGGCGGCGGCGCGCGGGGTGGGGCAGGCGGAGGTGTTCATGCGCCTGACGCAGGCCTCGACCAATTATGTCGCCTTGGGCCGCGCCGGTTTTGACGCGCTGACCGGGCTGGTCGGGGCGGTGCCTTCGGCCGCGATCGACTATCCCGACACCGATGCCGCGCTCGATATGGTCGAGACCTTGTGGAAGGCGGCGGCATGAAGAGCGCCCGGCTGCTCGTCCAGGCGCTGCGCGCCCCCGAAACGCTGCGTGCGCCCGACTGGTCCGGACTGATCGCCGCCGCGCGCGCCGAGCAACTGATCGGCAGCCTCGCCTACCGCCTCGAAAACCTCGAGATTCCTCCCCGCATCACCGAGATCCTTGACGCTGCCCGCCGCGATGCGGCCCAGGCGCGCACCCAGGCGTTGTGGGAGGCGGAAATGTGCCGTCGCGCGCTGGCGAGAACGGGCATTCCCGTGGTGCTGCTCAAGGGCACCGCCTTTCATTCCGCCGATCTGGACGCCAGCATCGGCCGCTCGGTCGGCGATCTCGACATCCTCGTCCCGCGCGATCGCATCGAGGAGACGGAAGTTGCCCTGATCGCTGCCGGCTGGGAGCGAATGAAGGCCGCGGACGGCTATGACGATCTCTATTATCGCCGCTGGATGCACGAACTGCCACCGCTCGTGCACGCCACGCGCGACCGGATAATCGACGTCCATCACACCATCCTCCCGCTCACCGCGCGGCCAACGCCGGATGCCGAGGCGCTGATCGCGGACAGCGCGATGCTGGAAAGCGGCCTGCGCGTCCTCTCGCCCGCCGACATGATCGTCCATGCCGCCGCGCATCTTTTCGCAGACGGCGATCTGGCCGGCGGTCTCAGAAATCTGTGGGACATCGACCGGCTGATCCGGCAGTTTGCCACCGATACGGCCTTCTGGGCTTCGCTCGCCGATCGTTCACGCCGTCATCAACTTGAACACTTCGTCGCCCGCGCACTGCGCCTTTCCGCTCGGCTTTACGGCACGCCGATCGACCATGTCGTCGCCGGCCGTGCGCGGTTGTCCGACTGGCTGTTCGAAGCCCGCCTACTCGCCCGCAACGGCTGGGGTCAGGAGAAGCGCAAGGCGCTGCGCTTCGCTTTCTATGTCCGGTCCCACTGGCTCCGCATGCCGCCGCTCATGCTGGCGCGGCACTTGTGGACAAAGGCGCGGAGTTAGAGGCGCTCGAGCGCCGGCAGCAGTTCGGCGAAGCTGTCGATCACCGCATCGGCGCCGAGCATTTCCACCGGCCGATCCGAAAAGCCGAAACTGACCGCGACGAACGGCATGCCCGCCGCGCGCGCCGTGTCCGCGTCCGTGATCGAATCGCCGATCATCACGGCCCGGCCGCCGCCGGCACGGGCGACGGCTTCCCGCAGCGGCGCGGGATCGGGCTTGCGCATCTGCAGGGTATCCCCGCCGACCACCGCGTCGAACCGACCAGTCCAGCCCAAAGCGTCGAACAGCAAATGGGTCAGCCGCTCCGGCTTGTTGGTGCAGATCGCCCGGCGCAGCCCGCGCTGGGCGAGGGCATCGAGCGCCTCGTCCACGCCGGGATAGGGACGGGTGCCGTTGCAGATATTGGCGGCGTAGAAGTCGATGAAGGCCGGAAAGCCCGTTTCGACCAGCGCCTCCGATGCGTCGCCGCTGGTTGCCAGCCCCTTGCGAAGCAGCGCCCGCGCGCCATGCCCGACCAGATCGCGGACCGACTCCGGTGCAACGATCGGGCGCCCGAGATATGCCAGCGCATGGTTGAGCGCGGCGGCGAGGTCGGGCGCGCTGTCCACCAGCGTGCCGTCGAGATCGAAGACGATGGTGTCGAAGGGCAGGGGAGGCATGGCGGCCGCTTTCTCCGCCCGCTATGGAAATGGCAAGCTTTCCGTGGCAGGTGCGCTTCCGCCTATGACCAGACAACGTGACTTCGCAGCCATCATCCTTGCCGCCGGCAAGGGCACGCGGATGAAATCGGACGTGCACAAGGTGCTGCACCCGATCGCCGGCCGCGCCATGCTCGATCATCTGCTTGGCGTCATCGACACGCTGGCGCCGGCGCGCAAGGTCGTGGTCGTGGGCGCGGGGCGAGATCAGCTCGAAGGTCTGGTCGAAACGCGGGGCGGTGACATCGCAGTTCAGGAGGCGCAACTCGGCACGGCCCATGCGGTGCGCATGGCGGAGGATGCACTCGCCGGTTTCGACGGCGATGTCCTCGTCCTCTATGGAGATACGCCGCTGATAGAGGCGGAGACGATGTCGCGCATGATGGATCGCCTGCATGCGTCGGACGGCCCGGCCATCGTCGTCGTCGGCTTCCGGCCCGAAGACCCGCTCCGCTATGGCCGCATCCTCGCCGGGCCGGACGGCACGATCGAGAAGATGGTCGAATATAAGGATGCCACGCCCGAGGAGCGCGCCGTCGATTTGTGCAATTCGGGCATGATGGCGGCGCGCGCGGCAGACCTGTTCCCCCTCCTCGCCCGCGTCGGCAATGACAACGCAGCGGGCGAATATTACCTTCCCGATATCGTCATGCTGGCGGCGCAGGACGGCCGTAGATCGGCGGTGATCGAGGCCGAGCCGTGGGAGATGGCCGGCGTCAACAGCCGCGCCGAACTCGCCTTGGTCGAGGCCGAGTGGCAGCGCCGCCGCCGCCTCAGGGCGATGGCCGACGGCGCAACTCTGGTGGCGCCTGATACGGTCTGGTTCAGTCACGATACCGAGATTGGCCGCGACACGGTGATCGAGCCGAATGTCGTGTTCGGCCCCGGCGTGAGCGTGGGCGAAGGCGTGCGCATCCGGGCCTTTTCCCATATCGAAGGCGCGATGATCGCGCCGGGCGCGGAGATCGGCCCCTATGCGCGCCTGCGTCCCGGCACGGAGATTGGCGAGGGCGCGAAGGTTGGCAATTTCGTCGAGGTGAAGAAGACGAAGCTGGGCAAGGGTGCGAAGGCCAATCACCTTACCTATCTCGGCGATGCGGAGATCGGTGCGGGCGCGAACATCGGCGCCGGCACGATCACCTGCAATTATGACGGATTCCTCAAATACCGCACGACGATCGGAGAAGGGGCGTTTATCGGCTCCAACAGCGCCCTCGTCGCGCCGGTGACGATCGGTGCCGGGGCGATTGTCGGCGCGGGATCGGTCATCACGAAAGATGTGTCCGCCGATGCGATCGCGATCGCGCGCGGCGAGCAGGTTGAAAAGAGCGGGCGGGCCGAGCGGTTCCGCACGATCATGTCGGAACGTAAGAAGAAGCAAGCGTAACCATGTGTGGAATCATCGGAATTGTTGGCAAGGAAGATGCGGCGACGCGCCTGATGGATGGCCTGCGCCGACTCGAATATCGTGGCTATGACTCGGCGGGCCTGTGCACGATCGTCGATGGTCGGCTGGAGCGGCGCCGGGCGGAGGGCAAGCTCGACAATCTCGCTCAGGTTCTGGAAACCGATCCGCTGCCCGGCAGCGTCGGCATCGCCCACACCCGCTGGGCAACGCATGGCGCGCCGACGGTCGGCAACGCCCATCCGCATGTCGTTGGCGGGGTCGCCGTCGTCCACAATGGCATTATCGAGAATTTCAAGCCGCTGCGCGAGGAGATGCAGGCCAAGGGCCGCGCCTTCGCCAGCCAGACGGACAGCGAAGTGGTCGCCCATCTGGTCGCGGATCGTCTGGAACAGGGCGACGATCCCGAGGCCGCCGTCGCCGCCGTGCTGCCGCGCCTCCACGGCGCCTTCGCGCTCGCCATCCTGTTTCGCGATCATCCCGGCATGATCGTCGGCGCGCGCCTGGGCGCCCCGCTGACGGTCGGCTATGGCGAGGGAGAGAATTATCTTGGATCGGACGCGCTGGCGCTCGCTGCGCTGACCCGTCGCATCGCCTATCTGGACGAGGGCGACTGGGCGGTTCTGACCCATGACGCGGTTCGCATTTTCGATCGCGACAACAAACCTGTTGAGCGGGAGACGGTGGAATCCGGCGCCAGCGCGGCGCGGATCGAGAAGGGCAATTACCGCCACTACATGCTCAAGGAGATTTTCGAGCAGCCGCTCGTCGTCGGCGACACGCTCGGTTCCTATCTGCGCCCGCTCGAGCAGAAGGTGGCGCTGCCCGACATGGATTTCTCGTTCACCTCGGTGCCGCGCGTCACGATCGTCGCCTGTGGCACGTCTTATTATGCCGGGATGGTCGCCAAATACTGGCTGGAGCGTTTCGCGCGCCTGCCGGTCGATCTCGATGTGGCGAGCGAGTTCCGCTATCGCGATCCTGTGCTGGAGCCGGGCGGGCTTGCGCTCTTCATCAGCCAGTCGGGCGAGACGGCGGACACGCTGGCGGCACTCCGCCATGCCCGCGCGCAGGGGCAGAAGATCGCCGTCGTTGTCAACGTGCCGACCAGCTCGATGGCGCGCGAGGCGGATCTGCTGCTGCCCACCCATGCCGGCCCGGAGATCGGCGTCGCCTCGACCAAGGCCTTCACCTGCCAGCTCGCGGTGCTCGCTGCGCTGGCTGCCAAGGTTGCGCGGGACCGGGGCGCGATGAGCGCGGAGGAGGAGCGGGAGATTGTCGCCCACCTCACCGAAGCGCCCGCCGCGATCAATGCTGCCTTGGCCTGCGACGAGGAGATCGCCGCGCTCGCGCCGCTGATCGCCCAGGCCCGCGACGTGCTCTATCTTGGGCGTGGACAGGATTACCCGCTCGCGCTGGAAGGTGCCCTGAAACTCAAGGAAATCAGTTACATTCACGCCGAAGGTTATGCGGCGGGCGAGATGAAGCACGGGCCGATCGCGCTGATCGACGATGCCGTGCCGATCATCGTGCTGGCGCCATCCGGCCCGCTGTTCGAGAAGACCGTCTCCAACATGCAGGAGGTGCAGGCGCGCGGCGGCAAGGTGGTGCTGATCTCCGACGCGGAAGGAATCGCCGAGGCCGGCGACGGCGCGATGGCGACGCTTGGCATGCCCCAGGTCCATCCGCTGATCGCGCCGCTCGTGTATGCCGTGCCGGTGCAGCTCCTCGCCTATCATGTTGCGGTGGCGAAAGGGACGGACGTGGACCAGCCACGCAACCTGGCGAAGAGCGTCACGGTCGAGTGATCCTATCCCGTTTCCGCTGTGCTTGACCTCAACTTTGGTTGAGCTTTTATGAAGGCGGCTCCGATGATTCGCAAAGAAGCAGGAGCCACCACATGCATGAGCCCGTCCAGGTCGCTCTTATCTACGGCAGCGTCCGCGAGCATCGTTTTTGCGACACGATCGCCCATTGGGCCGCCGACCGTATCTGGAGCGACGGCGGTTTCCGGCTGGACTTCATTGATCCGCGCGCGGCGGAAGACCATGCCCTGATTGCTCGGCGCGCCGACGCCTTCATCGTCGTGACGCCGGAATATCATCATTCCTATCCGGGGCCACTGAAGACCCTGATCGATTCGCTTTTCGCGGAATGGCAGGGCAAGCCGGTCGGCTTCGTATCCTATGGCGGCCTTTCCGGCGGGTTGCGCGCGGTGGAGCATCTGCGCGCTGTCTTCGCCGAGCTGCGTGCGATTGGCATCCGTGACGGTGTCAGTTTCGCCAACGCGCAGAGCCTGTTCGACGACATGGGCGATCTCGTCGCCCCGGACGCGGCCGGACAGGCTATGACCCGGCTGTTGGCCCAGCTCGGCTGGTGGGGGCGGCTGCTGCGCGCGGCCCGCCGGGCGAGTGCTTATGAGGAGATCGTGGCATGAGCGGCCGTTCGCCCGTCGATCTCGACGCCTATCTCGCCCGCATTGGTTATGCCGGTCCGCTGTCGCCGACGCTGGAGACGCTGCGCGCGCTCGTCACTGCCCATATCGCCACGATCCCGTTTGAGGCGCTCGACGTGCTCGCGGGCAAGGTCGTGGACCTCGATCCGCAGGCGGTGGATGCCAAGCTGATTCATGCCCGGCGTGGCGGCTATTGCTACGAACAGAACGGGCTGCTCCGCCGCGTGCTGCTGGCGCTCGGTTTCCAGGTCGAGGGGCAGCTCGCGCGGGTGCGCTGGCAGATGCCGCCGGGCGCCCCTCCAACCCCGCGCAGCCATATGATGCTGCAGGTCATGATCGACGGCTTGCCCTGGCTGGCCGATGTCGGCTTCGGCTCCCTTGTGCCCGATGCGCCGCTGCGCATGGCGGACGAAACGCCGCAGCAGACGCGGCACGATCGGTTTCGGCTCGTCCCGTCGGACGGCAATCTGCGGCTGGAGGCGGACGTCGAAGGGGCGTGGTTGCCTGTCTACGAGATTGACCCGGCGCCCCAGCTCGACATCGATTATGAAGTCGCGAACTGGTTCACGGCCACGAATCCGGCTTCGCATTTCCGGCACCGGCTGATCGTGACCCGGACGAGCGGAGAAGGACGCTTCGTACTGGCGGGCAACCGTCTCACGATTCGCCAGCCGGGCAGGCCGCCGGAGCGGCGCTGCCTCGATGCCGACGAGCTCGAACGGACGCTGGCCGAAACCTTCGCGCTTTCGTTCGATCTGGCCTGGCGTCCTTTGCTGGAACGCGCCGCGGCGGAAACCTAGCGCGCCGCGACCTCTCGCTCCTGATTGGCGATATAGGCTTCGATCCGTTCCTCCAGCACGTGGAGCGGGACAGATCCCAGCTCCAGGATCGCGTCGTGGAAAGTGCGCTGGTCGAAATTCGATCCCAGGCGTCGCTCCGCATCGGCGCGCAGGCGGCGGATGGTGAGTTCGCCCAGCTTGTAAGCGACGGCCTGGCCCGGCCAGGAGATGTAACGGTCGATCTCGTTGACGATCTCCAGCTCCGACATAGCGGTGTTCTCGGTCAGATAGGCGATCGCGCGGTCGCGCTCCCAGCCATAAGCATGAATGCCGGTATCGACGACGAGACGCACGGCGCGCCACATTTCGTAGGTCAGCCGTCCGAAATCCTCATAGGGCGTCTGGTAGATGCCCATCACCGTGCCGAGCCATTCGGTGTACAGGCCCCAGCCTTCACCATAACCGGAGAAATAGGTGCGTTGCCGGAATTCCGGGCGATCGGGGCCTTCCAGCGCCAGTGCCGCCTGGAAGCTGTGCCCCGGCGTGCATTCGTGCAGAGCGAGCGCCGGGATGTTATAGAGCGGTCGTTGCGGCAGGTTGTAGGTGTTGAACTGGCAATTCTGCAGGCCGCCGCGCCCGCCGGTATAGATGGGCGCGATGTCGTCCGGCACGGGGATGATGCCGTGACGGTAGCGGGGCAGGGTACCGATCGTGTTGCGCATCTGGCCATGTGCCCGCATCACGACATAGCTGGCATAGCCGAGCAGTTCGTTCGGCGTGCGGGCGTAGAATTGCGGATCGGTGCGCAGGAAATGGGTGAATTCGTCGAACGTGCCGGTGAAGCCGGTGCGGGCGATCACCTGGTCCATCTCGGCACGGATGCGGGCCACTTCGCCAAGCCCGATATCGTGGATCTGCCGGGGCGTCAGATCGAGCGTCGAATATTTGCGGATCATCGCCTGATAATAGGCCTCGCCGTCCGGCATTTCAGACGCACCGATCGTGGTACGGGACTGCTGCATATATTCGCTGCGGAAGAAGGTGAGCAGATCGCGATAGGCGGGGAGGGCAGCTTCGCGCATGGCGGCGAGGCCTTCCGCGCGCAGCCGGGCCTGCTCTTCGGCGGAGATGCTGGCGGGCATCTGCCGGAACGGCGTATAAAGCGGGTTGTCCTCGCTGTCGGCAGTGAAGGGCACGATCGTCTCGTCACGCCCCTGCAGCGTCACGCGCGGCACGGAAAAGCCGCGCGTCAGGCCGACGCGCATATTGGCGATATGTTCGCCGAAATGACGCGGCACGTCGCGCAACCGGCTGATATAGCGGCGATATTCGTCGGCATTGGCGAAGCCGGAGCGCGGCGCGATCCAGGTCCAGAAAAAGGTGTCGGAATTGAACGGTGCCTCATAGGTGCGGTAGCGCACGTCGGCGATATGCTCCTCGAGCACGGTACGGAAAACCGCCGCGTTGATCCGTTCCTCGGGCGAAAGCTGGTCGACCGGAATAGTCTCCAACTCGGCCAGCGCCCGTTCCCAGTAGGCAAGGCGTTCCTGATAGGCCGCCGGTGTTACATTGGGCAGCTGGCCGGCTGCCGCACCCGCGCCTTCGCCGCGCACCCGGCCGTCCTGGCCGCGCCGCCATTCCCATTCCGCCTCGTAGAGCTGGCGCAGTCGCTGATCGGCGCTGGACGGCGCCGATGCGTTAGTCGCGGAGGGCTGCTGGCCAAGGGCCGCGCCGGGGAAAGTCATGCACAGCGCGATGGCAGTAAGGCACAGGCGGGGTGAAAGGGGCATGGACGTCTCCTATGAGTTGTCGACCGAAGCTGATTGACGTATATCGTATACTATCAGTGTCCTTCGTCAACGAGGCCGGCATGACTTTCCGGATCAGCCGCCGCCGTCTACTGGGCGGCGCCGCAGCATTCACCGCAATACCCTATTCAGCTTTCGCGGCCGCGCAAGCTGGCACGGGCCTGATGCAAGGCCGCGCGGGTCCGGCGGAACGCGCCGCAGCTTTGCCACTCAGTGCCGTGCGGCTTCTGCCTTCCATCTATCTCGACGCGATCGAAGCGAATCGGGGCTATCTGCACCGGCTGGAGCCGGACCGGCTGCTGCACAATTTTCGGATTGGCGCGGGACTGGAGTCCAAGGGAGAGCGCTATGGCGGCTGGGAGGGCGATACGATCGCCGGCCACACGCTGGGTCACTATCTCACGGCCTTGTCGCTGATGTACGCCCAGACCGGCGATCCGGAATGTCGCCGCCGGGTCAATTATATCGTCGACGAACTGGTTGAATGCCAAGAAGCGCATGACGACGGCTATGTGGCGGGCTTCACCCGCCGCCGGCCGGACGGGGTGATCGAGGACGGCAAAGCGCTGTTTCCGGAGCTTATGCGCGGCGACATTCGGTCGCTGGGCTTCGATCTCAACGGCTGCTGGGTGCCCTTCTACAATTGGCATAAAACCTTCGCCGGCCTGTTCGATGCGGAGACATGGTGCGGAAATCGCCAGGCGCGCGGAGTCGCGCTCGGCCTGGCCGGCTATATCGACCGCGTTTTCGCCGCACTTGACGACGATCAGGTCCAGCAGGTGCTCGACTGCGAACATGGCGGCATCAACGAGAGCTTCGCCGAACTGCACGCCCGGACCGGCGATCCGCGCTGGCTGAGGCTGGCCGAGCGGTTGCGCCATCGCCGTATCCTCGATCCGCTGAGCGAAGGCCGGGACGTGCTGCCCTGGATTCACGCCAACACCCAGATCCCCAAGCTGATCGGCCTTGCCCGCCTGCACGAGCTGACCGGCAATGCGGGCGACGAGGCGGCGGCGCGCTTCTTCTGGGAAACTGTCGTGCGCGACTACACCTACGTGATTGGCGGGAATGCGGATCGCGAATATTTCCCCGCGCCGCGCACCGTATCGCGTCATATCACAGAGCAGACCTGTGAAAGCTGCAACAGCTACAATATGCTGAAGCTTACCCGGCATCTCTATGGCTGGCGGCCCGAGGCACGGCTGTTCGATTATTACGAGCGCGCCCATCTCAACCATATCATGGCGCATCAGGATCCGGCGACCGGCATGTTCGCCTATATGGTCCCGCTCATGTCGGGTACGCACCGCAATTTCTCGCGGCCGTTCGACCACTTCTGGTGCTGCGTTGGCAGCGGCATCGAAAGCCATTCGAAGCATGGCGAATCGATCTGGTGGGAAGGCGAGGGCAGCGGGCGCGGCGACATGCTGATCGCCAATCTCTACATCCCCTCGGTCGCAGACTGGGAACGACGCGGCGCGCGGGTGCGGATGGAGACCGCCTATCCTTTTGGCGAGCGAGTGACGATGACGCTGGAAAGCCTGGCGCGGGCGGGCACGTTCGCGCTGGCCCTGCGCGTGCCGGGCTGGTGCGAGGGCGCGAGCGTGGCGGTGAACGGAATTGCCCAGGAACTGGCCTTGCAGGACGGCTATTTCGTGCTGCGGCGGCGCTGGCGGCGTGGCGATATCGTCACGCTCGATCTGCCGATGCGATTGCGCAGCGAGGCGACAGTGGATGACCCGACGACGATCGCGCTGCTGCACGGGCCGGTCGTGCTCGCCGCCGATCTGGGGCCGACCGATCGGCCGTTCGATGGACCGGCGCCGGCGCTGGTCTCGGCGGATATCCTCTCCGGATTCACGGCTGTCGATACGGCGCAGGGGCGTTTCCAGAGCCAGGGCATCGGGCGTCCGGGCGATCTCGCCTTCGCACCTTTCTTCTCGCAGCGCGACCGACGTACCGCCGTCTATTTCCGCGCGTTCGATGCGGCGGGCTGGGAACGCGAACAGGTTGCACTCGCCGTTGCCGAAGCGCGTCGCCGTGCAATCGCTGCACGATCGGTCGATGTCATCCATCTTGGCGAGATGCAGCCGGAGCGGGACGCGGGGCTCACCGCCGACAACTCCTACCCGGTCACCTATCGCGGTCGGCATGGCCGCGACGCGCGCAACCACGGCTATTTCGAGTTCACCGCCCGGGTGCGCCCCGGCCCGCTGATGCTGCAGGCCACCTATTGGGGTGAAGAGCGGACCAAGCGCTTCGACATCCTGATCGATGGCGAACGGATCGCGACGCAGGAACTGGATGCCGAGCGCCCCGGCGAATTCTTCGAGGTGGATTACCCGATCCCCGAGGCGCTGACCCGTGGCAAGGAGCGCGTTACGATCCGCTTCCGCCCGACCACGGACCGGGACCGCTGCGGCCCGGTCTTCGGCGTACGGATACTCGCCGCCGAGACCGGGTCAGGAGCGCTTTAGATTCCCGTAACCGGATGCTCCTGCCGCGCCAGGCTGTGCCAGCGGCTATAGGCGAAATAGACGCCCACCCCGATCAGGTTCCAGATCGCGAAGCGCTGCAGGGTGAGCGCCGGCAGGCTGAAGAGCAGATAGAGACAGCCCAGGATCGCCAGCGTACCCACCAGATAGGGCGCCGGGCATTTGAACACGCGCGGCAGATCCGGCTGGGTACGGCGCAGGATCATCATGCAGGCCCCCACCGCGATAAAGGCGGTGAGCGTGCCGGCATTGGCCAGCTCCGCAATCTCCGCCAGTGGGAAGAACCCGGCGACGCCAGCGACAAAGATGCCGGTGACGGCCGTGATGATGATCGGCGTGCCGGTGCGCGGCGAGACCTGGCTGAGCTTGCGTGGCAGCAGGCCGTCGCGCGCCATCACGAAGAAGATGCGGCTTTGCCCGTACATCATCACCAGGATAACCGAAGGCAGCGCGATGAGCGCGGCGAGGCCGATCAGCCAGGCGGCCATCGGCTGGTCGAGAGCGCGCAGCACGAAGGCGAGCGGCTCGGCCGATTCCGCCATGCCACTGAAGTGAACCGCACCGACCGCCGAGATCGCAACCAGCATGTAGATGGTGACGCACAGCGCCATCGATCCGATGATGCCGATCTTGAGGTCGCGCCCGGGATTCTTCGTCTCTTCCGCCGCTGTGGCGATCGCATCGAAGCCATAAAAGGCGAAGAAGACGATCGCGGCCGCCGCCATGACGCCGCGCGTCGCGCCCTCAGGCGTGACGGTGCTGCCGAAGCCATAGGGCATGAACGGCGTCATATTGTCAGAGTTGAATGCGGGCAGAGCGATAAGGACGAAGGCGGCGAGTGCCGAAAGCTTGATGATAACCAGAACGAAGTTGACCGTGGCGCTCTCGCGCGTACCGGCGATCAGCAACCCGGCGACAGTCAGCGCGACTAGCACTGCGGGCAGGTTGATGATTCCGCCCGCATGCGGCCCGGCGAGCAAGGCGGCAGGCAAAGCGATTCCCGCTGATTGCAGCCAGCCGACCAGATAGGCCGCCCAACTCACCGCGACCGCGCTGCAGGCCACTGAATATTCGAGGATGAGGCTCCAGCCAACGACCCAGGCGACCATCTCCCCGACCACCGAATAGGTGTAGGTATAGGCGCTGCCGGAGGTGGGGATGAGGGTGGCGAGCTCGGCATAAGCGAGCGCGGCGCAGGCGCAGACGGCGCCGGCAATAGCGAAGGCGAGGATGACGGCGGGGCCGGCGCGTTCGGCGCCGACGCCGGTCAGCGCGTAGATGCCCGTACCGACGATCGCGCCGACGCCGAGCGCGACGAGATGCGGCCAGCTCAGTGTCTTGCGGAGCTGATGCTCCTCGCTGATCCCGCCGCCGGTCACGATCGGCTTCACCGGCCCCCAAAACGATCGCTGCATCCGCTTTCCTCCGCTTAAGATATGCTGTTGCTTATACTGCTATGTGCCGAGCTGCCGTGCCAGATCGTCGCGGGTCTGGGCAATGTGCGCGTGGAGCAATGTCTTTACGGCATCTTCGTCCCGCGCCAGCCAGGCGTCCAGCAGGCCACGATGCTCTTGATTGGCGCGCGTGTCGCGGCCCTGCGGCTCCAGATGCTTGCGGACATAGCGCTCGGACAGAATGTGCAGCCGTTCGATGATCTCCAGCGTGACGAGCTGGCGGGCCGGTCGGGCGAGCGCAAGATGGAAAGCGCGGTTGAACACGCCCGTATCGTCGCCATGCGTGACGATGGCATGATCGAGGGAGTCGAGCGCCATTTGTGCCGCCGCGCGCTCCGGCTCGCCAGCGTCCCTGGCGCCCTCGGCCGCGGCAGGCGGCTCCAGCTTCAGGCGCAGTGCATAAACTTCGCGCGCTTCGCCCGCGCTGAGCTCACGTACGAAATAGCCGCGATTGGCCTCTGAACGCAGCAGTCCTTCCTGCTCCAGCCGCGCCATTGCCTCGCGCAGCGGTATCTTGCTGACGCCAAGCTCGGCGGCGAGCGCGTCCTGACGGATGGGGGCGCCCGGCGCCGCGGTGCCGGACAGGATGCGCTCGCGCAGCCGCTCCGCCAGTTGCTCGGGAAGGCTGCGAAAGACGATCGGGGACATGGACTCAGACCACCGTGAAGCCGGCATGGAAAGGATCGTCCGTGTCGATCCAGATCGTGTTGAGGCCGGTAGCGATCGCCGATCCTTCAATCGAGGGAATGATCGCCGGGATGCCGCCGACCTCCGTCTCACCCTCGACGCGGCCGATGAAGCGGCTGCCGATATAGGACTCGTGGACGAACGAGTCGCCCGGCTTCAGTCGGCCATTGGCGGCGAGATGGGCGAGGCGGGAGGAAGTGCCGGTACCGCAGGGGCTGCGATCGATCGCACGTTCGCCGTAGAAGACGGCGTTGCGGCCGTCGGCGCCGTCGCCCTTCGGCTTGTCCGCCCACAGGATATGGCTGATGCCTCGGATTGTCGGCTCGAGCGGATGGACAGGCTCGTAAACCTCACGCAGCAGCGCGCGCAGCGCACGGCTCAGCTCGACAATCCGCGCCGCGCCAAGCGCGTCGAGCCCTGCATAGGCGCCCTGCGGCTCGACGATCGCGTAGAAATTCCCGCCATAAGATACATCGACGGTGATCGGTCCGAAGCCCGGCAGATCGACGGCGATACCGCGCGCCGCGACATAGGCCGGGACATTGCGGATTTTCACCGACATCACCCTGGGGCCGTCCTGCCGATATTCGATCCCGATCGTGCCTGCCGGCACTTCGATCATCAGATGCCCCGGCGTGCGCGGTACGATCAGCCCATGTTCCAGCGCGAAGGTGACGATGCCGATCGTGCCGTGGCCACACATCGGCAGACAGCCGCTCGTCTCCATGAAAAGGATGCCGGCATCCGCCTCGATGTTTGCTGGCGGATAGAGGAAACCGCCGGACATCATGTCGTGCCCGCGCGGCTCGAACATCAGTCCGGTGCGGATCCAGTCATAGCGGTCGAGGAAGTCCTGCCGCCGCTCTGCCATGGTGGCGCCACGCAGTTGCGGTGCGCCACCGGCCACAAGACGGACCGGATTGCCCGCCGTGTGGCCGTCGATACAGAAAAAGCTGTGACGCACGCGGCTCGGCTCAGGCTTTGAGAGGCTCGCCGACCGGGCGGGTGCGTGCGGCCTCCTCGACCATCGCGATCACCTGGGCGCGCCGTTCGCCGGTAAGCGGCATACGCGGCATACGCACACGCTCGGAGCCTCGACCCATAACCTGCTCGGCGAGCTTGATCGACTGGACAAGATCGGGATCGGCGTCGAGATGCAGCAAAGGCATGAACCAGCGGTAGATACGCCGCGCCTCCACCCAGTCGCCGCGTTCCGCCGCCGCGACCAGCGCGACGGATTCGCGCGGGAAGGCGCTGGTGAGGCCCGAGACCCATCCCGAGGCGCCGAGCATCAGGCCTTCGAGCGCGACATCATCCAGCCCCGCCATCACGGAGAAGCGGTCGCCGAAGCGGTTGATGATGTCGGTGAAGCGGCGCGAATCAGGCGCGCTTTCCTTCATCGCGACGATGTTCGGCACATCCGCCAACTGGGCCAGCGAATCGAGGCTGATCGACACGCGATAGGCGGGCGGGTTGTTGTAGAGCATGATGGGCAGTGTCGTCGCCGCCGCCACCGTGCGAAAATGGGCGACCAGCTCATTTTCGGTCGGAACATAGACCATCGCAGGCAGCAGCATCAGCGCCGTCATGCCGATCGCTTCGGCATCGCGGGCATATTCCGCGGCGCGCGTGGTGCACAGTTCGGAAACGCCGGTGATGAGCGGCACCCGGCCGCCAACGGCTTCCACCGCGGCCTTGAGGACGGTGCGCTTTTCCTCCGGGGTAAGCGAATTGTTCTCGCCAACCGTGCCGAGCATGATCAGTCCGTCGACGCCGTCATCGACAAGCGCCGTCAGCACCTGTTGGGTAGCAGCGATGTCGATCCTGTCGTCTTGCGTGAACTGGGTGGTCGCGGCCGGGTAGACGCCGGTCCAAAGCTTGCGGGCGGTCAATTTCCAAGTCCTCCATTGAACGTTGTCATCCCATATCGTATACGATTTTGGATGACAACAGTGATAGTGATTGGCGGCGGGGTGATCGGTTCGGCCTGCGCGCTGAACCTGCAGGCCCGCGGAATTGAGACACGGCTGATCGATCCCGATCCGGACTGGCGCGGCGCCTCGATTGGCAATGCGGGGCATATCGGCAGCAACGAAGTCGAGCCGCTGGCCTCGTGGGCGACCTTACGGGCCTTGCCCGGGAGTCTGTTCATGCGCGGCGGCCCGGCCGCCATGCCGTTGCGTGATGTCGGGGCCTGGCTGCCATTCGGGCTGCGTCTGATCGCAGTGAGCCGACCGCGGCGCTTTGCGGCAGGGAAAACCGCTTTATCGGCTCTGGCCGGGGAAGCCTTGCCTGCCTGGCGCCGTCTGACCGATTCCATCGCGCGGTCTGACCTGCTGCGCAAAAAGGGCCATTTCGTCGTTTGGGAATCGCAGGAGAGCGCCGCCAGAGGCCGCGCTGCGCTCAGTGTAGCGGATCATGGGACGACTGTCTGGCGCGATGCTGATGCGGGCGAACTGGCCTTGATCGGATCGCTGGCCCGCCCGCCCGCCGGCGCGGTGCGGTTCGACGGTACGGCGCAGATCACCGATTTGCCCGGCCTGGCGACGGCGCTGCGCGAACATTTCGAAGCGCTGGGCGGTATACGGATACGAGGCAAGGCCGTTCTTGAAGGGATTGGCGTCCGGCTGGAAACGGGCGAGCGGATCGATGCGGACAAGATCCTGGTCGCCGCCGGCGCTGCATCCGGCGATGTGCTGCGGCCCGCCGGACATCGCGTGCCGTTGATCGCCGAACGCGGCTATCATATCCAGTCGGTTGCGCCGGAGTGGCCGGACGATATGCCCTCGATCCTGTTCGCCGATCGATCGATGTTTGTCACCGGCTTTTGTTCCGGCCTGCGCGCCACGAGCTTCGTCGAATTTTCCCGTCCTTCCTCGCCGCCCGATCCGCGCAAATGGGCGCGGCTGAGATCGCATGTCGCGGCGCTCGGCCTGCCGTTCGCGGAGCCGGCCGCTGAATGGATCGGCTGTCGTCCGACCTTGCCGGACTATCTCCCCGCGATCGGCCGAAGTCGCCGGGCGCCGAACCTCCATTACGCCTTTGGGCACAATCATCTGGGCCTGACGATGGCCGCGATCACGGGTGAACTGATCGGCGCGCTGATCGCGGGAGAAAAATCGACGCTCGATCTGGCGCCTTTCGATCTCGGCCGTTTCGAATGAGGAAATGGCGCACCCGAGAGGATTCGAACCTCTGGCCT
>CAYTMM010000036.1:0-29650 GCA_964438875.1 uncultured Sphingosinicella sp. | reverse complement strand
GAGAGCCCCGAACGGTTCCGCATCGTCGATGCCTCCGGCGCGCCGGAAGACGTGACCGCCCGCCTCCTCGCCGCCCTGGAGGATCTGCTGTGACGGCGCTTTTCGGCCATGATGCAGCGGTCGCGGCCTTCCGCGCCGCGCTCGATTCCGGGCGGCTCCATCACGCCTGGCTGATCGCCGGTCCGGAAGGCGTGGGGAAGGGGACGTTCGCCCGCGCCGCGGCCCGTCGTCTGCTCGCTGACGCTGCTGGTCCACCGGTGCAGGCGCCGGGGCTGGCGGTCGAAGCCGATCATCCTGCCGCGCGCCTGTTCGAATCCGGCGGCCACCCCGATTGGCGGCTCGTCGAACGCGAGGTGTGGAAGGGCGAGAATATCGTTCCGAAGCACGACCGCACCGGCAGCGAGGAGCTCGCGCGCGGCATCAAGGTTCGCCAGATTCGGATGCTCGATCCGTTTCTGATGGTCCGCCCCACCATGTCGCGGGCGCGCGCCATCGTCATCGACTCGATTGACGATTTCGAGCCCGGCGCGGCGAACGCGCTGCTGAAGGTTCTGGAGGAACCACCGGCGGACACGATCTTCTTCCTCGTCAGCCACGCGCCGGAGCGCCTGCTGCCGACGGTGCGCTCGCGGTGCCGGCTGATGCGGCTCGGCAGGTTGGATGACGACGCCATGACGTCAGCTCTCGGCGCAGCACTGCCCGATGCCGAGGATGGAGAGATCGCCTCGCTGGTTGCGGCCGGAGACGGTGCGCCGGGCCGGGCGATCGCCTGGCGCGGACTCGACATTGCTGCGCTGGATCGGGAACTGCAGGCGATCGTGCGGGAAGGCGATCCGGTCAATGCGCGCCGCTCCGCGCTGGCGCAGGTCCTGTCCGCCAAGGCCGCACAGCCGCGCTACGAAGCCTTTCTGGCCCGTTTGCCCTCGCTGATCGCGGCGGATGCCAGAACGCGCAGTGGTCCGGCGCTGGCCGAGGCGCTGGCGCTGTGGGAACGGGCGGGCGCGCTCGCTGTCGCTGCACGGCGCCTGTCGCTCGATCCACAAAGCACGGTGTTCGAGCTGGCCGGGATGCTGGCGGCGCTGGCGCCCGCGCATGGCAAGCGCGCCGCCTGAAGGACAGGGCTTTATCGCGCCGGACAACCCCGCTAGGCGCTATCGCGATGTCCAAGCCTTTCTATATCACCACTGCGATCAGCTACCCGAACGGCAAACCGCATATCGGCCATGCCTATGAAGCGATCGCGACCGACGCCATCGCGCGTTTCCAGCGGCTCAAGGGCCGTGACGTCTTCTTCCTGACCGGAACCGACGAACATGGGCTGAAGATGGCCCAGGCGGCCCGCGAGCGGGACATTACGCCAGCCGCACTGGCCGAAGAAATGTCATCACATTTCCGTGTGATGGACGAACGTCTGAATATCTCATTCGATCGTTTCATCCGCACCACTGAGCCGGCGCATCACAAGGCCAGCCACGCCATCTGGCAGGCAATGGCCGACAATGGAGACATCTATCTCGATCGCTACGAGGGTTGGTATTCGGTCCGCGACGAGGCCTATTATGACGAGAAGGAGCTCGTCACCGCCGATACCGGCGAGCGCCTGTCGCCGCAGGGCACGCTGGTCGAATGGACGGTCGAGGAAAGCTGGTTCTTCCGCCTGTCGGCCTATCAGGACCGGTTGCTCGCGCATTATCGCGACAACCCCGATTTCATCCGCCCGGAAAGCCGCCGCAACGAGGTGATGCGCTTCGTCGAGGGCGGCCTGTCCGATCTCTCTATCTCGCGCACCAGCTTCGACTGGGGCGTGAAGGTGCCGGGCAGCGACGATCATGTGATGTATGTCTGGGTCGATGCGCTGACCAACTATCTGACCGGCGTGGGCTATCCCGACGATGCCGATCGTTTCGGCCGCTACTGGCCGGCGGATGTCCACATCATCGGCAAGGACATCATCCGTTTCCATGCCGTCTACTGGCCCGCCTTCCTGATGTCCGCGGGCATCGATCTGCCGAAGCAGGTGTTCGGCCACGGCTTCCTGCTCCATCGGGGCGAGAAAATGTCGAAGAGCCTCGGCAATGTCGTCGATCCGATCGATCTCGCCGATGCCTTCGGCGTCGATCAGCTCCGCTATTTTCTGCTGCGCGAGGTCACGTTTGGCCAGGACGGCGGCTACAGCGCTGAGGCGATCGTCACCAAGGTGAATGCCGATCTGGCGAACAGCTTCGGCAATCTGGTGCAGCGGACTTTCTCATTTATTTCAAGAAATTGCGATGGTATTCTTCCACATGGCGGAAAACCGGCTCCGGCCGACGCCGCCTTGCTGGAGGCGGTGCGCGATGCCGTGGCGCGCGAATTGCCGGAGCAGTTCGAAGCGCTGGCGCTGGCGCAGGGGATCGAGGCCTGGCTGCGCGCCGTCTTCGCCTGCAACCAGTATATCGATGCCGAGGCGCCCTGGACGTTGAAGAAGACCGATCCGGAGCGGATGATCGCCGTGCTCGCCACGCTCTGCGCGGCGATCCGCGATCTCGCCATCGCGATCCAGCCGGTCATCCCGGCCTCGGCCGGCGCGGTGCTCGACATGCTCGGTGTTCCGGCCGGCGAACGCGACTTCGCCGCGCTGGCGGACGGGGAGGGCTATGCCCGCGTCGCCGCGTCGGGCTTCACTCTGGAAGCGCCAAAACCTATCTTTCCCAGGCTGGAAGCGCCGGCGGAAGGCTGAGGTCATGTTCGTCGATAGCCATTGCCATCTCAACTATAAGGGCCTGATCGAGGATCAGCCCGCCGTGCTGGCGCGCGCCCGGGCCGCCGGCGTCTCGCGCATGCTCAACATCTCGACCCGCTCATCGGAATGGGACGCGGTGATCGCCGTCGCCGAGCGCGAGGATGACGTCATGGCGTCGGTCGGCATCCACCCGCACGAGGCGGACGCCCATCCGGACGTCGACACCGAAATGCTGGTTGAAAAAGCCAAGCATCCCAAAGTGATCGGCATCGGCGAGAGCGGCCTCGATTATTATTACGACCATTCGGACCGCGAACGGCAGCGGCGCAGCTTTCGCGCCCATATCGTCGCATCGCGCGAGACCGGCTTGCCGCTTATCGTCCACACCCGCGATGCGGAAGAGGACACCTATGCCATCCTCGCCGACGAGATGGGGAAGGGGCCTTATCCGGCGCTGATCCACTGCTTCACGGCAAGCCGGGATTTCGCCGACAAGGTGCTGGAACTCGGCCTCTACATCTCGATCTCGGGCATCGTGACCTTCAAGAATGCCCGCGATCTGCAGGAAGCAGCGCGGACTATTCCCGCCGATCGGCTGCTGATCGAGACGGATTCGCCCTTCCTGGCGCCCGTGCCCCATCGCGGCAAACCGTGCGAGCCGGCCTTCGTTGCCGACACGGCGCGCTTTCTCGCCGATCTGCGCGGCGAAGGCCTCGAACAGCTTGCCGAGACCACGACCGCCAATTTCCACGCTCTGTTCGCGAAGGCGACCTGATGTGGGTGCGGATCCTGGGCTGCGGCACCTCGTCCGGCGTGCCGCGGGTGGGGGACGATTGGGGGCAGTGCGATCGGGATGAGCCGAAGAACCGCCGCCGCCGCGTCTCCATCCTGGTCGGTTATGGCAATGCGAAGATTTTGGTCGATACCAGCCCGGACCTGCGCGAGCAGCTTCTCGACGCGCGGGTGAAGGACATCGACGCTGTGGTCTGGACGCACGACCATGCCGATCATTGCCACGGCATCGACGATCTCAGGCAACTCTACCACGCCCGTGGTCGCCCCGTGACCGGCTATGCGCGCGACGACGCGCTCGCATCGCTGAAGCGGCGCTTCGGTTATGCGTTCGAGGGGAAGGGGGGCTATCCGGCCGTCGTCACCGGCCATGTGCTGCCCGATCACGTCAATCTGGGCGGCATTTCGATGCGCGTGGTCGATCAGCCGCATGGCGATATCACCAGTGCCGGCCTGCGCTTCGACGCGGGCGGTGCCTCGATCGGCTATTCTACCGATTTCAACATGTTGACTGATCAAATGGCCTATCTGTTCGAGGGGCTCGATTTGTGGGTCGTAGATGCGCTGCGCCGGCGCCCGCATCCGACGCACGCTCATCTGGCGGACACGCTCGAATGGGCGCGTCAGCTCGGCGTCAAACGCGCGGTGCTCACGCATATGGACAATACGATGGATTACCGAACTTTGCTGGAGGAACTGCCGCCAGGCATTGAGCCAGGTTATGACGGGATGGAGATAGAGCTGTATCCGGCCTAGCGCCGCGCCACCGTCTCAGCGGCACGCAGCACACGAAGAAAGTTCCCGCTCCAAATCGCCGCGATCTGCTCTTCGCTGTAGCCCCGCCGGATCAGCTCGCGCGTCACATTCGGCGCTTCGGCTGCGCTGTCGAAGCCATCGACGCCTGATCCGTGGTCGAAATCCGTGCCGATGCCGACATGCTGCCAGCCGATCCGCCGCGCGATATAGTCGATATGGTCGACATAATCGCTCAGCGTCGCCCGGGCTGGCCGCACGGCATAGACCGCGTCGGTAAATTCCTCCTGACGGTCGTCCGGGAGAGCGGTCGCGCCATCAGTGGCGGACCGGAACGCTTCCGAAAGACCGAAGCGGACACGCACCTCGCCAACGCGGCGGCGATACTCGTCGCCAGGATCGCGCAGATAGGCGCTGAACGGCGTGACCTGCACGACGCCGCCATTGGCCCGGATCGCGTCGAGCTCCCGGTCGGACAGGTTCCGGCCATTGTCGATCAGCGCTCGTGCATTGGAATGCGTGGCCGCCACCGGTGCGCGAGTGAGTTGGAGCGTCTGGAGGAGGGCGTCCGTCGACAATTGCGAGACATCGATCAGCACGCCCAGATCGTTCAGCCGCGCCACGGCTTCGCGGCCGAGCGGCGACAGTCCGCCATGTTCGGCAACCGGTTCATTCCACGGCCTGGAAGAATCCGAAAAATCGTTATGCCCCGCATGGTTGAATGCGAAGATTCGTACGCCGTCGCGATAAAGTGCATCGATAAGCGATATGTCCGCACCGATCGAGCGGGCATTCTGGAAACTTATCAGGACGGCGATCCGTCCCTCGAAGCGCAGGCGCTCGACATCGTCGGCGGAATGGGCGAGGCCAGCCCGCTCCGGATCGGCCGCAATCCATTCGCGGATGGTGGTCAGTTTGGCATTCACCTCAGCCCGCGCGGCGGAAATTCCGGCGGCATCGCGCGGTCCCGGCCCGACCGCGAGCGACAGCACGATCGCATCCACCCCGCCGGCATTCAGGCGGGGGAGGCTGACCCGGGAGCCGCCATCGGGCGCGCGATAGCGCGCCGGAGTTGAAGGGAGCAGGATATCCGCATGCCCATCCAAAGCCAGTATCTGTTGATGGAGAGCATCGGTCTCGCCGGTCTGGGCAGGGGAGAGCGATGGGATGGAGATCACGAGCGCCGTTGCGGCGGCCAGTTTCAAAAAGCGTTGGCGCATGATCAGGCCTTTCGTCTCGAATATATCGAAGCGAGGCTATGTCGAAGGGTGAAGGATAGAAATGTTTGTAATAAAATAGCTTTTTTCTTGCCGAAGATGATCAGGACGGGGAATCCCGTGGCTTGAAAATCCGTTCTCGCGCGACAACAATCCCCTGGAGAAGTGGAGAATGAAGATGGCGGACGATTCGTGAACGGTGATCAGGCAGTCCATGTCCTGTACTTCCTGCTTGTCCTCGTGCTGGTCGGCAGCGCGCTGGCCGTACGACGGATTCCGCTCTCGACCACTTTGAAGATGGCGGCCGGCTGGGTCCTGATCTTCGCAGCTTTTTTCCTCGTCTTCACCTTCAAGGACGAGTTCCTCGCGCTCGGCAATCGCGTGATGATCGAGGCGCGCGGTGGACAGGTGGATGGCGATGCCGGCGAATTGCGCATCCGCCAGGCGTCGGACGGTCATTTCTGGGTCGATGCCGAGGTCAACGGCCGGTCCATCCGCTTCCTGGTCGACAGTGGGGCCACCATAACCAGCCTGTCGCGTGCATCCGCACAGCGCGCTGGTATTGCATCGTCAGGCAGTTTCGGCGTGCCGGTGCAGACCGCGAACGGGATGATCATGGTCGATCGCGGCCGCGCCGACACGTTTCACGTCGGGCCGATCGAACGGCACGACATGGCCGTGCACATTTCCGACGCGTCCGATGACGACGTGAACCTGATCGGCATGAATTTCCTGTCTTCCTTGTCGAGCTGGCGCATCGAGGGGCGTGTCCTGGTGCTGCGATCCTGACGGACGGATTACCGAGACGCCTGAGAGGCCTCTCTCAAAGAGCATGTCTCAAAGAGCATGAATATAATTTTACATAATGTATATTATCGGACTTTCTAATGCCTCAGAATAAGGACACCCCCGCCGCTGTTCCCGCGGACATCGGCAATGCTAAGAATGACACTTCGCGAACTTCGCTCGACAGGCTGTTGGCGATCATGGCGCGGCTTCGCGATCCGGTTACGGGCTGCGAATGGGACAGTGTCCAGACCTTCGCGACGATCGCGCCCTATACGATCGAGGAAGCTTATGAAGTGGCCGACGCGATTGAACGCGGCGATCTCGCGGAGCTCAAGGATGAGCTTGGCGATCTGTTGCTTCAGGTCGTCTTCCATGCGCGGATGGCCGAAGAGCTTGGCGCGTTCAATTTTCAGGATGTTGCCGCCGCGATCTCCGACAAGATGGAACGGCGGCACCCGCATCTGTTCGGCAATGCGGCCGCGGGCGGCCACCATCTGTGGGAGCAGATCAAGGCGGAGGAGCGCGGCGCCAAGTCGGATGGCAGCGCGCTGGCCGGCATCGCCCTCGCCCTCCCCGCCCTCAAGCGCGCCGAAAAGATCCAGAAGCGCGCCGCGCGCGTCGGCTTCGACTGGCCGGATGCCGCCGGGCCGCGCGCCAAGATCGATGAGGAGCTAACGGAAATCGCACAGGCCGAAGATGATGACGAACGCGCGGCAGAGGTGGGCGATCTGCTCTTCTCGGTGGTCAATTATGCCCGGCATCTCGGCGTCGACCCGGAAACTGCTCTGAGCACGGCGAATGTCCGGTTTGAGAAGCGTTTTCGCAAGATGGAAGAAATATCCGATAATCCAATGAAAGACATGGATATAATTCAGCTCGAAGCGCTCTGGCAGGCCGCCAAGAAGCAGGTCTAGCCGCCGCGTTGCGCGCGCCAGGCCCGGAGACGCTGCCAGTCCGCTTTCGACAGACGCACCTCGAATCGGGTTTCCAGTCCGCCCTGTGCCTGTTCCAGCACTTCGCCATTGGCGTGCAGCCAGGCGGACAGTTCGCCGTCCGAGGCAGGCACTGTGATGGTGTGGACTTCGGCATCTTTGCGCAACCGATTGGAAACGAGGGCGAGGAGATCGTCCACCCCTTCCCTGGTCAGCGCAGAGACCACGGCCGCGTCCTCGCGCCGCGCCGCCTCGGCCCGCACCCTGTCGGCCCCTTCCCCGTCCAGCGCGTCGATCTTGTTCCAGACTTCGATCCGGGCCGCTTCCCCCGCGCCGATTTCCTCCAGCACGCTTTCGACATCCGCCCGCTGGGCATCGCTGTCAGGGTGCGAGATGTCGCGGACATGGACGATGAGATCGGCCGAAACCACCTCCTCCAGCGTCGCGCGGAAGGCGGCAACGAGCTGGGTCGGCAGATCCGAGATGAAGCCGACCGTGTCGGACAGGATCGCCTTGTCGAAGCCCGGCAGCGCGATCTCTCGCATCGTCGGATCGAGAGTGGCGAAGAGGAGATCCTCGGCCATTACCTCGGCGCGGGTCAGCCAGTTGAACAGGGTCGACTTGCCAGCATTGGTGTAGCCGACCAGCGCGATCACCGGCCAGGGTGCGCGCTGACGCCGCGCGCGATGCAGGGTGCGGGTGCGCGCGACCTGGTCGAGCTCGCGGCGCAGCTTCGCCATCCGGTCGCGGATCATCCGCCGGTCGGCCTCGATCTGGGTCTCGCCGGGGCCGCCGAGGAAGCCAAAGCCGCCGCGCTGCCGCTCGAGGTGGGTCCAGGACCGGACCAGCCGTCCCGCCTGATAATCGAGATGGGCGAGTTCGACCTGAAGCCGCCCCTCCGCCGTCGCCGCACGCTCGCCGAAGATTTCGAGGATAAGGCCGGTGCGGTCGATCACCTTGGCCTTGGTCTCGTCCTCCAGATTCTTCTGCTGGACCGGAGTGATAGCGCTGTCGACGATGAGCAGTTCGGCTTCGGCCTGCAAAACCGCCTCGGCAATGCGTGCGACCTGGCCGGAGCCGAACAGGGTGGCAGGCCGCGGCGCGCGCACCTTGAGGTGCAGCCGGTCCTCGACCGCGATGCCGATTGCCGCCGCGAGGCCCGCCGCTTCGTCTAGCCGCGCGGAAATGTCGCGCTGCTCAGCGCGGCCGCCCTTTTCTACGCCCATGTCCGGGAGAGCGATCACCGCTCGGGTACCGCGCGCGAATTCCTCGTCCGACCCCCGGTTGAAAACGCTCAGGCGTCGCTCTCCTCGTCCTGCGAGCCGGTCAGATCGACCGGATTCTCGGGCTGCACGGTGGAGATGGCATGCTTGTAGACGAGCTGGCTGAGGCCGTCGCGCTCGAGCAGCATGCAGAACAGGTCGAAGGCGGCAACCTCGCCCTGGAGCATGACGCCGTTCACCAGGAACATCGTCACCGGCTCGCCGGATTTGCGCACGGCGGACAGGAAAACCTCCTGCAACAGCGCGGGCGCTTTCTTGCTTTGCTGCAGCTCGAATGCGTTTTCGAGCTCGGTGAGATCGATCGGCTGGGCAGGCATGATCGTCGAAATGGCATGCTTGTAGATGAGCTGCGCCTGCCCGTCCCGGCGCAGCAGCACCGAGAAATTGTCGAACCAGGTGATGATGCCCTGAAGCTTGACGCCCTTGACCAGGAACATGGTCACCGGCGTTTTGCTGCGCCTCAAGCTGTTCAGGAACATGTCCTGGAGGTTGTTGACCTTCTCGGCCATATTCTATGTCTCCCGGATCCGTCCCCGACGGATCTTGCTGTGGATGCGTATCATGTCGCGGCGGCTGGCGCCACGGCGGGCGGTTATTGGTCGGAGCCCTCCCCGCGCGTATCACCAAGACCGAGCGCCTTCAATTTCCGATGCAAGGCCGAGCGCTCCATGCCGATGAAATTCGCGGTTCTGGAAATGTTTCCGGAAAAGCGGCGGATCTGGACCTTCAGATATTCGCGCTCGAAGGTCTCGCGCGCTTCTCTCAACGGCGTACCCATGATCGCCTTGACCGCCTCGTTTGGCGTCAATTGTGCCTGATCGCTGAGGATTTCGGGCGGGAGCATGTCGATATCAATGGAGGCGATCCGTTCGCCGGGCGCCAGAATGATCGTGCGTTCAATGACATTGCGCAGCTGGCGGACATTGCCGGGCCAGTCATAGGTTTGCAGTGCCGCCATCGCGTCGTCCGAGACGGCCGGCGTCGGCACGCGCTGGTCCGAAGCGTAGCGCGCCGCGAAATGCGCGACCAGGGAGGGGATGTCCTCGCGCCGGTCGGCCAGGGCCGGCAGGTGCACAGGGACGACGTTGAGCCG
This sequence comes from uncultured Sphingosinicella sp., assembly GCA_964438875.1. Classification (GTDB taxonomy): domain Bacteria; phylum Pseudomonadota; class Alphaproteobacteria; order Sphingomonadales; family Sphingomonadaceae; genus Allosphingosinicella. Next base: position 20,069 of record CAYTMM010000036.1, on the reverse strand, counting down.
GTAATAAAGATCTTCGCGCAAACGGCCTGCGGCAATCTCGGCGGCGAGATCCCGCGCGGTCGAAGAGACGACGCGCATATCGACCTTCACGGTCCGCTTGCCGCCCACCCGGGTAAAACTCTGATCCGTCAGCACGCGCAGGATCTTGCCTTGGGTGGGAACGGGCATATCGGCGATCTCGTCGATGAACAGGGTGCCGCCATGCGCCTGTTCGAGCAGGCCCGGGCGAGAAAGCTCGCCCCCCTCCTCGACACCAAATAGCTCCTCCTCGACCCGGTCGGGCGTCATTCGGGCCGCGGTGACGACGATGAACGGCGCGCGTACGCGAGGGCTCCAACTGTGCATCAACCGCGCCGCCACTTCCTTACCGACGCCCGCCGGGCCGGAAATCAGCACCCGGCTGCCCGTCGCCGCGACGCGCTTCAGTGTGGCGCGTACATTGTTGATCGCGGTGCTGGCGCCGGTCAGCTCGGTTTCATGACCGATTTGCTGACGCAGCACCTCGTTCTCGCGCTTCAGCCGCTCTGTCTCGGTCGCGCGGGCGACAAGGTGGACGAGATGGCCAGCCTCGAACGGCTTCTCGATGAAATCGACCGCGCCCTGCCGAATCGCCGCGACCGCAGTGTCGAGATTACCGTGGCCGGAGATGATCAGCACGGGCAATGTCGGATCGCGGCGCTTGATCTCTTCGAGGAGCTGAAGCCCGTCCAGTTTCGAGCCCTGCAACCATACGTCGAGCAAGGCGAGCGACGGACGCCGATCATCCAGCGCCTGAAGCGCTTCGGTGCTGTTTGCGGCGGTTCGGGTCGTAAACCCCTCATCTTCAAGTACACCCGAGACAAGATCCCGAATGTCTTGTTCGTCATCGACGATGAGAATGTCCAAAGCCATCTTGTTCAACCACTTGCTATGCTGTCTTCTGAATAATTGGGGGCCGCGGAATTGAGCCGCGACAGCGTTTCGATGTCGAACTGGAGGCGCACGACGGTCCCTCCACCGGGTGCGTCGGCGAATTCAATCTGGCCAAAATGCTCCTCGACGATCTTCTTGACGATAGCGAGCCCCAGTCCGGTGCCCTTGGCGCGGGTCGTCATATAGGGCTCGGTGATCCGACCGCGATCGGTGGGAAGGCCGATGCCGCTGTCGACGATCTCGATCGTCGCGCGCCCGTTCGCGATGCGCATGGCAAGGCTGATCCTGTCCCCTTCCGCCCTGCCCTCTTCCTCCTCGCGGCGCTGCTGGATGGCCTCGACGCCGTTCTTCACGACGTTGGTCAAGGCCTGACCGAGCAGCCGGCGATCGCAGACCAGGGCCGGCGACGGATCGGGCGCGTCGAGCGTGAAGGCGATATCGGGATGCGCCACTTCGTGCAGGAACATGGCCTGCCGTGCGATTTCGACAAGAGGCTCTTCGCGGAATGTCGGCTTCGGCATGCGCGCGAAGGATGAGAATTCGTCGACCATGCGCCTGAGATCGCCCACCTGGCGCACGATCGTGCCGGTCAGCCGCTCGAACGTGGCCGGATCGCTGGTTATTTCTCCCGAATAGCGGCGCTGAAGCCGTTCGGCCGCGAGCTGGATCGGGGTCAACGGATTCTTGATTTCGTGCGCGATCCGTCGCGCCACATCGGACCAGGCAGCGCGGCGCTGATCGAGCAGCTGTCCGGTGATGTCGTCGAAGGTCAGCACATGCCCACCCTCGACCTTCACCGTCTTGACGGCCAGTGTCCTCAGTTCCCCCCTTGAGGAAATCTGAACAATATCCTCCCGTTCTTCGGCAGTGAGCTGATGATCCAGCTCCAGCGCGAGGTCGGCCAGTTTCTGGCCCACCGGGCTGGTGCCGCCGGTCCGCAGGAACTGCTCGGCAGAACTGTTGATCAGGCGCACGACATGATCGTCGTCAACCGAAATGACGCCGGCGGTGACACCGGACAAAACCGCTTCGGTGAAAGCCCGTCGGCTATCGAGCTGGGCATTGGCGGAAACCAGCGCGCCAGTCTGTTCCTCGATTTGGCGAGTCATGCGATTGAAGGCGTTGCCGAGGGTGGCGACCTCGTCGCCCGTGTCGGACGGAGCGACACGCGTGGTGAGATCGCCCTCCGCGACGCGCCGTGCCGCATCGACAAGCTGGCCCACCGGCCGCACCAGCCGGTCCGCGAGCGTGAGCGCAATCCAGATCGCCAGCGCCACGATCAGCAGGGAAAGCGCGAACAGGGCGACGTTGAAGCGCAACTGCAAGTCGCGCGATCGGTCGACGAGCGTCTCATAGTCCTGGAGCACGGAGCCGCCGCGTCGAAGCTGGCTTGCCAGCTCGGGTTCGAACACGCGTGCGGTATAGAGGTAATTGCGTTCGCCATAGGGCAGGACGACCAGGGCCGCGAAACGGTCGTCGTTGACGATCAGTTCGGGCTGCTCCGGTCGCACGCGGGCCAACATTTCCGGCGTGATGTCGCGTTCAAGGTTCCGGTCATAAGGGTTGACCAGAACCAACGACTGAATGTCGCCACCCGAAGCCACCCGAAAGACAATGGCTTCCGAAAGATTGCGCAGGAACACTTGCTCCGCAAAGCCTCTGGCGAATGCATTGCTGTCGATGGAGACGTCCTCGAGATAGCCGGCCAGATCGCCGCTCATCGTCAACGCCTCCAGCCCGACCCGTTCGCGCTCGCGATTGTAATTTTCCTGGGCGAGATTGGCGGCGTTCTCGAGCATCCCGCGCGCCCGGTCGGAGAACCAGAATTCGACGCCGTACTGGAACAGCAGGGATGCGAAGATCACCACAAGCAGCGTCGGTACAGCGGCGATGCCGGAAAAGATCGCGACAAGCCGGACGGGAAGCCGGCTCTTCATCCCCAGCCCGCTCTGGGCGGCCCTGCGCTTGGCGAGGCGGCGCGCGATCAGCACCATCAGGGCCATGGCCGGCACCAGATTGGCGACCAGCAAGGTCGCGACCATCGCCGGGGTCAGCAGCGCGCCGGTTTCGGCCTGCTCTCGGAACGTGAAATAGCTGATCGTTACCGTGGCGATCAGCGCGATGGCCGCCGATATCTCGATCAGCGGCACGAACGAATGGCGGCGCAACGCAACCGCAAGATGGCGACGCCATCTGGGGACAGGTCTGGAAGGAATCGCTGGCTCGACGCTCACACTGCGGCTCTAGCACAACAATGTGGCGCAAAGAACACAGTGTTTGTGCTCCATAAGTCGCGCCAAGTGCACTCCGCAGCTAGGCGGCCACCTTGCTCAGCCAGGGGGCGTAGAAATCGCGCAACATGGCGAGCGCCCGTGCGGGATCGGGTTCCTTGTTGAAGGCATTGCGGAACTCCGCCGAACCCGGCAATCCTTTCGTGTACCAGCCGATATGCTTGCGCGCGCAATTGGCGCCGATCTGCGGGCCGTACAGCTCCAGCATCGCCTGATACTGCTCCGTGATTACGGCGAATTGCTCATCGAGGCTCGGGTCCGGCAGCCGCTCGCCATGCTTCAGCCAGTGCATCGCCTGACGGAGCAACCACGGTTTGCCGTAAGCGCCACGCCCTATCATCACGCCGTCGGCGCCGGACTGGTCCAATGCCGCGTCGACATCGTCGAGCGTGTTGATGTCGCCATTGGCGATGACCGGCACTGAAACCGCCTCTTTAACCTTGCGGATGAACGCCCAGTCCGCTTCGCCCTTGTACATCTGGTTCCGGGTGCGTCCGTGGACAGTAATGAGCTGGGCGCCGAGATCTTGCGCGATCCGCGCCAGTTCGGGCGCGTTGAGGCTGACATGGTCCCAGCCCATACGCATCTTGACGGTCACCGGTACTTTTACCGCCTTGACGGTGGCGTCAATCAACGACGCAGCGAGCGGCAGATCGCGCATCAGCGCCGATCCCGCCTCGCCATTGACCACTTTCTTGACGGGGCAACCCATATTGATGTCGATGATGGCCGCGCCGCGATCCTCGTTGAGCTTCGCGGCCTCGCCCATCTCCTTGGGCGAGCAGCCGGCAAGCTGCATGGAGACGGGCTCCTCGCTCGGGTCCCACTCCATCTTCTGCAGCGACTGGCGCGTCTCGCGGATCGCCGCCTGGCTGGCGATCATCTCGGTCACGGTCAGGCCCGCGCCAAACCGCTTCACGATCCGCCGGAACGGCATGTCGGTGACGCCCGTCATCGGCGCCAGAATCACGGGCGTTTCGATGCGGACCGGGCCGATCTGGATGGGCGCGAGGCGGCTCATGGCGCGCGAAATAGGGTGAAAGGCGCTGGCGGGCAAGTTTCGGCTCGGCTAGGGAGCCCGGCATGGAGCCCAGGGGCAAGACGATCGCGCTGGTAGTCGCGGCGGGCAGCGGCGTCCGCGCCGGTGGCGAGGTGCCCAAGCAATATCGCCGGATCGCCGGACGCGCGCTGCTCGCGCATGCCGTGGATCGGCTCCGTCATCCCCGCATCGACGAGATCCGCGTCGTGATCGGCGCCGGTCAGGAATCGCTTTATGCCGAGGCGATCGGATCGCGCGCCCTCCCCCCGCCCGTGATCGGCGGCTCGACCCGCCGCGAGTCGGTCCGCAACGGACTCGAGGCGATTGCGGCTCACGATGTCGCCCATGTGCTGATCCATGACGCCGCCCGCCCGTTCCTGCCGGCCGAGGTGATTGACCGACTGCTCGACGCGCTGGACGTAAATGACGGCGCCGTACCGGTCCTGCCGGTGGTCGATACTCTGGTCCGGACGGAGGACGGGCTTGGCGAGACGGTGCCGCGCGACGGGCTGGCGCGGGTACAGACGCCGCAGGCCTTCCGCTTCGATGCGATCCGGCAGGCGCATGCAACATGGTCTGGCGATGAGGCGACCGACGACGCGCAGGTGGCGCGTACGGCGGGGTTGTCCGTCGCGCCGGTCGTGGGCGATCCGGCGCTGGAGAAGCTCACGCATCCGGCCGATTTCGAGCGGGCCGAGGCGCGCCTAACGGCGGCATGGGATGTGCGCACCGGGCTGGGTTTCGACGTTCATGCTCTCGTCGCCGGCGAGGAATTGTGGCTGGGCGGTCTCCTCATCCCGCATGACAAAGGCCTCAAAGGTCATAGCGACGCCGACGTGGCGCTCCATGCGCTGTCCGACGCCTTGCTCGGCGCGCTGGGCGCGGGCGATATCGGCGATCATTTCCCGCCGAGCGATCCGCAATGGCGCGGTGCGCCTTCTTCGCGCTTCGTGGAGCATGCCCGCGATTTGATCACGGCTGCGGGTGGGCGGATCGCGCATGTCGATGTCACCATCATCTGCGAAGCGCCCCGGATCGGGCCATATCGTCAGGCGATGCGCGAGAAGATCGCGGGCCTGTTGCGGCTGCCGGTGGCGAGGATTAGCCTAAAAGCCACGACCACAGAGCGGCTCGGCTTCACCGGGCGTGGTGAAGGGATTGCATCGCAGGCCGTGGCGACGATCCGGATGCCGGAGGAATGATGGCCGATCTTTCTCAATCCTATCTGCTGCCCACGGAACTGATCGATCTTGCCCGGCGCGTGATCGAGGAGAATCGCGCCGCGGGGCGGCATGTCGTCGTGGCGGAGAGCTGCACCGGCGGGCTTGTCGCCGCCGCGCTGACCGAGATCGCCGGCAGCTCCGACGTGTTCGAGGCCGGGTTCGTCACCTATGCGAACGAGGCGAAGATCGGCCTGCTCGGCGTCAGTTCGGAAGTGATCGAGACGTTCGGCAGCGTCTCGGTCGCCTGCGCCTGGGCGATGGCGCAGGGCGCGCTGAACAAGAGCGGCGCCGATGTCGCGGTGGCGATTACCGGCATTGCCGGTCCCGGCGGCGGCACGGAGAAGAAGCAGGTCGGCACCGTCGTCTTCGCGCGGGCCGAGAAGGATGCGGGCACAGACGAGCCGGTCGCGGATCTCCAGGAATTCGGCGATCTCGGCCGCGCCGGGATCCGGCTTCAGGCGGCGCTCTGCGCGCTCGAGCTGTTGCTGCCGGGAAGCCCGCGACCGTAAAGTTCATGCGCGCGCGCCTCGAACGCGCCGATCATCCGGCGCAGCGCGGTATCGAACATCTGACCGGCGATCGCTTCGAACAGACGGTTGCGGAAGGCGAAATCGACATTGAAATCGAGATCGGTGCCGCCCTTCCCGTCCGGCCGGAAACCCCATTCGTTGTGGAGATATTTGAGCGGCCCCTCGATATAGTCGATCGCAATGCGGACGGGACGATCCTTCTTCACCCGCGAGGTGAAGGTTTCCTTCAGCGCCTTGAAGCCGACGATGAGGTCCGCGACCATCTCCGTCTCGCTGTCCGAGCGAATCCGGGTCGCCGCCACCCAGGGCAGGAATTCCTGATAGCGGCCGACATCGGCGACGAGGTCGAACAATTGCTCCGGCGTATAAGGCAGGTTCCGGGTTTCGCTGTGCCGGGGCATGGGATCAACGCGCAGCGACGGCCGCCAGCTTCGCCTCGCGTGCGGCGCGCATCTTCTCGAAATCGTCGCCGGCATGGTAGCTGGAGCGGGTAAGCGGGCTGGCAGCAACGAGGAGGAATCCCTTGGCGCGGGCGATCGCGGCATAGGCCGAGAAAGCCTGGGGCGTCACGAACTCCTCCACCTTGGCATGACGCGGCGTGGGCTGCAGATACTGGCCCATGGTCAGGAAATCGATGTCGGCGGAGCGCATATCGTCCATGACCTGATGGACCTCCAGCCGCTGCTCGCCGAGGCCGACCATCACGCCGGACTTGGTGAAGATAGAGGGATCGTGCCGTTTCACGCTCTCCAGCAACCGCAGCGAGGCATAATAGCGCGCGCCGGGGCGGATCGTCGGATAGAGGCGCGGCACCGTCTCCAGATTGTGATTGTAGACGTCCGGACGGGCGGCGATGATCTTTTCCACCGCCGCTTCCGATTTGTTGCGGAAATCCGGGGTCAGGATCTCGATCGTGGTCTTCGGCGTGTTGCGCCTGAGCGCCTCGATTACCCGGACGAACTGCATCGCGCCGCCGTCGGGGAGATCGTCGCGATCGACCGACGTGATGACGATATGCTCCAGCCCCAGCTCCGCCGCTGCGGTGGCGACATGCTCCGGCTCCAGCGGATCGACGGGGCGCGGCATGCCGGTCTTCACGTTGCAGAAGGCGCAGGCCCGGGTGCAGGTGTCGCCCAGGATCATCACCGTGGCGTGCTTCTTGGTCCAGCATTCGCCGATATTCGGGCAGGCCGCCTCCTCGCACACGGTGGCGAGGTTGAGGCTGCGCATCAGCGCCTTGGTTTGCATGTAGCCGTGGCTGATCGGCGCCTTCACCCGGATCCAGTCCGGCTTGCGCTGTCGGGTCTTCGCCGGCTGCGGCGGGATCGGATCGGCTTCGCTCATGGCGGCGAGATAGCGATTGTCGCAGCGACTTGCCACCCCTCCCCCTCCGCCGTTACGGGCGACTCATGAAAGATTTCGACGCCCTCCTCGCCGGCTATCGCCGCTTCCGCGAACATGGCTGGACCGAGCAGCGCGAACGATGGGCGGAACTGGCCGAGGGGCAGAGCCCCAAAGTGATGGTCATCGCCTGTTCCGACAGCCGCGTGGACCCCACCCAGATCTTCGACGCGGCGCCCGGCGAGATGTTCGTCGTGCGCAATGTCGCGAACCTCGTCCCGCCGTTCGAGCCGGACAACAATTATCACGGCGTATCGGCGGCGCTGGAATTCGCGGTGACGCAGCTCGAAGTGTCCGAACTGGTGGTGATGGGCCACGGTTTCTGCGGCGGTTGTGCGGCGGCGCTGACCGGACAGTTTGACGGCGCCGAGCATGGCGCCGGCCATTTCATCGCCCACTGGATCGAGATGCTGGCCGAAGCGCGCGGCCGCGTCCGCCGCAAATATCCCGAGATGAACCGCGCCGCTTTCCAGGAAATGGAACTGGAGGGCGTGCGGCTCTCTCTGGAGAATCTGCGCTCCTTCCCCTGGGTCCGCGATCGCGAGACGGCCGGGACGCTGAAGCTGCACGGCGCCTATTTTGCGATCTCGGACGGGGTGCTGCATCTCTACGACCACGCGCTGGACCGGTTCGTGCTGGCCTGAGCGATTCGGCGCGCAGAGTGTTAAGTTGACTAAGTTGACAGGGTGAGGGGTGTTTAGGCGGGTGCTGTGGGAACGATTGGATCGGGTATTTCAAAGAGCCGCGAACCGGAACCGGAACCCCGAGTCGCGGGCGAGCGTGACAGAGCGTTTCCTACATTGGAAGCGAGGAGCGGACGGTCTGCAATCGACCCATTGCGGACATTCAAGTCCAGCCTTATCCTCTCGCACTCGACGTGGGAGTTCAATCAGTGAGCTATGTAAATCCTGAGCATGTGCCTGTGCCCGCCCTCAAGAGATGGGCGGGTGTTCTTGTAGGTGGCCCCGGATCGCTCTTACTGCTCAACGAGTTCGGACTGTACGATAGTATGCCCGGTCTGTTGAGGACCATCATCGTTTGTTTTCTTGTCGCAACCGTAATCTTTTTGGCTTGGCCTACAAATATTGAGGGTGAGCAAGGCCGCCAAGTATCTGGATTGTCAGGCTAAAGTCGCCACTGCAAAAACGCTGTCTACCAAATGGCAACGTCGGCAAACCACCCATAACGGACATTCAGCCTGGCTCTGACTAATCTGACCGCCGCGCCGTGACGATGCGGATGCGGGGTTCCAGCATCTGGCCGCGCATGGGGCCTTCGCCTTCGGTCGGCGAGGTCGGGGAATCAAGGATGCGGCGGACCACGTCCATGCCTTCGACGACGCGGCCGAAGGCGGCGAAGCCGAGCAGGTCGCCGCCGGCATTGGGACCGGCGTCCAGCCCGACGAGCTGATCGCCCACCACGATGAAGAAATCGGACGCACCCGTGCCCGGCGCGCCGCGCGCGAGCGAGACGGCGCCGTCCGTGTGGCTGAGGCCGGTCTGGCTGGTCGGTTCATGCGCGATCGGCGGGAACAGGCGCCGCGTATCGCGCACCCCGCTCTGGATCAGGCCGGACCCCTCCCCCAGCTTCATCGCGCGGTAGAAATCGATGCCGTCGAGCCGGCGGCCATCGACATAGCGCAGGAAATTGGTCGAGGTGACCGGCGCGCGCTCCGTCTCCACCTCGATCACGATCGGCCCCGCCTGGGTGGTGAGAACGACGCGCACCGTTTCGAACAGCGGGCTGGTCGCCGGCGCCTCATCCTGCGCTAGCGCGGGGGTGGCAAGGCAGAGAAGCAGGGAGAAGAACAGCTTACGCCACATGGTTCATCCTTCCTCCGAAGCCCGGGTCATCAGGCTGTTGCGTTTCCCGTAGACGAAATAGAGGGCGAACCCGACGAGATGGGCGCCGAGGAACCAGATCTGGGTCTGCTGCGGCAGGCTGTAGATCAGATAGGCGCAGCCGCCGATGGCGATGATCCCGACCGGCCAGGCGAAGGGCGTGCGGAAGGTGCGCGGGGCATCGGGCGCGCGGCGGCGCATGACGAGCATGCACAGAGCGACGGCGCTGAACGCGGTCAGTGTGCCCGCATTGGCGAGCGCGGCCAGCTCGGCGAGCGGAATGAAGCCGGCGAGGATGGCGACGATGACTGCGGTGAACAAGGTGATCCGCACCGGCGAACCGCGTCCGGACACCTTGGCGAGCCGGGGCGGCAGCATCCCGTCGCGCGCCATCACGAAGAAGATGCGGCTCTGCCCGTAGAAGAAGGCGAGAATGACGGTGGGCAAGGCGATCACCGCCGAGACGGCGAGATATTGCGCGGCGAGCGGCTGGCCGATCTCGCGCAGGATGAGGGCGAGCGGCTCCGGGCTGTTGGCGAAGCGGGTATAGGCGATGGCGCCGATCGCGCAGGCGGCGACCGCCATGTAGATGGCGACGCAGACCAGCATCGAGCCGACGATGCCGATCTTGAGATCGCGGCCGGGATTCTTGGTTTCCTCCGCCGCCGTGGCGATCGCATCGAAACCGTAAAAGGCGAAGAAGATGATCGCGGCGGCCGCCATCACGCCGACCTCTGCGCCGGACGGGCCGGTCTTCGGGAAACCATAGGGCATGAAGGGTTCGAAGTTGGCGGCGTTGAAATAGGGCAGCGTCACGGCGACGAAGACGATGAGGGCGAGGATCTTCACAATCACCAGCACGGCGTTCACCGTGGCGCTCTCCTTCGTGCCGAGGATGAGCAGGCCGGCGACGATGAAGATGATGAAGATGGCCGGCAGATTGACGATGCCGCCCAGTTCCGGCCCTTGCGACAAGGCGAGCGGGAAACCCGCCCAGGCCTGGAGCAAGGGGGCGGCATAGCCCGACCAGCCGACCGCCACCGCGCTAACCACCAGGCTATATTCGAGGATCAGGCTCCACCCCACCACCCAGGCGAGCAATTCGCCGAGCACGACATAGGTGTAGGTGTAGGCCGATCCCGAGGCGGGAATCATCGTCGCCATCTCGGCATAGGCCAGCGCGGCGGCGGCGCAGATCAGGCCGGCAATGGCGAAGGAGAAGATCACCGCGGGGCCGGCCTTGGCCGCGCCGACGCCGATCAGGGTGAGGATGCCGGTGCCGACGATCGCGCCGACGCCCAGTGCAATCAGGTGCGGCCAGGACAGCGTGCGCTGGAGCCGGTGCTCCGGCGCGATCTCATCGGCCGTCGCGATCGGCTTCCTCGTATTCCAGTTCGCCACGCGCAGCCCTTCCTCAAAGCTTCATGTGCGCGCACATTGGAGCGGGTGGCGGGGTTACGGCAAGCGGCAAAATCAAGGCCCTCACCTGCTCATCCTGAGTAGGGATTGAGCGGGTGGGCAGGTAAGGGAAGCGGCCCGGCTCAGCCCGCCGCGAAATCGTCGATCGCGGCGGCGATCCTGCGGCGGACGACCGGATCGCCCGGCGCGCCGGCCAGCGCCTCGTCGGCGAGCGCGGCGAGGCCGCTCGCGCCGAAGCTGGCGGCGATGCTCTTGAGACGGGCGGCGGCGATGGTCCAGTTCGCATCGCAGCGGGCACGGTTCATCAGATCGAGCTGCCGCGCCGCGCTGTCGATGAACGCGCCGCGCAACTCGTCCACCAGAGCGGAATCATTGCCAACGGCGGCGGCCAGCGAAGCAGTCAGAGCGCCCGGATCATATGCCATGCCCGGTTTATGGGCCGAAGCGTGTTAACGCCCCGTTTCATATCCGCCCCAAAGTGGTACAAAAGGGCATGAGCATGGGGGCCGAGCGCGCCGAGGCGCAGCCGCAGGGCGAAACGGTTTGGGGCCGCACGGGAGAAACCGTGCCCGCCGCGGACGAATCGTTCGATTATCAGCCATTTGTGGAGCAGGACGCGCCGCCCGCACCGTTCGGCCTGCGCCTGTTCGGGGGGCTGCTGATCCTCGCCGCCATCGGGTGGACCGGTTTTTGCGGCTATCTCCTGTTCGAGGCGGCGCCGGGGCTGGCGATGCCCGACTGGCCGGCCCGGATCGCGACATTGTGCGCCCCGCTGATCCTGATCGGCCTCGTCTGGACGATTTTCGGCCGCACACCCCGCCGCGAAACGCAGGCCTTCACCCGCGCCGTCGCCGAGATGCGCATGGAAAGCCAGGCGCTGGAAAGCCTGCTCGGCATCATCGCCGCGCGCCTGCGCGATCATCGCGGTCTGCTGGGCGACGAGGCGGCGCAGCTGATGACGTTGAGCGACGAAGTGGCGGACCGGCTGGGCCGCACCGCACGCGAACTTGGCGCGGGCAGCGCCGATCTGGGGCGCCAGGCACAGCTGCTGGACAATGCAGCGGCGAGCGCACGGGTCGATGTCGGCGTGCTGCTGGCCGATCTGCCCCGCGCCGAGGAACAGGCGCGCGCGGCGGCCGAGTCGCTGCGCGCAGCCGGACTGGGCGCGCACGAGCAGGCGGCGGCGCTGGAGGGCCATCTGGCGGCTTTGACGGCGCGCGGGCGCGAGGCGGACGAGACGGTCGGCGGCGCGGCGCAGCGGCTGGGCGCCCATGTCGCGCGGATCGAAAGCAGCGCCGGCGCGGCGGCCGAGCGGATGAACGAGGCGGCGGCGCAGATGAACGCGGCGGTGGACGGCGCGATGGTACGGGCGGCCGAATCGGTCGATCGCGCGCGTGGCGGGCTGGAAACGCAGGGTCAGGCGATGCTGGCGATGGTCGAGCAGAGCCGGGCTGCCTTCGAACAGGCCGGCGCCGAAGCGGCGCAGCGGCTGACCGCCGCGCTGGACACAGCCGAACGCAAGATCGCGACGCTGGCGACAGGGCTGGAGACGCAGGAGGCAGCGAGCCGGACACTGGTGGACGTCCTCTCCGTGCAGCTCGGCGAACTGGACACGCGCCTGGCCGCACTCGGTGCCTCGGGTGAGGAGCAGAATGCACGCCTGGCTCAATCGGTTGCAGTGTTGCGCGATGTCGCCCGGCAGCTTCAGGAGGAGATACAGACCGGTTCGACGGCTGCGGGCAATCTGATCGACCGCACGCACGAAATGGCGGAGGCACTGACCGGCGTTTCGGGCCAGTTTCGCGAGCTCTTGATCGGCGCGCTCGGCGAAGTCGAGGGCCAGGCGGAGCGGACGCGCGAGGCAGTGAAATCGGTCGTGCCGGAGATGGAGGCGGTGCAGGCCGCCGCCGCGCTCGCCGCCGAATCAATGGGCGAGAGCGAGGCCAGTGCGGCGCGGCAGCGGGAATCGCTCGATGCAATGATCGCGACTGTCGAGGGTGCGGTCGCGCTCGCAGACGAGAAATTACGCGCGCTTGGCGGGACGGTCGGCGAGACGGACACCGCCGCCGCCCGGCTTGTGCAGGAGACAGGGCCGCAGCTCATCGACGCGCTGGTGCGGGTGCGCGAGGCGGCAAACCAGGCCGCCGGCCATGCCCGCGAGGCAATTCTGTCGGCCATCCCGGACAGCGTCGCCGCGCTCGCCGAAGCGAGCCGTGAAGCGATGAACGAGGCGGTTGGCGAACCATTGCAGGAGCAACTCGCGGAAATCACCGGAGCCTCACAACACGCAATGGCGGTGGCGCGTCAGGCGAGCGAACGGCTGACTCGCCAGCTCCTGGTAATGAGCGAGACCGCCGCCGCGGTGGAGGACCGGATCGCGGAGGATCGGGCAGCGCGCGAGGAGCGTGACGCGGGCGAGTTGTCGCGGCGCGTGTCACTGCTCATCGAAGCGCTCCATTCGACCGCGATCGACGTGAACAAGCTCCTGTCCAACGATGTCGCGGACACCGCCTGGGCGGCGTATCTCAAGGGTGATCGGGGTGTCTTCACCCGCCGCGCGGTACGCCTGCTCGACTCCGGCGAGGCACGCGAGGTGCTTCGACATTATGAGGAGGAAGCGGATTTCCGCGATCAGGTGAACCGCTACATCCACGATTTCGAAGCGATGCTGCGCCGCGTGCTGGCCGACCGGGACGGCGCCGGCCTTGGCGTCACGCTTCTCTCCTCCGACATGGGAAAGCTCTATGTCGCGCTGGCCCAGGCGATCGACCGGCTGCGCAAATAAGTTTTCAGCTTCGCTGAAGCGGCACCGCATCTGTTTCAGAAAAGCTGAAACAGACTCTAACCGCGATATGCCCAATCGAGTTGATCGACCGTAATCCAGCCCTGCGTATAATTGGCATAATAGAGGCCGAAAAGAATCGTCGCGACGATCGTCGTGCGCAAAGCCACGCGACCGAAGCTGAAACTGTGTGGCGCGCTTTCGGCATGGCCGGCAAGGGTCTCGGCGCCAGCCTCCTCGCTGGTTCGTACGCCCCAAGGCAGTACGAGGAAAAGACTCAGCATCCAGAAAAGGACATAAATGGCGAGGATCGAAGTGATTTTCATTACTCAGGTCCGGACCAGAAGCACGGTGACAATGGGTTTCTTGCCTGTCCAATCCGTGGCGCAGCGGCGCACGGCGAGGCGGATATCCTCGCGCAATTTGTCTTCCTTGCGGCCTTGCTTCGCAACAGCGGCGCGAACCGCATCGCACGCCTCTTCGAGAAAAACCTCGCGATCTTCCTCGACCGGCACGCCCTGCAGATCGATCTCGACATCGCCGACCACGCGGTCGGCATCGTCGAGCGCGACCGCAACAGAAATGAGCCCCTGAAAGGCGAGCTTGCGCCGCTCGTTCATCGTGGTGCCGTCGGCATTGAGGATGACGTCGCCGTCGAGGATCAGGCGTCCCACCCGCTCCTCACCCAGCTTGGCCGGTCCATCGGGCGCGAGACGGACCAGGTCGCCATTCTTCTGGACGATGCCGTGCGGCACGCCCTGTGCGCGAGCGAAACGCGCCTGTTCCATCATGTGCCGCATCTCGCCGTGGACCGGCACGATGATGTCGGGCCGGATCCAGTCGTACATCGCGGCAAGTTCCGGGCGACCGGGATGGCCAGAGACGTGGACCGGAGCCTGGCGATCGGTGATCATGTCGATCCCCTTCGCGGCCAGTTCGTTCTGGATTCGACCGATCGCGATCTCGTTACCCGGTATCTGCTTGGACGAGAAGACGACGAGATCGCCCCCATCGAGGGCCAGCTTGTGCTGGCCGAAGGCGATGCGGGCGAGGGCGGCGCGGCTCTCCCCCTGCCCGCCTGTCGCGATGATGAGCACCTCGCGCGGCGGCAGGCGCATCGCGGTGTCGAAGTCTATCGTTTCAGGAAAATCAGAGAGATAGCCGACGCTCTTCGAAACCCGCAGGATGCGATCGAGGCTGCGCCCGGCGACGCAGACCTTGCGCCCCGTATCCTGTGCGACATGGCCCAGCGTCTTGAGACGCGCGGCGTTGGAGGCGAAGGTCGTGACGAGGACGCGGCCGGTGGCGGCCTTGATCACCTCGTCCAGCCCCTCGCGCACCCCGGCTTCGGAGCCGGACGGCTGTTCCTGGAAGACGTTGGTGGAGTCGCAGACCAGGGCCAGCACGCCCTCGTCGCCGATCGCGCGCAATTCCGCCTCGGTCGACGGATCGCCAAGCTGGGGCGCATCGTCCAGCTTCCAGTCACCGGTATGAAAGATACGACCGTAAGGCGTTGAGATCAGGAGCGCATTGCCCTCCGGAATGGAATGAGCCAGCGGGATATATCTGAGTCCGAACGGGCCGATCGCGAAATCGGTCAGCATGTCGATGACGTTGACCTTCACGTCCTGCGACAGCCCCTCCTCCTCCAGCTTGCCGGCGATCAGGCCGGCGGTGAAGGGCGTGGCATAGAGCGGCACGCCGAGATCGCCCGCCAGATAGGGGATCGCGCCGATATGATCCTCATGGCCGTGGGTCAGCACGACGCCGAGCAGGTCGTCGCGCCGTTCCTCTATGAAGGCGAGATCGGGCAGGACCAGTTCGACGCCCGGATAGGCCGGATCGGCGAAGGTCATGCCGAGATCGACCATGAGCCATTTGCCCTGACAGCCATAGAGATTGACGTTCATGCCGATCTCGCCCGAGCCGCCGAGCGCGAGGAAGAGAAGTTCGTTGCCGGGTTTCATATCTTTTCCGCTTAGCCGTGATTGCGAGCGAAGCGAAGCAATCCAGTCGCGAATATGCCGGAAAATCTGGATTGCCGCGTCGCTAACGCAAAGCGGCAGTTTATTCTGAGCGACCTTTCAGGTGGCGTCGAAGGGCTCTTCGCAATGACGATCAGAGCTGTCCTTGGCTCCGCGCAAACAGCATCGCCAGTCCCTGGATCGTCAAATCCGGCTCGATCGCGTCGAACAGTTCCGTATGCTCATCGAACAAAATGGCGAGGCCGCCGGTGGCGACAACGGTGACGGGGCGGCCGACCTCCGCCTTCATGCGGGCGACCAGCCCCTCCATCATCGCGACATAGCCCCAATAGATGCCGATATGCATCTGCGTCTCGGTGGTGCGGCCGATCACGGACGGGTCTACCGGCGCTTCGATCGCAACGCGCGGCAGTTTGGCGGCCGCGGCGACGAGCGCGTCCAGCGACAGATTGATCCCCGGCGCGATGATGCCGCCTTTGTAGGCGCCGGAATAATCGATCAGATCGAACGTCGTCGCCGTACCGAAATCGATGACGATCAGGTCGCCTTCATGCAACTTATGGGCGGCGATCGCGTCGAGCACCCGGTCGGCACCGACCGATCTTGGCTCCGCTACATCCAGCTCGATGCCCCATTCGGCCAGCCCCTCCCCCGCCACCAGCGGATCGACGCCGAAATATTTGGAGGCCAGCACCTCCAGATTATGGAGCGCACGCGGGACGACCGTGCCGATGATGACGGCGGTGACGTCACCGCGGGAATAGCCTTCCAGTTCCAGTAGCTGGTGCAGCCAGACGGCATATTGATCGGCGGTGCGCCGCGGATCGGTCGCTATTCGCCAGCGCGTACGGATCACGCCGTCCTCAACCAGAGCGAAGACGATGTTGGTGTTGCCGGCGTCGATGGCGAGAAGCATCGTGGTGACCTTCAAATCAGGAACACGTCGCCCGCATGTATGACGCGAGTGGTGCTGTCGGCAAGGCGCAGGCGCAGGGCGCCATCCTCGTCGAGGCCGTCGAACAGGCCCTGCCCTTCGCTGGTGGAGAGCGCGGTGCCGATTGGATGAGCAGCGGCGAGCCAGGCTTTTCGGATCGGGGCGAGACCTTCGGCGCGCCAGCGCGCCAGCCAGCGGGCGTGGGTTTCGGCGAGGATTTCGGCGAAGACTGCTGGGTTTTGCGGAGTTCCGGCGAGATCGGCGAGGCAAATCGCGGGGCGATCGGGGAGATTGGGGGTGTGCGCGAGATTGGCGCCAAAGCCGATGATGACCGCTTCCTGATGCCGCTCCAGCAGGATGCCGGCGAGCTTGGCCTGCCCGGCGATCAGATCGTTCGGCCATTTGATCGCGACCCCCGGAGCATGGAACGCGACCGTTTCGTGCAGGGCGACCGCAGCGAGGAGAGCCAGCGTCGGCGCGGGGGGATCGACGGGGCGCAGGCGGACAAGGGTGGAGATGTAGAGATTGCCGGGCGGGGAGAGCCAGGACCTGCCCTGCCGGCCCTTGCCGCCGGTCTGGCGTTCGGCGCGCAGCCAGGTGCCTTCCGGGGCGCCTTCGCGGGCAAGCGCGGCAAGATCGTCGTTGGTGGAACCGGTTTCGGCGACAGTGCGGATCAGAACAATGCCCTTGCCGCCACCAGAGTGGCCGGGCCGATCAGCGGGATCGTCAGGTAACCCAAGGGTGAGACGAACAGGGCCGAGCCGAGGATCAGGCCAGTGCCGACCGGCTCCTTCTCCTGCACATAAGCCGGAGCGGGATCATCGAAATACATGACCTTGACGATCATGAGATAGTAATAAGCGCCGATCACCGACGCGGCGATCGCGACCGCCGCCAGCCACGTAAGATCCGCCGCGACCGCCGCCTGGAAGATCAGGAATTTCGGCCAGAAACCGAAGAGCGGCGGAATACCGGCGATCGAGAACATGAAGATCGCCATCGCCATGGCCAGCATCGGGCGGCTGCGCGAGAGGCCAGCGAGCGAGGCGATGGTTTCGACCGGGCGGTCATTCTCGTCGCGCATCCTGAGGACCACCAGAAAGGTGCCGAGCGTCATCACGACATAGACGACGAGGTAGAAGAGCATCGCCGCGACGCCCTCCGGCGTGCCGGCGGCGAGGCCGACGAGCAGGAAGCCGACATTGTTGATCGAGCTGTAGGCGAGCAGGCGCTTGATGTTCGCCTGCCCGATCGCGGCGACAGCTCCGAGGATGATCGAGGCCAGAGCGGCGAAAATCACGATCTGCCGCCAGGCATCGGTGGCCGGGCCCATGCCTTCAATCGCGATGCGGGCGAGGATGGCGATCGCGGCGACCTTGGGCGCGGTGGCAAAGAAGGCCGTCACGGGCGTCGGTGCGCCTTCATAGACGTCTGGGGTCCACATGTGGAACGGCACGGCGCTGACCTTGAAGGCGAGACCCGCCAGCACGAAGACGATGCCGAACAATTCGCCCAGCGAGACACCGTCGGCCAGGGCGTTGGAGATGCCGTCGAACGTCGTCGTGCCGGTGAAGCCGTAGAGCAGCGATATGCCGTAGAGCAGGATGCCGCTGGCAAGCGCGCCGAGCACGAAATATTTGAGGCCGGCTTCCGACGAACGCGCATCGTTGCGCAGGAAAGCGGCGAGGACATAGGCGGCGAGGCTGTTCAGCTCCAGTCCGATATAGAGCATCAGCAGATCGCCTGCGGAAACCATGATGCTCATGCCCAGGGCGGCGAGCAAGATCAGGACCGGATATTCGCCATGCCCCTCCCCCTCGCGCCGGAGGAACCCGGGCGCCGCCGCGATCGCGACCGCCGAGCCAAGGAAGATGACGAGCTTGGCGAAGGCGCCGAAGGCATCAGCCCGGAACTGCCCACCGAACAGATCGCCGGCATAGGAAGCCGGGCCGAGCAAGGCGGCGCTCGCGCCGAGCAGGAGGATGACCGACATCACGCTGATCGTGCGGATGACGTTCGGATTCTTCGAGAAGGCGGCGAGCAGCAGCAGATCGGTCGCGCCGACCGCGAGGATGATCTCCGGCCCGATCGCCTGAAGGGTGTGCCACAATGTCATCAATGCCCGCCTTCACCATGATGCGCGTCGGCCGCGACCGGCGCCGGCGTACCGGCCGTCAGCAGCGCATCGCCCTGCGGCGCCGCCCGCTCGATCCGCGTCATCAGGATCGTCACGTCGTCGCGCATGACGCGCAGGAAGCTTTCCGGATAGACACCCATCCACAGCACGGCCGCCGCGATCGGGGCGAGCAAGGCCCATTCGCGCTTCGACAGATCGGGCAGTGCCGCCGCCTCTTCCGTGCGCGCGACGCCGAAGGCGATCCGCCAGTAGAGCAGCAGCATATAGGCCGCGCCGAGGATGATGCCGGTCGTCGCCACCATCGCGACCCAGCTATTGGCCGCATAAGCGCCCATCAGGCTGAGAAATTCCCCGACGAAGCCGGACGTGCCCGGCAGGCCGACCGAGGCCATGGTGAACAGCATGAAGAGCAAGGCATAGCCCGGCATGTTGTTCGACAGGCCGCCATATTTCGCGATCTCGCGCGTGTGCAGCCGATCATAGACCACGCCGACGCACAGGAAGAGCGCGCCCGAGACGAGGCCGTGGGAGAGCATGACGACAAGGCCGCCCTCAATTCCCTGCCGGTTGAAGGTGAACAGGCCGATCGTCACGAACGCCATATGGGCGACCGAGGAATAGGCGATCAGCTTCTTCATGTCCTGCTGAACCAAAGCGATCAGCGAGGTGATAACCACGGCGGCCATGGATAGGCCGAAGATGATCCAGACGAGCTGGGCCGAGGCCTCGGGGAACATCGGCAGCGAGAAGCGCACGAAGCCGTAGCCGCCGAGCTTCAGCAGCACGCCGGCGAGGATGACCGAGCCGGCGGTCGGCGCCTGGACGTGCGCATCCGGCAGCCAGGTGTGGAACGGCCACATCGGCATCTTCACCGCGAAGCTGGCGAAGAAGGCCAGCCAGAGCCAGGTCTGCGCCTCTGGCGGGAAATCGGTGTTGAGCAGTTCGGGGACCGAACTGGTGCCGGCGAAATTCACCATCCACAGCATCGCGACCAGCATCAGCAGCGAGCCGAGCAACGTGTAGAGGAAGAATTTGTAGGCGGCGTAGATCCGGTTCTGCCCGCCCCAGATGCCGATGATGAGATACATCGGGATCAGGCCGGCCTCAAACATGATGTAGAAGAGGAAGATGTCCTGCGCCATGAAGACGCCGAGCATCAGCGTCTCCAGCAGCAGGAACAGCGCCATATATTCCGGCACGCGCCTGTCGATCGCTTCCCACGACGCGCCGATGCAGATCGGCATCAGGAAGGCGGTGAGCACGATCAGCAGCAACGCGATGCCGTCGATGCCGAGCGCCCAGGCGAAGCTGTCGCCGAAAATCTCCGCCCGCTCGACGAACTGCCATTGCGGGCCGCCGACCTGATAGGTCAGCCACAGGCCGATGCAGAGCGCCAGCGTCGCCAGCGTTGTGCCGAGCGCGATCCAGCGCGCGCCGTTCGCGCCGGCGAACAGGCAGGCGGCGGCGCCCAGGATCGGCAGCGCGAGGATCGCGGAAAGGATGGGAAAGCCGTCCATGTCAGCGCGCCATCGCCCAGGTTGTCGCGGCGGCGATGCCGAGCAGCATCACCAGCGC